>DATEKT010000215.1:0-27999 GCA_035277305.1 Steroidobacteraceae bacterium | reverse complement strand
ATCCTCGTCGCAACGCCGGGTCGACTGCTCGATCACGCCCAGCAGGGCACGGTCGATCTGTCGCGCGTGCAGATCCTCGTGCTCGATGAAGCAGACCGCATGCTCGACATGGGCTTCATCGCCGACATCCGCCGCGTCATCAAGCTGCTGCCGAAGCAGCGGCAGAACCTGCTGTTCTCGGCGACGTACTCCGACGACATCCGCAAGCTCGCGCAGAACCTGCTGCATCAGCCGGTCGAGATCGAAGTCGCGCGTCGCAATGCCGCGGTCGATACCGTCGAGCAGCGCGCGTACATGGTGCAGAAGGATCAGAAGCGCGCATTGCTGTCGCACCTGATCCACGACGGCGACTGGTCGCAGGTGCTCGTGTTCACGCGCACCAAGCACGGGGCGAATCGTCTGACGAAGCAGCTGCAGGACGATGGCATCGAGGCTGCTGCGATCCACGGCAACAAGAGCCAGTCGGCGCGCACGCAGGCGCTCGCCAATTTCAAGCGTTTCGACGTGCGTGCGCTGGTCGCGACCGAAGTCGCGTCGCGCGGCCTCGACATCAAAGAGCTGCCGCACGTCGTCAACTACGAGCTGCCGAACGTGCCGGAAGATTACGTGCACCGCATCGGCCGCACCGGCCGCGCGGGTGCCACGGGCATCGCCGTGTCGCTGGTCGCACA
Source organism: Steroidobacteraceae bacterium (assembly GCA_035277305.1). Lineage (GTDB taxonomy): Bacteria > Pseudomonadota > Gammaproteobacteria > Steroidobacterales > Steroidobacteraceae > Steroidobacter. The sequence continues at coordinate 27,328 of DATEKT010000215.1, read as the reverse complement.
GGATGAGGCCGGTCTGCTGAAGGATATCGAGAAGGTGCTGCGCAAGCCGATTCCGCAGCTGCCGCTGCCGCACTTCAAGCGCGCGCAGCCGCAACCACAACGTCAGGCCGCGCCCGCGCAACAGCAGCGGCAACCTGAGTCGCGGCCGCACGCGCAGAAGCAGTCACACGGGAATTCGCAGAAGCAGCAGCCTCACGGGCAGCAGCGAAGCAATCGCCGCCGGCGCTGGAATCGCTCGCGTCCTCAGGCTTCGGCGCGCTGAGGCGCGCCGATCACTTCGGCATATCGGGGCAGGTCCAGGCGTCGGTCATCGCGACGAACGTCTGGTCCTTGCCGCCGACGCGCAAGGTCAGCTCGTTCGGGCTCGGCATGATCACTTCCGCCTCGATCGGCACCGTGTCCTCGAGCCAGCGGATGTTGTTGCCGGCCACGCCCCACTGCGAGATGCGGAACGTTTCGAAGCACGAGTCCATCAGCAGCAGTCGATCCGGCAGGAAGATCATGACCGTGCCGAGCGGCTTACCGGTCTCCGACGAGCGCCAGACGCGGCCGACGAAGGCACCATTCGCGGGCTCGTGGTTCCCGATCGCGGCACCCGGGGCCGATTGAGGCGGCGGCGGTGGCGGCGGAGCCTGCGAGCCTCCGCATGCGCACAGCGCGAGCATCGCCAACGACATCAGTTGCAGCTTCACGAGATGACTTGCGCGCATCGTCTCACTCTCCAGGTTTTGCGGCCGGCAGCGCGAACGCGACCAGGCGACCCTGCACACCGACGCCACCCGTCGCCACCACGATGTACTGACGGCCGGCATGGCTGTACGTCATCGGCGTGCCGAACGGCGGCTCCTTGAGCCGATATTCCCACACCAGCGCGCCGGTTTTCTTGTCGAACGCGTGCATGAAGTACTCGGTCGGCGACAGCGACAGGTCTGCCTTCGCCTGCGCCTGGTTGAAGAACACCAGCGTCTTCGTCACCAGCGGCCCGCCGTTCGAGACGAACGAATGGCTCGAAGCGCCGAGCGGCGGCAGATTCAGGCCTTTCAGGTCCGGGTGATCGCGCGGCCCGTCGCCGTGCGCGACCTGCCAGGCGATCTCGCCTTTGTTAAGATCGTAAGCGGTGACCACGCCGTACGGCGGCTTGGTGAGCGGCAGGCCGCGCGGACCCAGCGGTCCCACGACGTTGCGGATCGTGTAGGTGGACTTCTGCGCGCCATCGCTCTTCACGACCGCGCCCAGCGACAGGATGTTCGCCGACTGCAGATACAGGTAACCCGTTTCGGGATCGAAGCCGGCGCCGCCCCAGTTCGCACCGCCTGCTGCGCTCGGAACCTGCAGCACGCCTTTCTTGCCGTTCTCGCCGACGACAGTGGGTGGCGTGAAGATCGGGCCGAGCGTGTAGTCGGACGCGATCTTCAGCGCTTCGGCGCGCAGCTCGGGCGTGAAGTCGATCAGGTCGTTTTCCGTGATGCCCTGCTTCGCGAACGGCGGCGGCTTGGTCGGGAACGGCTGCGTCGGCCACGACTGCTCGCCCGGCACGGTCGACTGCGGCACGGGCCGCTCTTCGATCGGCCAGACCGGCTTGCCGGTCGCGCGCTCGAACACGTACGTGAAGCCCTGCTTGCTGACCTGGGCGACGGCCTTGATGCGGCGGCCATCGACGTTGATGTCGATCAACGTCGGCGCAGCCGGAAAATCGTAATCCCACAAGCCGTGGTGCACGCCCTGAAAGTGCCACTTGAGCTTGCCGCTGTCCGCATTGATCGCGAGCAGGCTCTCCGCGTACAGGTTCGCACCCTTGCGATCGCCGCCGTAGTAGTCGTTCGTCGGCGTGCCGACCGGCACGAACACGAGCCCGAGTTGCGGATCCGCGCTCATCGGCGCCCACGCGTTGGTGTTGCCCGTGAACTTCCAGGATTCGTTCTGCCACGTCTCGACGCCCGGCTCCTTGTCCTGCGGCACCGTGTGGAAGATCCACTTCGGCGCGCCGGTCACGACGTCGAATGCCTGGATGTGCCCGGCCGGCATCTCCGGCGCAGTGGGGCGATCGAACACGGTGCAGCCGACGATGACCGAGTTGCCGACGATCGTCGGCGGCGCGTTGAAGCCGACCATGCGCCGGTCTTCTTCCTTGCGGATCAGCGCGGCCAGCAGATCGACCCGGCCCTCCTTGCCGAACGATGTGATGAGCTGGCCCGTGCGCGCGTTGACCGCGATGAGCTCGCCGACGCCGGTCGCGATGACGATGCGCTGCTCGTCGCGGCCGCCGACTTTGCCGGACCAGTACGCGACGCCGCGGTGCTGCCAGCCGGAGTTCGTCGGCCGCCTCCCGCTGGCGTAGTCATGCGGGTCGAAGGTCCAGAGCGTGGTGCCGGAACCAGCGTCGATCGCAGCGATCTGGCTGAAGGCGGTGCTCGTGTACAACACGCCGCCGATCATGATCGGCGTGGGTTTGAAGTAGCCGGGCCGCTCGCGCGTGCTGCTGCCGACCAACGCGTCGTCGGGACTGTTCCACGTCCACGCGATTTCCAGTGCTTTGACGTTGCCCGCATCGATCTGCGAGAGCGGCGAATACTTCGAGCTGCCTGCGTCGCCGCCGTAGTACGGCCATTCGCCGCGCTGTGTATCTGCCGCAAAGGCTGCCGTGCTCGCCATGAAAGCGAGCGCTATCGAAATCGTTCTCTGCACCCGTAGCTCCCCGTTACGGCAGCATTTTGCGGATCGCTGCCTCCAGCTCTTCGTCCGTGCAGTCCGTGCACGTGCCCATGGGCGGCATGGTGTTGATGCCTTGTTTGGCGTTCTTGAACAGCGTATCGAAGCCCGCAGTGAGACGCGGCTGCCAGTCGTTCGGATCGCCGCTCAGCGGCGCGCCGTTCCAGCCGGTCGCGTGGCACACATTACAGTATTGATTGAGGATTGCGTCGGCGCCGCGCGGGGCCCTCGCCTCGTCTGCGAATGCGCTCGCGCCTGTAGCGATCAGTGTTGCGGCGAGCAGGAGAGTCGGAGTCGCGCTCATTCAGTCGGAGTCCGGGGGCTGCGCCTGCATGACGCGCAATTGTGCCCGCTGGAGCTGCAGCGAGGATTCCTGTTCCTCTTCGATGACCTTCAGTTGCTGCGGCGAGAGGATGCGCGCGAGCGCCTCGCGCTGCTGGCGCTGGTACGTCTCGATACTCTCCAGCTGCTCCCGCTGATTCTCTACGGTGTTGAGTCGGACCTGCTCATTTGCGAGTCCGTGCGGCGAGACGAACGATGCCTCCGGCCTCATCGGCGCCGCCCGCGCGGCCTTCTGCTGATGCTCGTTCAGAGCCTTGGCAAGCGGCAGCGCGAGAGTGTCGTCGAGGGGCACGCCGGCGGTCGCCAGGGATTCCCGGATCCGGCTCGCTTCGCTGCGCGGACCGGCCATGGTGACGTAGGCCTCGTACTCGCGGAACTTGGCGTCGCCCAGCACTTTTCTGACTTCCGCGATCTCGACCCGCTGCAGCTCGGCCGATTTGCGATTCGCCTCTTCCATCTTTGCCTGCATCCCCTGCGGATCGGTGGCGAGATCGCCGAGGTATTCCTGGCTTTCCATCCGGCGCACGAACTGTTCGCCCAGGGTCGTGTAGAGCCGATCCATCTGCTCGGGCGACAGCTCGAGATCTCTGGCGATGTCGGGATTCATGCGCATCAGCATGATCTTCTGCTGCGCCACCATGGCCTCGCGATATTCCGGGTCGCGCAGCAAGGCGTGCTGGCGCTCGAAGCTCGCGATCATCTGCTTGCGCATCTCATCCGCATCGGGCTCGGTCGGTCCGGCAGGCTGCTGCGCCTGTTCCTGCGAGGGCGCGCGGGCGCCGGCATTGATGACGGTGAACGGTGCAGCTGCCGATTGGGTCGGAACCGCGACGAACGCAGCGCCCGCCGTTGGTTGCGGCGCGCGCCGTTCGAGTTCGGTTACGCGAGCCTGCAGTGCCTGAGCGCTCTCGCGCTCCTGGTGCAGCTGCTTAACCAGATGGAGCGCAAGCAGTCCTTCGCCCACTGCCGCGATCGCCAGCACCACTGCGATCTTGTGCATGCTGCCCCCTCATTGCTGACCCGCCTGCTGCTTCGCGACTTCCTTGCGCAGCTCGCGCAGCTTGTCTTTGACGAGCGCTGCGTTCTCGGGCCCGAGACGGATCATCAGCTTCTGGCCGGCGGAGCGCTCCTCGAGCGAGGGATCCGCGAACTGATAGAACACGCTGGGCTGCGTCAGCTTGATCGGGCCGGCGACGTCGGGCGTGGCGAGCAGATGATCGATCACTTCGACCAGGCGATCGTTGAAGTAACCGTCCGGATATCCCAGATCGACATACGCCTGCTGGAACAGCGGATAGAAGTGGCGATAGACGGATACGAGCTGCTTCACGTCCGCGTTCTTGACCACCGTCATCGCGGCGGCGTAGCGCTGCGCGTTGTCAGCACTCAGCGTCGGCTCGCCGCCCGGCGCGACGACGAACTCGCCGGCGGTCGGCTTGATCGGCCGCAACTGGATCGCGACTTTCTTGCGTGGCAGGTTGTCGATGGTGACGACCGCGTGGCGCACGATGTCTTTCGGCACCAGCACCTGCTCGAGCGAGCGCCCCAGAGCACCGACCAGCGACTCCTGCACATTGCTGTCGCTGTTCGCGAGATCGGGCAGCGGCTTCGCCGCATCTTCCTGCTCGATCGGATGCTGCTGCACCGGCGGCTCGGTGGTCGCCGCCGGCTGCACCTGCGCCGCCGGCTCTGGCTTCGGCGCGTTGTGAGTGCGGTAGTAGTAGAACGCGACGCCCGCGCCGATCACTACGATGACCGGGATCGCCCAGTAGACCCAGCGTTTGACGTCTTCATCCATGGCCTGTCCTACTTCGGCTTGCGGAATTTCAACAGGAAGTTGTCGGCCTCGCCGATGGCGAGGTACTTCTCGCGATCCTTGTCGCCGAGCGCGAGCGTCGGCGGCAGCGTCCACACGCCCTGCGGCCAATCCTTCGTGTCCTTCTTGTTCGCCAGCGCCTCGGAGCGGCTGACGAGCTCGAAGCCGGCCTTCTTCGCCAGCTCGATCGTGTGATCCTCGCGCACGTAGCCGTTCTGGGCCTTCGGATCCTGCGGCTTGTCCGCCGGCCCGCGATGCTCTTCGACGCTCAGGGTGCCGCCCGGCTTCAGCGCCTTGTAGAACGCGGCGAACGCCTCGTCGGCGAAGCCCGCGCCCATCCAGTTGTGGACGTTGCGCGATGTCATGACCAGGTCGGCGGAGCCGGCCGGTGCGATCTCATAGGCGCCCTTGCCAAACTCGGTGCGCTTCACGGCGCCCCAACGGGCCTTGTTGTCCGCGAGCTTCTTGTCCCAGTCGGCCACAGCCTTCGCCGCGCGCTCGCTGGCGCCTGGCGGCGTCATCGCCGTGTAATACGTGCCCTTGTCCTTGAGGTACGGGGCGAGGATCTCGGTCCAATAGCCGCCGCCCGGGGAGATCTCGACGACCGTCATGTCGGGCTTGATGCCGGCGAATTCCAGCACTTCCTGCGGATGCCGCGCCGAGTCGCGCGCGACCAGCGTCGGGGTGCGGTTGGCGTCTGCGACGGCCTTGGCCAGTGCAGCGTCTTTGGCCAGCGCGCCCGACAGCGGCAATGCTGCCAGGAGCGAAGCGGTGAGCAGCGTTCGAATTCTCATTGCGACTCCATGGATGATCCCCGACAGGCGTGCGAATGTATCAAACTGTCGCCGATGCATTCGACTACAACGTCCGGACAGCTCATGCGGGTACAGGTTCCTTGGTTAGTGGCATGGATATTTTGCAGCGCAATCCGTGCTGCATCCGCCGACTCGGCGCTGCGGCTGGACGACTGTCGCGTCGAGAGCGCCACAGGCGGGGGCAGTGTCGCAGCCCGCTGCGGCTCGTATCATGTGCGGGAAAACCGTGACGATCCCAGCAGTAAAGAACTGGAGCTGTACGTCGCGGTGATCCCGGCGCTACGCCTGAAGCCGGCGGCCGATCCCGTGTTCATCCTGAGCGGCGGTCCCGGACAGGCCGCCAGCGATTTCTATCTGAGCGTGGCTCCGTCATTCGCACGCATCCGGCGCGACCGCGACGTGGTGCTGGTCGATCAGCGCGGCACCGGACGCTCGAACCAGCTCGATTGCAAGCTGCCGGACGACTCCGATTTCACGGCGCTCGATCCGCAGAAGCTGCAGGCGCTGGTGCGCGAGTGCCTCGCCTCGCTTCCCGGCGACCCGCGCTACTACACCACGAGCATCGCCGTGCGCGACCTCGACGAGGTGCGAGCCGCGCTCGGCTACGACCAGGTCAATCTCTACGGAATCTCCTACGGCACGCGCGTCGCGCAGCATTACATGCGTCGCTATCCCAGCCGCGTGCGCACCGCAATCCTCGACGGCGTCGTGCCCGCCGAACTTGCGCTCGGGCCCGACGCTGCAATCGAAGCTCAGCACGCGCTCGACAGCGCCTTGCACCGCTGCGCGCGCGACACGCAGTGCGCGCGCGTGTTTCCGCAGATTCCCGCGCAGTTCGCGGCGCTGCAGGAGCGCTTGCGCAGGGAGCCGGTCACGGTCTCGATTCCGGATCCGCTCACGGGCACGCTGACGACCACGAAGCTGGATGTTGCGCGCCTGGGCGCCGCGGTTCGGTTGCTGAGCTACGCAGACGAAACGGTGTCGACGCTGCCGCTGCTGATTCACGAAGCGCAGTCGCTGCGCGAGCCGCAGGCGCTGGCAGCGCAGTACTTGCGCGTCGCCAATGCCCTCGAAGAGCAGATCGCCGAAGGCATGAACTTCGCCGTCGTGTGCAGCGAGGACGCGCCGCGTTGGGATCGGGAGAAGGTCACCGAGGCGGAGCTCGCAAAGACCTACCTGGGTACGGCATTCATGAACGGCATGCGTGCAGTCTGCGCGGAGTGGCCGCGGGGTCCAGTCGACGCAGACTTCGGCAAACCGTTGCAGAGCGATGTTCAGACGCTGGTATTGTCCGGCACCGACGATCCGGTGACGCCGCAACGCTACGGGGATCAGGTGATGAAGGGGCTGCGCAACGGCAAGCACCTGGTCGCTGCCGGCCAGGGTCACGGGCAATTCGGGACGGGCTGCATTCCGCGGCTCATGACCGACTTCATCGCCGCCGGGACGACCACCGACCTGGACGATGCCTGCGTGCGCAGCATCGGCCCGACTCCGTTCATGCTGTCGCGGAGCGCGACGGCGCCATGATTCGCGTAGCAACCCTGAGCAAGAAATTCGGCGCCGTGCAGGCCTTGAGCGACGTGTCGTTCGAGGCGCAGGACGGCCGCATCACCGGGCTGCTCGGCCACAACGGCGCCGGCAAATCCACCACGCTGCGGATCCTGAGCACCGTGATCCGGTCCGACAGCGGCACTGCTGTCGTCGACGGTTTCGATTGCGGGGAGCAACCGCTGCAGGTGCGGCGATCGCTCGGCGTGCTGCCGCATGCGAGCGGCTTGTATGCGCATCTCACGGGCCGCGAGAACATTCGCTACTACGGCAAGATGCACGGGCTGACGGGCGCGGAGCTGGATCGCCGCACCGACGAGCTGATCGAGCGTCTTGCGCTCGGCGAGGTCGCGAGCCGGCGCGCCAAGGGTTATTCGCAGGGCGAGAAGCTGAAGGTCGCGCTGGCGCGCGCGCTCGTGCACGAACCCCGCACGATCATTCTCGACGAGCCGACCAACGGACTCGACGTCAACGCCGTGCGCATGCTGCGCGAATTGATCCGGCAGCTGCGCGCGTCGGGCCGCTGCGTGCTGTTTTCCAGTCACGTGATGCAGGAAGTCGCTGCGTTGTGCGACGACATCGTGATCATCTCGCACGGCCGCGTCGCCGTGCGCGGCACGCCCGCGGAAATCCTCGCGGCGACCGGCGCCGCGGATCTCGAGGAGGCGTTCGTACGCGCCGCTGACGGCGGGGTCGCAGCATGACGCGCGCAACCCGCATCGTCTTCGCCAAGGAAATGCTCGAGAACCTGCGCGACCGGCGCGTGATCATCTCGGCGTTCCTGTTCGGCGTGCTGCTCGCGCCGGTCATTTTCGGCCTGACGACCTCGCTGGCGTCGAAGCGCGCGGTGGAAAGCCAGGACAAGCCGCTGCGGCTGTCCGTCTCGGGCATCGAGCACGCGCCGAATCTCGTGCACTTTCTCGAAGAGAACGGCGTGCAGGTCAAGACGGTGACGTTTGCGGCGGACCAGGCGATCGCCGAGGTCCGGGCGGGGCGCGAGGAACTCGTGCTGCTCATCGACGCCGAGTACGGTGAGAAGCTGCAGGCGGGCAGGCCAGCGCCGCTCGATCTCGTCGTGGATACCGCGAATCAACAGACGGGTGCGAGCGCGAATCGCGCGCGCCAGCTGTTGCAAGCGTACGGCGGACAGCTCGCGGCGCTGCGTCTGCTCGTGCGCGGCATCAGTCCGGAGGTCGTGCAGCCTGTCGACGTGCGCACGCTCGACGTCGCGACACCGGCGGGGCGCTCGCTGCTGATCCTCGGGATGATGACGTACTTCTCGTTCATGTCGATGCTGGTCGGCGGCTTTTATCTCGCGATCGACACGACCGCGGGCGAGCGCGAGCGCGGCTCGCTGGAGCCGTTGCTCGGCCTGCCGGTGAAACGCGCGGAGCTGATCGTCGGCAAGATGCTCGCGACATCGGCGTTCATGTCGATCTCGCTGCTGCTCACGCTGACCGCGTTCGGCATCGTGCTGCAGTTCATTCCGCTGGAAGCGCTGGGCATGTCCGCGAACTTCGGGCCGCGCGTCGTGCTGGCGATCTTCGCGGTGATGCTGCCGTTCGTGCCGCTCGGCGCGGGTTTGATGACGGCGGTTGCGTCGTTCACGCGCAGCAATCGCGAAGCTCAGTCGTGGCTATCGGTCGTGATGCTGCTGCCGATCGCGCCGATCATGTACGCCGTCGTGAATGGTACGAAGCCGAGCGCGGCGCTGATGACGATCCCGAGCCTCAGTCAACATCTGCTCGCGACGAGCCTGATGCGCGGCGATTCGATTCCGCCGTTGCACGCGCTGATCTCGGCGGGCACCACGCTACTGCTGGGCGGGCTGTTCGTGTGGCTCGCCATCCGGCTGTACCAGCGAGAAGCGATTCTGGGATAGGAACTTCGCCACGCGCTGCTCCACGTTCTTGCGCAGATTCATGTGGAACAGGCTGTAGTCGTAGATGTGGTAGTTGTCTTTACCCATCGGTCGCGCGTCGTAGTATTTCGAGTGGATCTCCTTCACCAGCAGCATGCCGTCGACGCATTGCGCGTCGGCGACGCCCGGCTCCAGGATCGGCTTCGCTTCCACGAAATCCTGCGGCACACCTTTGACGTCCGCGAGCGTGCCTTCGAACGTGCCGGCATATGACACGCCGCCGATATTGAGCGACGCGTCCGCAGGCGCGCTGTCGGTGCGCCAGGTCAGCGGATTCACGCAGATGCTCTTGCTCGAGTCGGCCCACTTCGTCACCTTCGGGCCGATCGCATTCCACGTCACCACGCAGCCGGTCTGCTCGGCCGATTCGCAGACGGGCACATCGGGCACGGCCTTCGCCATGACTTCGCGATCGATGCCGAAGCCGATCGGATACGCGGCGACGAGCCGCTCGCGCAGCGGCGTGCCGGTGATGCGTTTCTCCAGCAGCGTGCGCAGGTGCAGCGACCCCTGGCTGTGCGAGGCCAGGATGAAAGGCCGGCCCTGGTTGTAGTGCTCGATGAAGTAGTCGAACGCGCGCTGCACGTCTTCGTACGCAAGATCCAGCGCCGACGTGCCGCTGCCCGACTTGTCCATGAACGAATAGATCGTCGCCTGGCGATAGCGCGGCGCGTAGATCCTGCAGCAGCTGTTGAACACAGATGCCTGGCCGCGCATCACGAACGTGTCGGTCAGCTGGTTCGTCGAGTTGTCGTCGAGCGGCTGATTCCATGAAGCCGTGCCGAAGAACGTCGTGGGATGCACGAAGAAGACGTCGACCTGCGCGCTCGCCTGGCCGTCTTGCACATCGCCGCCGGGCAGCACGTCGGCGTCGTCTTGCCGGTCCGGCAACGCGGCCCAGCTCGTCGCGACCGCGTAGTCGGGCTCAGCCGGCGGCGGCGCCTCGGCAAAGCTGTGCGTTGGCTTCAGCTTGCCGAACGCGATCATCATGAAAATCTGATCGCGATTCAGATACGCGGCGGCGCACGCGATCACGAGCAGCACGCCGATGCCGCCGAGAATTTTCTTTTTCATGTTACTTCCGATGCCGTGACAGCCAATCCACCATGGTGTTGCTCACGGTCTCGGCCGCGTCTTGCTGCACGAAGTGGCCCGCGCCCGGGATCGTCATGATCGTGAGGTCTTTCTCCACCCACTGCCACGTGCCGTTGAGCGCACCGGGCAGCAACGCCTGGTCGTCGAGGCCGTGAAACATCAGCACCGGCACCTTGACCTTCGGAAACTGCACTTCCGCGGCGGGCGGCGGCGCATCCGGCTTCGGATAGTTCGCCTTGTAGTAATTGAGCATGCTCTCGAAGTCGGACTTGTCGAACGCTTCGAGGTAGCGCGGTTTCGCGGCGGGATCTTTCACCCAGCCCGCCAACCGCTCGGCGGTGAGCATCTTGTGCGCGTCGGGCTTCTGGAAGTTGAACGCGTACTCGCTGTTTTTCTTCTGCTGCGGATTGGTGGCGATCTCGCGCGAGATACCGGCGGGGTGCGGCAGGTTGCAGATGATCAGCAGCCGCGTGATCTCCGGCTTGGTCATCGCGACGTTCCACGCGACGGCGCCGCCCCAGTCATGACCGATGATGATCGCATCGGTCTGCTTCTCGGCCTTCACCACTGCGGCGATGTCGCCCACCAGCAGCGGCATCGCGTACTGCTCGACGCCCTTGGGTTTGTCCGACAGGTCGTAGCCACGCATATCGACGGCGGCGACGCGGTATTTCTGATCCGCGAGCGCGCGCATCTGGTGACGCCACGTGTACCAGAAGTCGGGGAAGCCGTGGATCATCACGACCAGCGGGCCCTCGCCCAATACCGCGTAGTGGATCTTGACGCCGTTGGAGTCGGCGTAGCGATGCTCGACCTGGTCCCAGACGTCCTGGGCGAGCGACGGGCCGGATGCCAGCAACAGGCAACCGAGCAGCAAAGCTTGGAGCGGTGCGCGCATTGGGGATTCCCTGGTTCGAATCGTTGTGGGCGCCAATATACCGGTATTCTCCGCAAGTGCCCGAATTGTCCGCCGACCTCCTGCTGGTGCTCGTCGCCGCATTCGCTGCCGGTCTCGTCGACTCGATGGTCGGCGGCGGCGGTCTCATCCAGATCCCCGCGCTGTTCGCGGTGTATCCGAACGTGCCGCCCGCAACGCTGCTCGGCACGAGCAAGTTCGCCGGCCTCTTCGGCATGCTCAGCGCCGTCGCGCGCTACGCGGGCAAGGTTTCGATTCCCTGGCGTGCATTGGCGCCGCTGGCGCTCGTCGCGCTCGTGATGTCGGTGGGCGGCGCCCGGCTGGCTAGCGTCGTTGCGCCCGAAGTGTTCCGCCCGCTCGTGCCGATCATGCTGCTCGCCGTGCTCGTCTATGTGCTGTGGCGCAAGGATCTCGGCGGCGAGCACGCGCCGCGCGCATTCTCCGGCTCGCATCACATCGTCGGCGCAGCGGCGATTGCGGCCGTCGGTTTGTACGACGGATTTTTCGGTCCTGGCGCCGGGAGCTTGCTGATCTTCGTGTTCGTGCGCTGCTACGGCTATGACTTCCTGCACGCCGGCGCGGCCGCGCGCGCGGTCAACGTCGCGACCAATGCAGCCGCGCTTTCCTACTTCGCGGCGCACGGCCTGGTGCTCTGGTACGTCGGCGCCGGGATGGCCATCTGCAACATCGCCGGTGCGCTGGTCGGAACGCGACTGGCGCTGCGCGGCGGCAGCAGGTTCGTGCGGCAGGCGTTCATCGTGATCGTCGGCCTGTTGATCCTGCGAACGGCGTGGACTGCGCTGCACGGCTAGAGTAGCGTTCCGTCTCCGACCGACTTACGCGGAGCCGTCATGACGCTCAAAGGCAAGACACTCTTCATCAGCGGCGCTTCGCGCGGCATCGGCCTGGCCATCGGGGTGCGCGCCGCGCGTGACGGCGCCAACGTGGCGATCGCCGCGAAGAGCGATCAGCCCCATCCGAAACTGCCGGGGACGATTCACACTGCAGCGCGCGAGGTCGAAGAGGCAGGCGGCAAGGCGCTGGCGATGCAGGTCGACATCCGCGATGAGAACGCGGTCGCGGCAGCGGCGAAGCAATGCGCCGAACATTTCGGCGGCATCGATATCCTCGTGAACAACGCCAGCGCGATCTCGCTGTCGGGCACGCTCGAGACGCCGATGAAGCGCTTCGACCTGATGTTCGGCGTCAACGTGCGCGGCACGTTCGTGTGCTCGCAAGCCTGCCTGCCGTATCTCAAGCAGTCGGCGAAAGCCGGTCGCAATCCGCACATATTGAATCTCTCGCCGCCGCTGAGCATGAAGGCGAAATGGTTCGGGCCGCACGTGGCCTACACGATGGCGAAGTACGGCATGAGCATGTGCGTGCTCGGCATGGCCGAGGAATTCCGCAACGAGGGCATCGGCGTGAACGCACTGTGGCCGCGCACGGTGATTGCGACCGCGGCGCTGCAGGTGATCCCGATGGCGAATCCGAAGCTTGGGCGCACGCCCGACATCATGGCGGACGCCGCACACACCATCCTCACGCGCAACGCGCGCGAGTGCACCGGCAACTTCTTCATCGACGACGAAGTGCTCGCGAGCGCGGGTGTCAAGGATCTGGATCGTTACGCCGTGACGCCCGGCAATCGCGATTTCCTGCCGGACTTCTTCGTCGACTGAGCGCCATGCGCGGAAGGCACGACCATGCATCGATACGTCCCGCTGCTGGCCGCGCTTGCGCTCGGCGCAGCCGCGGTTGAGGCTGCGTCACCCGTGCAGGACTCCGCGACCTGGCGAACGCTCGATGGCAAAGCGCCGCTGGTCATCGCGCATCGCGGCGCGTCGGGCTATCGGCCCGAGCACACGCTTGCCTCGTACACGCTCGCGATCGAGATGGGCGCCGACTACATCGAGCCGGACCTGGTCGCCACGCGCGACGGTCAGCTGATCGCGCGGCACGAGCCGTTGCTCGACGACACCACCGACGTCAAGTCGCATCCGGAGTTCGCGGATCGCCGCACGACGAAGGAGCTCGACGGCAAGCAGGTGAGCGGCTTCTATGCGAGCGACTTCACGCTCGCCGAGATCAAGCAGCTGCGCGCCGTGCAGTCGAACCCGGCGCGCTCGAAGGAATACGACGGCCGTTTCGAGATTCCGACGTTCGAGGAGATCCTCGACCTCGCGCAGCGCGAATCGAAGCAGCGCGGCCGCATGATCGGCGTGTATCCGGAAACCAAGCATCCGTCGTTCCATCTCGCGCTGAATCTGCCGCTCGAAGAGCGGCTGCTCGACGTGCTGCGCCGGCACAAGCTGGATCGCGCCGACGGTCCGGTGTTCATCCAGTCGTTCGAGAGCGCGAACCTGCAGTATCTGCGCGCAAAGACGAAGCTGCCGCTCGTGCAACTGCTCGACGACGGCGCGCTGCTGTACGACGCGGCGGGCAAGAGTGTCACCGCAGTGAGGATTCCGCAGTACGGCGACAAGCGCGGCGGCGCCGCGCCGCAAAGTCTCGCAGACGTCGCGAAATACGCGAATGCGATCGGGCCGTGGAAGCGGCAGATCATGCGCGACATGAAAGCGCCGCAGCTGTTGCAGACAACGGTGATCGAGCAGGCCCACGCCGCTGGTCTGCGCGTGCACACCTATACATTCCGCAGCGAGCCCGCGACACTCGCGCCCGAATACCAGAACGATCCGCAGCTCGAGTACCGGCAGTTCTACGCGCTCGGCATCGACGGCGTGTTCTCGGACTTCCCGGACGCTGCGCTCAAGGCGCGGAGCGGATTTCCTGCCACAGCTGCGGCCACTGCTCCACCCAGCAACACACGTGATCGTAGTCGTCCATGACCTTGCGCTGCGCGTGCGGGAAGCGCGCGAAGTAGGCATCGGTCGTGGCCATCGGCACCACGCTGTCGCGCGCCCCATATAAATGTATCTCCGGCCAGCGATGCGCGGCCGTGCTCGACGCAGGATTCAGCGAGCCGCTCAGCGGCAGATAACCGTGATGCCGGGTCCACGCGTCCGTATCGAGATTCGCGCCGACCGTGATCACGGCAGCGACATTGTCGAGCCGCTCCCCGATCAATACCGCGAGCACGCCGCCCCCGCTGTAGCCGACGAGCGTGACCTTCGACGCATTTGCTTGCCGCGCGGCCGCGCGCACCGCTTCCGTCATGCTCGAAACGATCTCTTCTGAATAGCGCTGCATCGTCCAGCGTTCCGGCGTGCAGCGCGGTCCCGTCATTTCCTGGTAGCAAGGGCGACTGACATAGGCAGCGGGCGCCGGAGTGCGGGCGAGCAGTTTCAGCGCGAGCGGATTGCCAGTCGTCGGATCGAGGCTCGGCTCCATGCCGCCACGCCACGGCACACCGTCGCCTTCGATGAAGACCGCGAGCCGCGCATCCCCAGGTCCGCCGGCACTGCGCATATATAAGAGACTGCGGAAGCCGCCTGCTTCCAGCACGCTGCGGCTCATCCCCAGCGTGCCGGCAAGCGCATCGATGCGCCCGGCGTTGCTCGCACAACCCGCCAAAAACAGGGCCAAAAACACGGCTGCGGAACGTTGCATGACCACGATTGCGACGCGCATCACAACGATTGTCAACGGCCCCGGGCACAGTTCTGCTTTCCTTGTTACGCCCTGGCTCACTGGTACTTACGGGCGTTGCTGCTCACGGAGCAGGGCTGTTAGATACACTGCCAAGCCTCGGTAGCACCGCAGCGGGCGGCGCGCCGGAGCCCGAACAGACGAATCAATAAGACCCGGGAGACAGGCCATGTCCTTTCGCTCGCTTGCCCGAGCAAGCACGCTTTTCAGCGCCGTCAGTGCGGCGCTGCTCGCAATCGTCACGACCAACGCGCATGCCGCGGCGCCGGTGTTCACCGGCAACCCGATCCAGGCGAACTTCGAAGGCACGCTGCTGCGGATCAACCTCAAGCAGCAGAATGTCATCGTCGGCGGGCCGCCGGTCAACGTCGCCGTGACCGATATCCGCGTCGGCGGCGTCACCAGCACGCTGGTCGGCGTCATCCCGTTCAACGTGCCGCCTGCCAACAACACCGTCTGCTTGCAGATCGAAGACGAAGGTTATGACCCGGCGAACGACGGCCCGGTCGAGGTGCAGCTCACCGCGACCAACGGTCTGGGGCAATCTTCGTCACAGCTCGTGCCGCTGCAGCTGGTGACCGGTCCGACGGTGAACCTCGGCAATGCAGCCGAGCTGACCGCGTGCCAGGATCCGAACGCGAGCCCCGTAGCGAATGCGGGCGGCGATCGCACGATCGTCGACTCGGACGGACAGCCCGGCGAGAACGTCCTGCTCGACGGCTCCGCTTCGACGGATCCGGATCCGGGCACCGAGCTCACGTACCTGTGGAGCGATGTCGACAACGACACGACGTTCGCTCCGGCGAGCACTTCGCCGACCCTGCCCGTCAATCTCGGCCCGGGCATCCACAACCTGCAACTCACCGTTCAGGACGATTCCGGCAACAGCTTCCAGTCCTTCGGCTTCGTCGACTTCGTGATCACGGTCAACGCGCCCGCCGTGCTGGTCGCAAACGCCGGTCCGGACCGCGACGTCGCGGACAGCGACGGGCAGCCGGGCGAGAGCGTGGTGCTGAACGCCGCCGGCTCGAACGATCCGGACGGCACCATCGTTTCTTACGAATGGTTCCGCTTAGTCGGCGGCGAGCAGCCGAACGAACCGCTGGGCACAGGCCAGACGATCACGGCCACGCTGCCCGATGGCAGAAATGACGTCATCCTGATCGTCACCGACAACGTCGGTCTGCAGGCATTCGACGACGCACTCATCAACGTTGCGCAAGCGCCGCCGGCAACCGTCCTCACCGAAATCCCCGGCCTGACGCCGAACCAGCGCCGGATGGCGCAGAAGCTCGACGGCATGTGCGACGAGCTGGCGCGGCTGCAGGCCGTCGACGGACCGCTGACGGCGGATCAAACCGATCTGCTCGGGAAGTGCAATGGCATCCGCATCCGCACTCCGACCAACGGTGTTGCGCAGCAGATCGACGCGATCGAAGAGCTGATTCCGGAAGACTTCGCGGTCGCGCGCACGCAGACGCTGCTGTTCGCGAACACGCAGTACGTGAGCGTGATGGATCGACTCATCGCGCTGCGCGGTGGCGCAAAAGGCCTGAGCCTCGCCGGTCTGAACATCATCGTCGACGGCAAGTCCGTGCCGCTGGCACAGCTCGAAGACATGGTGCACAAATTCTTCGGCGGCGGCGCCAGCGCTGACGAGCCGGGCGGGCTGCTCTCCGACAAGTGGGGCCTGTGGGCGCGCGGCAACTTCAGCTTCGGCGAGAAGGATGCGACCGCGGCGAGCCCGGCGTTCGACGCCGACCAGTGGGCGTTCGTGGGCGGTCTCGACTACCGTCTCTCGGCCAACGCCGTCATCGGCGGTGCGCTGTCGTACGGCTCCTCGAGCGTCGACTTCGCGGGCGCGGACGGCTCGCTCGATACGGACTCGTTCTCGCTGTCGCTGTACGGCTCCGCGTATGCCGCGAAGAACTTCTACTTCGACGGCATCATCAACGTCGCCAACTCCAGCTACGACGCCGATCGCAACATCTCCTATGTCGACGGCACGGGGTTGATCACGGCCGACGCGAAGGGCGATACCGACGGCATGACGCTGAGCGGCGGCCTGTCGATGGGTTACGACTTCCTGCTCGGCGGCCTGACCCTTTCACCTAACGTCGGCGTGTTCTACATCGACACGACCATCGACAGCTTCACCGAGACCGGCGCCGGTGGCCTGAACCTGCTTTATGACGAACAGAAGTTCAAGTCGATGACCGGCAACCTGGGATTGCGACTCACGTACGCGTGGAACGTGTCGTGGGGTGTCATGTTGCCGCATCTGCGCGCGGACTACGTGCGCGAGTTCGAGAACGACGTCGACGTGTTCGGCGTGCGCTTCGCGGCGGACCCGAATGCGGCGAGCACGCCGCCGGTGCTGGTCGCGACCGACAACCCGGACACGTCCTACTGGCGGCTGGCCGCGGGCTTCTCGGCGCAGTTCAAGCACGGCGTCTCGGGCTACATCGAGTATCAGCGGCTGGAGAGTTTCGAATCCATCGACTTCCAGGACGTCAGTCTCGGCTTGAGATTCCAACGCAGCTTCTGAGGAATCACTCCATGAAAGCGTTTCGCCTCGCACGGTCTTTCGGTCGCATGGCGCTGATCCTGGCGCCGGCCGCGCTGGTCGTCGCTTCGGCGGCGGAATCCGACAAGGCGGCAGCCACGAAGGGCATGGTGAAGCGCTCGGACGTGGAGATCGTCGACTGCCTGTTGCCGGGCCAGGTTCGCCAGCTCGGCAACAGCACCTTCCTGTCGGCGCGCCGGCCGATCCGCACGACCACGGCGGAGTGCACGATCCGCGGCGGCGAATACGTCGCCTACGATCGCGCCGACATCAAGCAGGCGTTGCGCATCTGGATGGAAACCGCGCAGGGCGGCGATCCGGAGGCCATGACCAACGTCGGCGAGATCTACGAGCGGGGCATGGGCGTGCCGCCGGACTATGCGGCGGCGGCGCAGTGGTACCAGAAGGCTGCGGACAAAGGCTATTCGCGCGCACTGTTCAACCTGGGCACGATGTACGAGCAGGGCCTCGGCGTGGAGCAGGATCAGCTCAAGGCGCTGAACCTGTATCGCCAGGCGTGGGGCATCAAGGAAGACAACATCATCTTCGCGTCCGCCGCGCAGCGCGAGCAGGACGAGCTGCGCAAGCAGCTGGAAGACGCGATCGCGGAGAAGGAATCGCAGCTGGGCCTGCTGCAGAAGCAGCTCAAGGACATGCAGGACAAGCTGGCCAAGCAGCCGGCCGCCGAGAAGACCGCGGACAACACCAAGGAAGTCGACGCGCTCAAGAAATGGATCGCGCAGCTCGAGAGCGAGCGCAAGAAGAGCACCGAGCGCCTCGCGGGCATCCCCAAGACGCGCACGCCGTCGGGCACGACCGAGCTCACGCCGATCCCGCCGACCGCGGACGAGCGCACGCTGTCGGGCATCAACTTCGGACGCTACTACGCGATCGTGATCGGCAACCAGAATTACCAGTCGATCGAGAGCCTGCAGACGCCGAAGTACGACGCGGCGCGCGCGGCGCGCATCCTCGCGGACAAGTACGGCTTCACCGTGCAGATCCTCGACGACGCCAACGACATCACGATGCTGAAGACGATCAACGACCTGAACTCGGTGCTCAAGCCCGAGGACAACGTGCTGATCTACTACGCGGGCCACGGCGCGCGCCTGAAGAGCGGCTCGCTGGAGAGCGGCTACTGGCTGCCCGTGAACGCGGACGCCCCGCCGGAAGACCGCTTCTGGGTGCCGAACGAGCAGATCACCGGGCATCTCGGCCGCCTCGTCGCGAAGCGCGTGCTGGTGGTGGCGGACTCTTGCTACTCGGGCCTGCTGTCCACCGATCCCAGCTACCTGTTCCTCAACGACAAGGTTTCGTACTCGAAGGAATACATCAAGTTCAAGCTGCCGAAGCGCTCGCGGCTGCTGCTGTCCTCGGGCGGCGATCAGCCGGTGCTCGACGAAGGCGGCGGCAACAACTCGGTGTTCGCGCGCGCGTTCCTCGACGAGCTCGAAGGCAACCAGGGCATCCTCTCGGCGCCGGAGCTGTTCAGCCGCATCCGCAAGCGGGTCGAGGTCTCCGCCTCGAAGAACAAGTTCGTGCAGCAGCCCGAGTTCAAGTCGATCAAGGGTGCGGGCCACGAGGTCGGCGACTTCTTCTTCGTGCCGCGGGCGAAGAGCAGCTGAGGTTCGGTCTAGAATGGCAGCATGAGAATGCTGCCCTTGGCGATCTTCCTGTGCGCGTGCTTCGGCTCGGCGGTCGCCGCCGATCATCCCCGCGCCCGCGCGCTCGGCATTCCTTTCGATGGCACCCCTGGACCGCTCAACGCGATTACCGACGTCGCACCCGTCGCGGTCGGCTATACGACGCTGATCGACGGCTCGGGCGAGCATGCGGTGCGAACCGGCGTCACCGCGATTCTGCCCCGCGGTCGCGCATCGCTGGAGAAGCCGGTGTTCGCCGGAGTGTTCAGTCTCAACGGCAACGGCGAGCTGACCGGCTCGCACTGGATCGAAGAGTCCGGCTTCCTCGAAGGCCCGGTCATGATCACCGGCACGCACAGCGTCGGCACGGTGCGTGATGCGGTTATCGCGTGGCGCATCAAGCAGGGCAGGCCGGACCCGAGCGGATATTGGTGGTCGCTGCCCGTCGTCGCCGAGACCTGGGACGGCGATCTGAGCGATGCCACAGCGTTTCCCGTGAAGGCCGAGCACGTCTTCAGCGCGCTCGAAAACGCGCGGGCCGGCGGCGCGCTCGCCGAAGGCAACGTCGGCGGCGGCACGGCAATGATCTGTCACGAGTACAAGTGCGGAACGGGCACGAGCTCGCGCGTCGTGCAGATCGCCGGGCAGCGCTACACCGTCGGCGTGCTCGTGCAGGCGAACTACGGTGTCCGCAGCGAGTTGCGCGTTGCCGGCGTCCCGGTCGGCAAATACCTGCCGGCGACGCAGCCCGAGGCGCAGGATTCCGGATCGATCATCATCGTCGTCGCGACCGACGCGCCGTTGCTGCCGCAGCAGCTGAAGCGGCTGGCGCGCCGCGCGTCGCTCGGGCTCGCGCGCAACGGCAGTTACTCGGGCGACGGCTCGGGCGATCTGTTCCTCGCGTTCTCCACAGCGAATGGCGGCGCCAGCCAGGTCGAGGGCTTCGACCTGCGCACGCTCGCGAACGGCCAGCTGAATCCGCTGTTCCTCGCCACGGTGCAGGGCGTCGAGGAGAGCATCGTCAATGCGATGGTCGCGGCGGACACGATGACCGGGGTGAAAGGCCGCACCGTGCCGGCGATCGATACCACTGAGCTGAAGAAGATCCTGAAGCGCTTCGATCGATTGCAGCGCTGAGCGCGGCTGCTAGAATGCGCGCCGGATCCCCTATAAGAACGACCACGGACCGGGGAGCTCATGTCCACAATCCGATCTGCAGGGTGGGCCGGCATCGTTGCAATGCTCGCAGTGTGCGCGGTCGCCCGCTCGCAGACCGCTCCCGCCACTCGCGTGTTGCCTGTCGACACCGAAATCCATCTACGTCTGCTCGAGCCCGTCGCGTCGAACACGCACACGCACGGTGATCGCTTCAAGCTCGAGGTCGCGGAACCCGTAGTCGTCGACGGCGCGGTGGTGATACCTGCCGGCGCAGCCTGCGTCGGTGAGGTCGTGCACGGGGCCAAGGCCGGTTTCGGCGGCAGGGCCGGCGAGCTGATCCTGGCGAGCCGCTTCGTGCGCGTCGGCGACCAGGAGATCAGGCTGCGTTCCTTCACCGCCAGCAATGGCTCGGATCGCGTCAACCTCGCGATGGGTCTGAGCTACGTCTTCGTCGGGCTGTTCGTGCAGGGCAAGAACATCATGGTGCCCGCGGGCACCGACGTGTACGCGAAGATCGCTGCCGACAGCGAGCTTCCCGTGATTTCACTCGTTTCGACCGAGGCAACTACGGAGATCGACAACAATGAAAATCCTCAGCACTGATTCACGGATCCGGATGCTCGCCTGCGCGGCGGTGCTCGCGCTCAGCCTCGCGGGCTGCGCCACCACCGAGACCGCGAAACCGGTCGAGGCGGCGAAGTCGGCCCAGCCTGCCAAGACTGCAGCAGCACCGGCAGCAGCGCCTGCGGCTGCAGCGCCCGACGCTGGCATTCCGGCGCCGACCGGCGACTTCGCCAACGTCGTGTTCTTCCGCGAGAGCAAGTTCGTGGGCTCGATGGTCAGCTTCAAGGTTCGCGAGGGCGAGCAGGAGCTCGGCAAACTGTCCAGCGGGACTTACTTCGTCGCGCAGGTGCCCGCCGGAGCGCACGCTTACACCGTGCACTCGGAAGCCAAGGATGTGCTCAACCTCGAAGTCGAGCGGGGCGAGACCTACTACGTGCAGGGCTCGATCTCGATGGGCGTGATGGTCGGCCGGCCGAACCTGGCCCCCTCGGACGCCGCGACCTTTGCTGGAATGAAAGCCAAGCTCAAGGATTCGTCGGCGTCCGCGGCCGACAAGAAGAAGTAGAGCCTTCGCGACGCGCGCAGCAGCCTACCGCTGCGCGCGTCGCTACTTCACTCGCTCGAAAACGCGGACTCCCGTCCACTGCTTGCCGTCCACGGTCCAGCGCGGCGTCAGCGTGAGGCGATCGCCTGCGACGGGATGAATGACCACGCCGCGTTTCATGTCGACGCTGTACGTGCCGAAGTAGGCCACGTACGCGTCGTACAGCACGACCTTCTCCGCGGGCGTCACCTTCTCCTCGTCGAACAACAGGCGAGTGAGCTTGATCACAGTCGTTCGACTTGAGCGGCGGGATCGCGGCACAGCCTGGGCAGGTATTTCGGCTGGATGTCGGTTCCACCGCTGCCCGCCGCATAGCCACACGCCCATTCGATGTTGCCGTCGGTCGCAGCGGCCGGATGCAGTGCGAGCGCATGCCCGGCAATGGAGGGATGCGCAGCGTTCCCATAGTGGATCACGACGACGCCGTCACTGACATCGATCCCGCTGACGTATTTCCCCTCGTAGGCAGTCCCAAGCCCGGCGCCAGAGGGGTCCGCCGGCCACGCTCCAGTCGCGGCGTATGACTCCGCGACGGCTGCTTTGACCGATGCCGCGAGATTGAGCCCTTCCGCGATCTGCGAGCGGATCGTGTAGTCCTGATATGCAGGGATCGCGATCGCCGCCAGGATGCCCATGAAAAACACGATGACGACCGCGGCAACGGCAACGACGGCCGGCGCGCCTCCCGAGCTCCTGCTGAGTCGCTCCACGACTGCTTCATGCGAAGGAGCGCCTCCGGCCGCGCTCTTGATGCGGTTGCGGATGTGCCAGTGGTACAGCGCGTTGGCGAACATCGGCACCAGGATCACTTGCGCGAGGATCAGCACCGCGTACGCGATCGCGCCGGCAAGCGGGCCCAGCACTGCAGAGATGAGGCCGCCGATCATCCCCATGACGATCGGCCATGCGAACCAATACAGGAGCGCCGGTCCGTACATGCGCCGGTACAGCATCCAGAAGAACGCAACGAAGAAGGCGGGCCAGTTCCACGAAGCCCGGCTCGCTCCCTCGTCGAACCGCTGGAAACGGGGCACGTAGTAGGGCGCTTTGCTTTCGCCGACTGCGGCGCGGTAGAGCTCTTCGTACTGTGACGCGTTGGGTCCCATGGCGCTCTCTCCCTTTATTGTTGTGCGGCGATGATACTCCAGTTCAGCTTTCCCGCTGCGCCAGCCACACCGTGTGCCGGCCACATTGCGGATCTTCCGCGACGTGCTCGCACACGGCGAAGCCGTGGTCGTGGAGCAGCGATCGATACTCACCGGCGGCAAGACTCGCGTGATACAGCGGCTCGCCGGCGTAGCTGCCGATCGCTTCGCCATCGCCGGGTCCGCTCGTGAACAGCAGCGGCGCCCGTTCAGCCGCATGCGAGCGGAAGATTGCGAACATCCGGCGCTGGTCGTCGCGCGCGAGGTGGAAGAAGCTGTCCCACGCGACGATGCCCTGAAACGCGCGGCCGAGCGCGAGTGAGCGCATGTCGGCAACGAGCCACTCCGATTGCGCCTCAAAATTTGCATGGCGCGCTCGACACAGCTCGATCATCGTGGGTGAGCTGTCGATCCCGGTGACGCGACACCCTGCATCGAGCAGGTAGCTCCCGATCGGCGTGCCGGCGCCGCATCCGATATCGAGAACCGCGGCGCCGCGAGGCAGCAGGCGGACGAAGCGCTCCAGCCAGCTCCGTTCCAGGAACGCGCCGCGCTGGCGATCCGCGACCCACGCTCGCGCGTGGCGTTCGTAAAGACCGACAATTTGTTCCTGCGGCGAGGTCATCCCGGTCGCGGCTCCGGCGCGTGCCACTGCGCGACGAAACGCGCGCCACCGAGCTCCGAGCGCTCGGCTCGCACGCTGCCGCCATGCCATTCGACGATCCGCTGCACGATCGCGAGCCCGAGACCGAAGCCGATCTTCTCGCCCGAGGGCCGTCCGAGCTGCACGAAGGACGCAAACACGCGCTCGCGATCCGCCTCGGGAATACCCGGTCCGTCGTCCTCGACGCACAAGCGATACTGCTGGTCCGCAGCGACCGCGAAGCTCACGCGAATCTGTCGCTGCGCGTAGCGAATTGCGTTGTAGAGCAGATTGCGCAGCACGGTCTCGATCAGGTGCGCGTCGCAGATGACCGCCGTCGCCCGAGCTTCAACCTCGTACGCGATTGTCAGGTCCGGGCGCGCCCCGCGCTGCACCGACTCAGTGACAGCGGGCACGATCGTCGTGAAGTCGTGCGGCGCGATGTTAAGGGCGAACTCCGCGCGCTCGAGCATCGCGTACTCGAGCGTCGCGGTCACAAATGCATTCAGCTCCGTGATGTCCGTGTTCAGGTGGTCGAGGTGCCGCAGCAGCGCTTCGCGATCAGCCGCGCCACGCGCCAGCTCGATCTCGAAACGCATGCGCGCGAGCGGCGTCTTGATCTCGTGCGAGAGCGCATTCGACATGTCCTTGTGCGAGCCGATCAACCCATCGATGCGCGCCGCCATGCGGCGAAAGGCTGCCGCGAGCGGGTAGACCGGCGAGCGCGTCGCGATGCGCGCGTCGAAGCTCCAGTTGCGATCGCCGAACTTCCCGGTCGAATGTTCCAGCGCGCGCAGGTCGCGCATCAGCGGCCACAGCCACACCGTGATGACCAATGCGATTGCGGCGTAGAAGACGAACGCGAGGATCCAGTCGAGAAGGCTGCGCTTCGCCTCGTTCGCGAAGCGAAATGCCAGCACGCGGCCTTCCGGCAACCGCTGCAGCACCCAGGCTCGTCCGTCCGCGCCATCCATGAGCACGGTTTTGCCGCTCGCGAGCGCGGGGATCTCGGCGACTCCCGCGACGTCTTGCGGTTCCAGCAGTTCCAGGTCGAGGCCCGTGTCGCGCGCGATCTCTGCGACGACGCCTGCACGGTGCTCGCCGGGAACATCGGCCAGTTGCCGCTCGAGCACGGAGAGCACGGCGGCTTGCGGCACCTGGTTGGCGTGCGCGCCTTCGCCGTACGCGCGCCACAGACGTTCCTGTCCCCAGCTCACAGCGGCCAGCGTGATCACGATCGCGATGTAGAGCGTGAGGAAGTGCCGCGCCATGATCACGGATCGGGCGAGAACAGGTAGCCGTGTCCCCAGACAGTGCGGATGCGATCCGGCGCGCCCGCTTCGCCGAGCTTCTTGCGCAGATGCGAGACGCGAACGTCGAGCGTGCGATCGAGTCCGTCGTACTCGCGCTTGTAGAGCTGCAGGTACAACGTCTCGCGCGACTGGATCTCGCCGGCGCGGCAGGCGAGATAGAACAGCAGGCCGAATTCGTTGCTCGACAGCGTGACGTCCGTCGTGCCGATGGTGACCGAGCGCGCGCTGGCGTTGATCGTCAGCTCGCCGAACTTCAGGATCCGCGGCTCGACCGGTGCGGCGGCGCGGCTGCGTCTCAGCAAGGCTTGGATGCGCGCGACCAGCACACGCGGCTCGACCGGCTTGACGACATAGTCGTCCGCGCCGATCTCCAGGCCCACCACGTGGTCGATATCGTTGTCGCGCGCAGTGACGATCAGGATCGGCAGGTCGGAAGCGGCGCGCAGCTCCTTGCAGACTGCGAAGCCGTCTCGGCCGGGCAGCCCGAGATCGAGCACCACCAGGTCGGGAACTTCCTTCTGCAGATGCTGCAGAACGTTGTCGCCGCGATGCTCGACGATCACGCGGAAGCCATTGCCCTGCAGATAAGTGCGCACGAGCTCTGCGAGGCGCAGATCGTCTTCGACGAGCAGGACCAGCGGTGTGGGGTTCATGGCGAGGCGCTGCGCCGGTTAGTTGAAGATGCTCCAGGGCGGCCGGCGCTTGTGGCGCAGCTGCAGAGCCTGGCGGATGACGGCGATCGCCTGCGATGTCAGTACGCTGTCGCGCTCGGTATCGCGCAATTCGACGACCAGGTCGTCGCTGAACGAGACCTCCACGCTATACACCCCTTGCGCGTGATTCTCCCAGCAGCGCCGGATTTCCGGTTGGTCGACGATCAGCAGGCACAGCGATTCGTTGCGTGACGAGCGCCACTGCGCGTGCACGGTCGTCGTGCAGGTGGTCTCTTCTTCCGAGAGCGTGCACACGCGCGGCCGCAGCTTCAGCTCGATTCGCGGGCGCGCCGGATCCGCAGCGGCGGCTGCGCCTGGTACGGACAGCAACACCAGGGCACATGCGAGCGCAGCCTTACAGCACTTTGAAGTTGAAACCTGCAAACGCGGTTATGACCTCGCGGTCGGACACGATCGGACTGTCGGCAATCGCGTCGTCCAGATACTCATAGTGCACGAACGCCGTCAGCGTCCAGCGCTCGGACAGCGGCAGCCCGTAGCTCAGCTTGATGAACGGATTGAACGCCGCATCGGGTTTATAGAGATTGTCGACGCCGTAGTAGTAGTCGACCGTCGCGGCGCTCTTCCAGGTCCAGCCGCCGCTGACGACCAGCGATTGCTTCGACTGGATCAGCGGCGCCGAGACTGCGGCGCGCAGCTCGTATCCCTGGTGGCGTCCCGTCACCTCGTAGAGCGCGTCCACCTGCCCGATCAGATCGCGGTAGCGGAACATCCATTCCGGACCGGCCAGGTACGTCGTGTGGCGCCGGCCGACCGGGAACGACTGGTCTACCAGCGGCGGCGGCGGGTTACCGGACACGTTGCCCGCAAAGGTCGAGACGACCACGTTCTGCAGATCGCTGCGGCTGAAGAAGACGCGGTCGTAGCCCGGCGTCGCGATCAGGTTGAACGTGTTGGCGTCGCTTTCGTACAGCGTCACGCCCGGCTCGAGGCTCTCGAGGAAGAAGCGCTTGCCGTAGTAGCTGACCTGCGGGAGCACGAACAGCGGAATGTCCGCGCGTCCGCGGACCGGATTCGTGCGCGTACCTGCGCCGAAAGACAGCGAAACGCTGAGGTCGCCAACAGCCACGCAGTCCTGCGAAGGAGCGGTACAGGCTTTTTGGGCGAGGGCGGGCAGCGGGCTCACTGCGGCGGCCATCGTCAGGAGCGACAAGACTGTGCGGACGGGGAGGTTCATGGCGCTGGTCGCTGTGCGACGCGCGGCAGAGCCGCGCAATGCCGCCATTTTTCCTCAAGCCGCGCTGTCGTCATGTGCGCCATTGCTAGCAGATTGTTACGCAAATGTACGTCGGTGGACAAAAGCGCGACGGACTCACCGCCGTGCACTGCCTACTATCTCCGGGCGACAGGATACCAACCTGCGGAGCGACGATCATGCGGTCGACCTGGACCAAGGCTGTGGTGTGGCTCGGGTCGTGCGGCGCTCTTCTGGCCTGCGACGGCAGCGACACCGCGTCCGTCGGCACTCGCCCGCAGAGTGCGCTCCCGGCGGCCCGTCAGGTGCAAGGCGCCGTTGACGCGGATCCGGGCAAGTACGACGTGTTGAAGCTGGCTCAGCCGGCCGACCGCGTCGTCGAGTTCTGAATTCGATTGAGCGGCGATCGACCTCCCCGTGCGAATCGCCGCGAATCGATTTGCGTTGGCCGCCACGGAAGGTGGTCTCGCATCTGTCAGCCGCGACCCACCATGCCGCCGCCATCGATGACGATGGTCTGTCCGGTGATGAAGTTGCCGGCGGGCGAGGCAAGGAACACCGCGGCGCCGGCGATCTCATCGGGCTCGCCGATGCGCTTCAACGGATAGACGCGCACGGTCTGCTCGTAGATCTGCGGGTTCTCCCACAGCGCCTTGGCGAAGTCGGTGCGCACCAGGCCGGGCGCGATGCAGTTCGCGCGAATGTTCTTCGGGCCCCACTCGACGCAGATGTTGCGGGTCAGCGCCATGTCGGCCGCTTTCGAAACGCCGTACGCGCCGATCACCGCGGTGCCGAGCAGGCCCGCGACGGACGAGATGATCACGATGGAGCCGCCGCCGCGCTCCGCCATCTGCGGCAGCACCATGTTGCACAACCAGAAGTTGCTGCGCACGTTGCTGGCCATGATCTTGTCCCACGCATCGTCGCCCATGCCGGCCATGGGCCCGAAGTAGGGATTGATGGCGGCGTTGCAGATCAGCGTGTCG
>DATEKT010000214.1:0-2791 GCA_035277305.1 Steroidobacteraceae bacterium | reverse complement strand
GACAAACGAGTACTGGATGAACGACTTCAACCAGCCCCAGAAGAGCCACTCCAGCTTGGGCACGATGAAGAACGGAACGAAGATCGGACCCAGGAGTCCGCACACCGCGCTCGCGATCAGCCCAAAGGCGATGACGGCGAGCGACAGCCCCTTTGCCAAGGCAATGAGCAGCAGCATCGCCCAGTAGATCAGGTTCGCCAGAATCGACCACGCATCGGGTTGGAGAAAGTGGTCCGACAGCTCGTCGAAGTGCCGGTAGATGTTGTCGAAGGCACGCGCCTCCAGAACGCTCTGGAAGTACCCCGTCTGGTCCGTGATGAGGTTGCTGAATGACACTCCGATGCCTGGAATCGGCGCCTCGTAGAACGCGATGAAGGCGTAGCCGAACGAGATCAGCATCAAGAGCTTCGCGAAGTCGAACATCGAGTCCCCGAGGTTGTCGTGCGAGAACATCATCTTGACGCCCTGCCACACGATCAGGATGGTCGCGAATGACAGGAAGAGGCTGTACCCGAAGCGCAGGAACTCGGGCTCATACACTGTCAGGAGGTTCGCGATTGCCTGCTGAATTGTGGGCAAGAGATTGAGCTGCACGACGGGCCTCCGGACCTTCTACGGTTGTCTCCAGGTGCGCAGCGCGTCCCCTGTACCGGCGACGAACGCGGCGTTTGCCGCTCGGCTGTCGCGCCACGTCACGAGCTGCATGTTGAGCGCCGTCGCATCGACGTCGCGCGCCCGCTTCGAGTCGACCAGGAGCTGCTCCACGAAGGCGGTCAGCAGCTGGCTGCGCGCTTGACGCTGTCGGGTGCCAAGCAGGACTGATCCACTGATCTTGTCGAGTACCGCCGTGGCGCTCTGCTCGAGGGATGGGTCGATGACCTGCGCTTCCAGCGCGTCGATCGCCTGCAGTTCCTGGCGGCGCCCGTTCAGGCGCAGTGATCCCGTATCGTTGATGGCTGATACTGCTGCGGCGTCGGCCAGTTCCACTGTCGCCAGACGGCTGGCCAGTGCCCGCTGCGCCGCCGGCGTGAGCCGCCCGAGAGCGGCCCGTGCGTTCAGCACCGGGTGGCTCACGGCGAGGTACGCGGCGCCTCGCGGGTCCCCGAAGATGAGCGCGTCATTGATGCCGTTCGCGTAGAGGAAGTCCCCGCCATGCGTACGCCAGCGGGGCACGTCCAGGAGGGCGTACCGGCGCAGATCGGCAAACGCGCTAAGGCGCCGGGCCATTGCCCAGAGCTTCGCGTGCTGCGCCTGTTCGGTTTGGAGCAGGTACTCCTGGTAGATGGCTGAGATCGTGTTTCGTGCCGTGTTGGCCGGGTCATAGACTGACAGCTGCGCACGCGCCGGTTGTGCAGCCAAGGCGACCACCAGCAGCCCGAGAAGAAGTCGTCGCATGATGTCCTCCATTCCCGCAACGATGATTAAGGCTGACGCCATGTCCGGAGCGCGTCGCCCGTGCCGGCGGCGAACGCCTCGTTGGCCACCCGCGCATCGCGCCACGTGACGAGCTGCATGTTGATGGTGGCGGCTTCGGTGTCGCGCAGCCGCTTACCGCGTGCGAGCAGCTGCTCGAGGGCGTGCGACAGGAGCTGGTTCGAGAGCATGTCCTGCCGGCGTCCCAGCAACTCCCCAGCCGCGATCTTGTCGAGGATGGCGGTCATCTCGTGGTACTGCGAGCCCGGGTTGAGAACATCGTTCTGAAGGGACTCCACAGCGTTCTGAAGCTGACCGTGGTACCCGCGAGCGAGAGCGACCTGGTGGCCGCCCATCGTCGCTACGGAATCGGTGATCTCAACTGTGGCGTACTGCCGCTGCAGCATCTGTCTGGCCGCTGCACTCAGCGTCGGCGGCGTGGTCGTCGGACGAAGGAGCGGCAGCGTGGTTGAGAAGTACGCCGAGCCGGTCGGATCGCCGCTGTTGAGCGCCTGGATCCACGGTCGCCCGAAGTCCCAGCGAGAGGGATCGTGCGAGGTCAGTGCAATTGGAGGAGTCCGAAATCGATCGAGGCTTCCCAGCCTCTGCGCCATTCGGAGCACGGTCAAGTACTGCGCCCGTAGCTCCGTGTAGTGCTGCTGTACGCGGTAGGCGATCAACGTCGTCTGCACGAGGTTCGCCGGGTCGATGACAACGAACTGCGCATGGGCCGGCACGGCGATCGTGCAGAGCGTGGTAACGAGCAACAGAAGTCGGCGGAACATGGGTCCTCCCGTTCAAAACCGTCCTGAAGCGACGGCAGGGGTATAGGTCGGCAACTCGATGTCGCTCGTGAGGTACACCTTCACCCGATGCCCCTCGCGAATCGTGATCGTCGGCAGCCGATTGAGAAAGCGATTCATGACCTGCATCGCGGCTTGAGAGGTCGCGTCACCCACGCCGCCAGCGATGACAATCGTCCGATCTCCGTCGCCGCTTCCAAGTCCGGCGCTGCCCAAGTACTGCGAAAGGCCGCTGATCAGGCCGACGGCCGCTGCCGCACCGAACGTAGATAGAAAGTGGTGGTTGACCTTGTCGCGCAGTCCGGCATCGCCGATCTGGTTGAGGCCCATGAACTGATCGAGGCGGTAGCTGCGACCGTCCGGCATGAGCAGCCGATGAAAGGACACAGCGAGGCGCGTCTCGCCGAACGCCTGCACTGGCTTCGTCTCGCCCAGAATCCTGGCGCCGGCGGGCACGAGGACTTGTCGGCCCGTGTGGGAATAGAGAGCGTTGGTTACCAAGCAGTTCACGGGCGCGGCCATCGCGCCGTCCAGCCGATTGGTGAGAACGGTGTCGATGATCGTGCCTTCGAGCA
>DATEKT010000213.1:0-82231 GCA_035277305.1 Steroidobacteraceae bacterium | reverse complement strand
GGCATGAAGGAAGCCGAGATGTCGCACGTTGCGCAGTGGCTCGTCGAGGCGATGCGCTCGCACGACAACGCGCCGAAGCTCGCGGAGCTGCACGAAGCGGTGAAAGCGCTCTGCCGCAGGTTTCCTGTGCCAGGGCTGTAGGCCCATCGTGCGCGCGCCTCGCAGAGATCACGGCTTGCCCGCGTCGAGCTGCAGGAAGTAGACGTCCACCATCATGGTGCGGGCGGGCCGACCCCTCGCACCGGCCCAGGCCCAGTACGGCAGCGAGTTGCCCGCGTCGTCGATGTATCGACGAGCTCGCGGGATGATGCCGAACGACGTCAAGCCAAAGGCCTCGGGGCGCCGCATCTCGCTTCTGGTGGCGATGCCATCGGCGTTGGTGTCCATCCACACCGACAGCTCCTGCCACACCGCATCCGCACTCGAGATCACGCCATCGTCGTTGCCGCCCAGCAGCGGCTGATCGTACTGCGCGAGGCCGACGAATCCGTTCGGTGCCGTCCCGCCCTCGAAGAGTGGGGTCCCGACGCCGAACAACTCGGAGCCGTCATCGACCAGGCCGTTGCGGTTGCGATCGAGCGCGAGAAATGCTTCGTCGCCGCCCGGCCGCACCCACTGCACCGTGTCGGGAGAGCCATCGGCATTGACGTCGAATGAGACGGTACGGCCCGCAGGTCCGAGCCGGATACCGTCGTTGTGAGTATCGATGACGATCGGGCTGCACTGGGCCCAGGCACCCGCGCAGAGCAGGCACAACAGAACGCTGATCAGCATTTTCATAGGAATCCCTTCCCTGTAACTCGTTGGAAGCTGGCCGTTATGGAATGGAGCACAGCGGCGTGCAGCAGCGAGGTCGCGACATCCGGCAAATGTTGCGCAGGAGTGTGTTGCCCTCCGATTGCGTTCCCTGCGGGATGAGCGTGAAGCCCGCGCCGAGCCCAGTGCTGCCGACGCGAATCGAAAGACTGGTTTCATCCCTCGCTTCGCCCGTGTACTCCATGGTGCACTCGGCTGTGCAGGACCCTTCCGGAATGCTGGCCCATCCCGCGATCGGATATGTGCTCGGGACCACGTCAGGTATCCGCAGCGTCTCGTGGGGGCCCAGGTTGCTCGAATAGGTCTTGAGGCGCTGCACGTTTTGCCGCAGCGTGCTGGTGCTGCACGTAAGCGTGAAGCCACCACCAATCACCAGCACGAGCAGGTCCGTCGAGGCCTCAACGGTCAGCCCCGCACGCAGGTTGCCGTTGTCGTTGGCATCGAACGAGGGCCGGACGGCAACCAGCCTCGGAATGGCAGCCGCCTCCGCCGACATCACTGTCAGACCGAGCGTCGCAAAGACACGCATGAGGGTGTTCATCGCAGTTCTCCTTCCTTGAGTTTCTCGGCGCGCTGCGAGACTTCCCGGCGGATCTCCGCCTCTTCAGTCGCGAGCATCTTGACGTAGTCACCGGATACGAGTGGTGCGACGTCCTGTTCGAGTACTTCGCGCAGCGGCGCCACCGGCGTGCCCAGCGTGAGCGAGGACTCGAACTCGTCGAACAGAAACGCTGCGAGGATCCGTTGCCGCTGCGCATCCAGCGCGTCGAGCAGTGCAACAGCCCATTGCCGCTCCGTTTCTGCCCTGAGCGTCACCTTCTGATAGCGGAACGCGAGGGCCTCGTCCAGGTTGAGTGGCTGCCCGGGCCGACGACTCTGCAGCCGTTTTGCGAACGACTCGATCAGTTCCCGACCTTTCGCGTGAAGCGCGAGACGCGGATCGTGCGTCGCCAGGTACGTTCGCAGTGCCGCGATGTCGCTGTCTCTGAAGCCGCGCGCCCGCAATGCCGGCTCATAGTCCTGCAGCACCGCCGGATTGTTGAGCCGATACAGCCGCCCATCGAGCGGCGACCACTGCGGAAACTTCTGCAGGTCCACGACATACGTGCCGTTCGCCTGCGCAACCAGACCGAACTCCGCGAGATCCTTGAGCGGCACACGTTCGTCGAGCGCCAGACCCACCGCGAAGTACAGATCCGACCATTGTCTGTACGCCTGCCGGTCGCTGATGAAAGCAGCCGGGTCAGCTTCCTG
Source organism: Steroidobacteraceae bacterium (assembly GCA_035277305.1). Classification (GTDB taxonomy): domain Bacteria; phylum Pseudomonadota; class Gammaproteobacteria; order Steroidobacterales; family Steroidobacteraceae; genus Steroidobacter. The sequence continues at coordinate 80,161 of DATEKT010000213.1, read as the reverse complement.
CTGCTTGTGCTGGAACGCTTGAAAGTGCGCTTCGAGCTTCGGGCGCAGCGCTTGCGACGACGCTACGCGGGGAGCTTGCGACTTCTCGTCGAACGGCGCCGCCTGAGCGGCGACTGCCAGAAGCATCGCGAGCGGCGCTACGAGACCCACAAACACTCTTGTCCTGTCTCTTTTCGTCCCTTCCATGACACCGTCCTTGTAAAACCAGCCACCGTGGCCGGCATTCTGCATCCGTCACGCGAGCGTGCACCGCCGAATAGCTCGACGCTCGCGCAGTTTTAACCGCTTGCCGCCGTCTTCACTGCTCCGGTTTCCAGATCGATACCGGCAGCTTCGAGCGCGGCGACGAGCGGTGCGAGATGCTTCTGATACTTCAGCGCCCGCCCGTTGCCGAGCAGCAACGGGCCGCGCACCTGCACGGTCGCGAATGTCGCGATCGCCCGGGGCGTCTTCTGGAACTCCAGACACTGCGGTTCCCAGTCCAGCCCGCACGCTTGCAGCAGCTGCGGCGCGGCGCTCTCGAAGTTGTTCACGAAGTCTTCGTATTGAATCGTCACGAACCGGCCCGGCAACGTGCGCTGCCAGTGTTCGGCCAGCCGCGCGTAGCGTCCGTAGTAGCTCGCGATATCGCTCAGGTCATGCGTGAACGTCCACTGCTTGTTGAACTCGTGGCGATACATGGACAGGCAGTTCTCGACCGGATTGCGTCGCACGTGCACGATCACCGCATTCGGCAGCATCCGCGCGATCAATCCGGCCGCTTCGAAGTTGCGCGGATGCTTATCGGTCACATGATCGGCTGCGCCGATGTTCGGCAGATCCCGGAAATAGAACTTCGCCCAATCCTGCAGCATGCTCTCGTCGATCGCTGTGCCAGCCTGCAACGCTCCGAGCAGCATGCGCAGAACCTGCCGCAATGCCGGCCGCTCGCCGCATGCGAACACCCGTGAGTGCGCTCCAAGCACGGACTCGATCAGCGTCGTGCCGGAGCGCGGCATGCCGACGATGAAGATCGGTCGCGGTGCGCCGCTCGTTGCCGCTATTTCGGGTAGCGTCTGCGACACATTCGCGATCTGCTCCACGCGAGCCGCGTCCTGCGCGATGTCGCGCGTCCGTTGCTCGCTGGTATTGCGCTCGAAAGCCAGCGCGTGCGCACCCTGGTAAGTCGTGAAAGCCGAATCGAAGTCACCGCGCGCATCGTGCGCGTGTGCGATGGCGAACAGCGCCGTAACGCGATGGTCGGGCAACGCAGCCGGGTGCCGTGCGATCGAATACAACGCGTTCAGTTCCGCGTTCTCGAGCCTGCCGTTGCGCAACCTGCTCAACGTCGCATACGCAGGCACGTAATCCGGCTTGCGTTGCAAAGCGCGCCGGCAGTACGCCTCCGCCTCGGCGAACCGCCCGAGGTACATGAGCTGCAAAGCTCGCGTCGCCAGCATCGGCGGGAAATCACGATCGAGCGCTTCCGCCTGCTCGAGCGAAACACCGGCGGCCCTCATCTCGAGAGCTTTCAGACACAGGCTGGCATGCGCGGTCAGATCCGCAGCCGTCGGTTTGCCGAGGTCGATCGCTCGCGCAAATGCAGCCGCTGCTTCGAGCAATCGCCCGTCCTCGAACGCGCCACGAGAGAGAGAGCGCCACGCTGCAATCGAGTTGGGATCGGCCTGGGTCCACGCAATGCCACTGGTATGGAGCTTTGCCCATTCGCGGCGCGCCAGCAGCGCCTCGCTTTCGAGCGCATAAAAGCGGCTCAGCGCCTGCGTGTTGGTCGGCTCGACGGCAATGATGAGCCCGAGCTCGACCATCGCGCGATCCGCCTTGCCCGTCTGCGCCAGTCCCTCGACGAGGTTGAGGCGGTAGCTGGTTTGGCCCGGCTCGCGATCCACGGCCTGCTGCAGCAGTGGCAGGGCTTCTTCGCCCTTGCCGTTGTGGAGCAAAGCGAGGCCGCACAGGCTCGACGCCTCCGCATCGTTCGGCTTGAGCTCCAGCGCCGCGCGGTAAGACTTCAGGGCGTCGTCCAGCCGCCCCGCCTGGTGTGCGGTCACGCCGCGCTCCAGGGTCTCGATGAAAGCTGATCTGCTCATTGCTCCAGTCGCTGGCCGGTCTGTGCGTCGAAGAAGTGAATCCGCTCGGGCGCCGGTTGGAGTGCGATACGCGCGCCGAGGGCCGGCAGATTATACGGTGAGGACCGGGCTATGAGCTTCCATTTGCCGCTGGCGACATGAACGAAGGCTTCGCTGCCGACGGATTCCAGCAGCTCCACGGTTCCGGTCAGGGTGCCCGCCCCGGCCGAACCGTCGACGATGTGCAGATCCTCGGGACGGACGCCGACGACGATGTCCTGTCCCGGCTGGCCGCGGACGCCGGGAACGCGCAGCTGCGCGCCCTCGCCTTCCAGGACGGCGCCGGAGTCCTGGCGCAGCTTGCCGCGCAGCAGATTCATCGCGGGATTGCCTAAAAAGCCGGCGACGAACAGGTTCACCGGCCGCTCGTAGATCTTCATCGGCTCATCGATCTGCTGGATGACGCCGCGGTCCATCACCACGATGCGCTGGCCGAGCGTCATCGCTTCGACCTGGTCGTGCGTGACGTAGATCATCGTCGTGCCGAGCGAGCGATGCAGTCGCGCAATTTCCGCGCGCGTCGAGGCGCGCAGCTTCGCATCGAGGTTCGACAGCGGCTCGTCGAGCAGGAACGCCTGCGGGTGGCGCACCAGCGCGCGGCCGAGCGCGACGCGCTGACGCTGCCCGCCGGAGAGCTGTCGCGGCAACCGGTCCAAGAACTGCGTCAACTCGAGAGTCTCGGCCGCATGCTGCACTCGTTGCGCGATGTCCGCCGCGTCATGACCGCGCAGCTGCAGCCCGAAACCGAGATTGCGCTCGACAGTCATGTGCGGATACAGCGCGTAGCTCTGGAACACCATGGCGATGTCGCGGTCGCGCGGCTCGAGATGCGTCACGTCACGCGCACCGATGAGGATCGAGCCGGAGGTCGCCTCTTCGAGTCCTGCGATCAGTCGCAGCAGCGTGCTCTTGCCGCAGCCCGAAGGCCCCACCAGCACCAGCAGCTCGCCGTCGCGAATTTCGAACGAGGCGTCGGCGATTGCGACGAAGCCGTTCGGGTAAACCTTACGGACCGAGCGCAGCGTTACTTCAGCCACGGGATGGAACTCATATAGACTCGCTTCCGATGGCCACGAGCTTTCCGAAGAATTTTCTGTGGGGCTGCGCGACCTCGGCCTACCAGGTCGAGGGCTCGCCGCTCGCGGACGGCGCCGGTCCCAGCATCTGGCATCGCTTCGCGCATACGCCGGGGCGCATTGCGGACGGCGATACCGGCGACGTCACCTGCGATCATTATCGGCGCTTCCAGGACGATGTCGAACTGATGCACTCCCTGCGGCTCGCCGCGTACCGCTTCAGCATTTCCTGGAGCCGTGTGCTGCCGCAGGGCACGGGACGCATCAACCCTGCGGGCCTCGGCTTCTACGAACGCCTCGTCGACAAGCTGCTCGAGCGCGGCATCCAGCCGATGGCGACGCTCTATCACTGGGATCTGCCGGCCGCGCTGGACGACCGCGGCGGCTGGCTGAACCCTGACGTCGCCAGATGGTTTGCCGACTACGCCGACGTCGTGTTCCGCAAGCTCGACGATCGCATCAAGCTGTGGAGCACGCTCAACGAGCCGTGGGTCGCGATGAACGACGGCTACCTGCTCGGCATTCACGCGCCCGGCCATCGCAGCGCGTTCGAGGCGACGCTCGTCGCGCATCACCTGCTGCTGGCGCATGGCTCGGCCGTGCAGGCCTATCGCGCAACGGGCCGCAACCAGATCGGGCTCGTGGTCAACATCGAGCCGAAGTACCCGGCATCGGATGACGACGCCGACATCGGCGCGACGCGGCGCGCAGACGCGTACATGAACCGGCAGTTCCTGGATCCCGCGTTGCTCGGCTCGTACCCGCAGGAGTTGCCCGCCACCTTCGGCGATGCCTGGCCGGTCGTGCCAGCCAGGGACCTGGAGACGATTCAGCAGCCGCTCGATTACATCGGCGTGAACTACTACACGCGCGCAGTCGTGCGCTCGGATCCGACTTCGTGGCCGTTGCGTGCAACGCCGGTACGGCAGAAGAATCGCACTCACACCGAAACGGGCTGGGAAGTGTTCCCGCAGGGTCTGACCGATACGCTGCTGTGGATCAAGGATCGCTACGGCAATCCGCCCGTCTACATCACGGAAAACGGCGCGGCGTTCTTCGATCCGCCGAGCGTCGAAGGTCCCGTGCTCGAAGACCCGCTGCGTGTCGACTACCTGCGCAAGCACTTGCGCGCCGTGCACGCGGCGATCGGCCAGGGCGCCGACGTCCGTGGCTACCTCGCGTGGTCGCTCTTCGACAACCTGGAATGGGCTTACGGATTCACCAAGCGCTTCGGTCTGGTCCACGTCGACTACCAGACGCTGAAGCGCACGCCGAAAACCAGCGCGCAGTTCTACTCGCGCGTGATCGCGTCGAACGGCGCGGCGCTCGACTGAGCTCATTGATTGCCCGTCCGGCGCGGGAACACGATGGTGAACGGCAACTGGGTGATGCGCAGCTCCGTACCGAGCCAGCGCGCCTGCCCCCGCTGAATCATCTGATGGCTCGGCTGATCGCCCTCCGGCCACGCGACCGCAAGACCGCCATTCGGCATCCTGATCTGCGCGACATCGAGCACGACCTGATCGTCCTCGACCCGCAGTGAGTACGTCAGCGGCCCGTAAGGCGTCCGCAGATTCCTGATGGAAAACCCTTCGCGCTGCGTCCACTCCTTCGGCACGCCGGCCATCAACACGAGCGTCTCGTCGGCCGGCCGCTCGAACGCGAACATGTCGAGCAGCGAGCGTCCGAAATCCGAAGCCACCCAGCCGTGCGGCATGTCGCCGACGAAGCGCGACTTGCGCGGCTCGCGGCCGACCACTTCGGCCCACTGGTTCCATTCGTGCGGCCGCCGGTCGTTCATGAGGAAATCGATCAGCTCCATCGCGCGGTCGCGCCAGCGCAGGCGGATGAAGGTGCCGAGATTGCGCCACTCGTAGGGTGTGTACGCATCCCAGTCCTTGCTGGTGCGACGCGCGGCGAAATCCTTGTAGTAACGTTCGAAGGTCGCGACCAGCGCTTCCGGCGGCAGCATCTGCTGCTCGCCGACGGGCGAGAGCGCAATCGAAGTCGAGGTGGCGTCGAAGTCGCCGAGCTCCGCTGCGCCGGGGAGATAGTCGATGTTGTGCGCCTGCATTGCGACGCCGAGCGAGACATACACGTCGCGGCGGAACTGATCGCGCGATTCGATGAACGCGTGCATCTCCGTTTTCTGGTCGAGCGCGCGTGCGATCTGGATCGCCGATTCGTAGCCGGCGAGCGCCCAGAAATCGTCCCAGTACGAGTGCATCGGCTTCGCCGAGTAGCCCTCGTGACTGATCGACGCGGGCATGAGGCCGTAGAACGCCTTGCGATCGCCTTGGCTGTTCGCCTCGGTGCGCTCCGACAGACGCAACTTGTCCATGTAAGCGACCGCCTTGGTCGTCGCGGGCCACAGGTCCCGCAGCAGCTGCTGGTCGCCCGTGTACCGGTACACGCTGTCGATGAGAAACAGGAACTCGCCTGCGCTGTCGTTCTCCGGCACGGGATCGGCGCCGCGGTGATCGACGCAACACGGCACCTTGCCGTTCGCGAACTGGTACTTCGCGTACCACAGCAGGAATTCCCTCGCGTCCTTCTCGTGACCGAGGCGCAGCAGCATCTCGGAGGTCATCGCGCCGTCGCGAACCCACGAGCGCTCGTACGCGCGCGATCCTGGCTGGATTGCTGGACCGTCGCGATTGATCAGCACATACGCCAGAGAGCTGCGCAGCGTGTCGGCAAGCGCCTGGTATTTGCTCGGGACGACGAGTTCGACGCGGTTCAGTTTCTCGCGCCACTGCGCGGCAACTTCGTTGAGGCCCTCTCCCTGCCCTCCCCCGGCGACCGGGGGAGGAGAAGCCTGCGCGTGTTGCGGCAAGTCGAGCACGATCTCCTCGCTCTGGCCGGGCTGCAGATCGACGTCGTAGAACATTGCACCCGAAGCGAAGCCGCTATCGTCGTGCACGCGTTGATTCCCGACCGTCGTTGGCAACCAGTCGCACGGCGTATCGGCAGCGAGCGACACCGCGCGGAACGATTTCGGCTGAGTGCGCGGATAAACTGCGGGCTTGCCATCGACACTGACGCGATTGTTCTCGAACGCGAGGTCCTGGATCGGACTCACCCCGCCCTCGGTATTGAGGAACTGCGCGGGCGAATTGACCTGGAACGGCCGCACCACCAGCGCCAGCGTGACTTTCTGACGCGTCTGCGTCGGATTGCGCAGGCGATAGATTCCGTGCAGGTAGCTGTCGCCGACCGCGCCGCTCGCATACGCGGTCGTCGTCAGCTCGATCGCGCGATGCTTCCACTCGACGCTCGGAATCGGCAGGTAGCCGTCGGCGAGCGAATGGCCGATCGTCACGTCCGCCCACGTCAGCCAGCCCGAACGCGTCTTGATGAACGGCTCGACCGAATAGCTGCCTTTGCGGACTTCGAGCGCGCCGTCTTCGGAGAGCATGCCCTCCTCCGCATCGCCGTCGACGCCCACGATGGTCCAGTAGATCTGCTCGTCAAGATACGGACGCGGATAGCAGCCGCGGCGCGCTTCTTTCGCCAGCGATCGCACGAAGGCATTGCGCGACGCGCCGAACTCCAGATCGCGGATGTACAGCTCGTTGATGCCGATGTCGCGGCCCGGATCCGGCATCGTCAGCCGGATATAGCGCGCCTCGGACTCGGGCATGAGGTGCGAATCGCGACGGCCGTTGCTGGCGTCGATGCTGCGCACCTTCTGCCACTGTTTGCCGTCGAGAGAAGTCTCGATCGTGTAGCGCGGCGCGTACAGGTCACGCGCCCAGTCGATCTCGATGCCGCCGAACTCGCGCACCGCCTTCAGGTCGACTTCGAATGTCTGCGGCGAGCCGTCGGTCCGCGCGCTCTTCCACATCGTGCCGGTCTTGCCGTCGATCGCGAGGGCTGCCGCGTTGCCGCTCGCCTCGGACGATGCGCGTGCCGTCGGTTGAGCGGTCGTTCCGCGCTGCGCCTGCAGCGGTTTCAGCGACAACCGATCGAACCACAGGCTGCCGCGCCCGCCTGCATCGCCGGCGCTCAGCACGAACTCGATCGACTGAAACCTGTGCAGCGTACGATCGGTCGTCGGGCCCCACGCGAAGTCGATCTGCCGCCGCTTGATGCGCACCTGCTGCCAGTCGCCCGAGAACTGGTAGTTCGCGCGCCGGAACCACCACACGTTGTCGCCCGAGGCGTCGACGAACTTCACCTCGAAGTTGTTGCGGCCGGCCTCCGCCCGCATCCAGAACGAAATCTCGTAGTCGTCCGGCAGCTCGGTCGGCAGCTGGCGCGTCGCTGCGGCATAGCCCGCCGTGTTGGCGAGATCGAACTCCAGCACGAGCGCGTTACCCTGCACGCCCTTCGCGGAATGCACGGACGCACTCACGCCGTCGGATGCGAGCGACTTCCACGGCGCGATGTCCTCCATCTCGTCGAGATAGCGGATATCGAGTTGCGGGGCCTTCTCTGCGGCGGTCGCTGTCATGGCCAGCAGCACCAGTGGGAGGACACGCCAGTTCATCCTTTCACGCTGCCGGCGAGAATGCCCGCTATGTAGTAGCGCTGCAGCCCAAGGAACAGCAGCAGCACCGGCACCACCGTGATCACCGCGCCGGACATCATCAACTCGTTGTCCTGCACGTGCTCGCGCGACAACCCGGCGAGCGCCACTGGCAACGTGTACAGCTTCGCGTCGGTCAGCACGATCAACGGCCACATGAAATCGTTCCAGGTCGCGAGGAAGGTCAGGATCGCGAGCGTCACCAGGATCGGCCGCACCAGCGGCACGACCAGCGACCAGAAGATCCGCGCTTCGCTCGCGCCGTCGATGCGCGCCGCTTCCAGCAACTCGTCCGGCATCGACAGCGCGTACTGGCGGACCAGGAAGATGCCGAACACGCTGGCCATCGCCGGCACGACCACGCCGCCATAGGTGCTGACCAGCCCGAGCTCCTTGACCAGCGCGAACAGCGGGATCATCGCAACCTGGCTCGGGATCACGAGCGCGCCGAGCAACCCGCGGAAGATGTGATCGCGGCCCCGAAACTTCAGCTTCGCGAACGCATAACCCGCGAGTGTGTTGAACACGAGCGAGATCAGTGTCGCAAGCGTCGCGACGATCGCACTGTTGAGCATGTAGCGGCCGGCCGCGTGATTCGCGAACAGCTCGCGGTAGTTGTCGAGCGTCGGATGAGCCGGCAACAACGGCGGCGGGTAAGAGCTCGCGGCGCCGGTCGGCATGAACGAAACGGAGATCATCCACAGCAGGGGAAATGCCACGAGCAGCGCGCCGATGACCAGCAGCGTGTTGACCACAATGGTGCGCGGCCCTCGCTTCATGCGCCGCCCCGCTCACGACCGACCCGCAGCTGCACCACAGTCACGGCGAACATCAGGATGAAGAGCAGGAAGGCCACGGCCGAGGCGCGCCCGAGGCTCCACCACTTGAAGCCCTCCTCGAACATGAAATAGAGCACGCTGTATGTCGATTGCAGCGGCCCGCCCTCCGTCATCACGTACGGCTCGGCGAACAACTGGAAGTAGCCCGTCATCGTCAGGATGCTGACGAGCAGGAGCACCGGGCCGACGCCCGGCAGCGTGACGTGGCGGAACTGCTGCCAACCTGATGCACCATCGATGCGCGCCGCTTCGTACAGGTCCTCGGGAATGTTCTGCAGCGCCGCCAGCAGGATGATCATGTTGTAGCCGAAGTTCTTCCACACGGCGAGGATGACGATCGCCGGCATCGCCCAATGCGGATCGCCCATCCAGTCGATGGGATCGAGCCCGACCGACACGAGCGCGTAGTTCAGAAAGCCGTAGCGCGTGTGAAAGATGTAGCGCCACACGACGGCGACGGCCACGAGCGTCGTGACGACCGGCGCGAAGTAAACCGTGCGGAAGACGCTGCGGAACTTCGCGACCTTCGAATTGACCAGCAGCGCCGCACCCAGCGACACACCGATCGAGAGCGGCACGCCGAGCACTACGAAGTAGAGGGTGTTGCCGAGCGATTTCCAGAACAGCGGCTCGCGCAACAGGCGCGCGTAGTTTTCGAAGCCGATCCAGCGCAGGTTGGCGAAATCGTCGAGCGCGTACAGATCGAAGTCCGTCATGCTCATCACCAGCGCGGCGAGCACCGGCAGGAAGAAGAACACGCCGAGCACGATCAGCGCCGGAGTGACGAACAACCAGGCGGCGCGCTGCGGCCTCATGTGACGCGATCCTTGTCCATCATCCAGCGCCGCTTCTCCAGGATCTCGTCCGTCTTGCGATCCAGCGCGACACAAGCTTCGTCGACGGAATTCACACCCTGCACGACTCGCTCTGCAGTGAGGCGCATCTCCTGCGCAATTCGCTCCCACTCGGGCACTTTCGGCGGCGAGCGCACGCGATCGAGCTGCGCCAGGTAGGCCTTCGCGTAAGGAGATGACGCCAGCGTGGAGGACTGCCACGTCGAGCGGCGCGGCGGCATGTTGCCGGTGAGCTCGTAGAAGCGTTGCTGCACCGACGAGCGCGACAGGTACTCCATCAGCGCCCACACGGCCGGCTTCGATTTCGACGGACTGAAGATCACGAGACTCGCGCCGCCGGCGCTCGAGGCGCCCGGACCGTTCGGGCCGGGCATCGGCGCCGTCATCCACTCGTCCTTCAGCTCCGGCGGCAGGCGCTTCTTGAACTCCGCGATGTTCCACGGCCCGGAGATGTAGAACGAGAACAGCCCGCGGCCGAATTCATCCCAGACGTTCGAGATCTGCGTGTTGGTCATCTTCGGCGCCCAGCCGCGCCGGAACATGCTCGCGTAGAACTCGAGCGTGCGATGGAAGTCGGCGCTGCGGAAATTGCCGTAGCGTCCGCCCTCGCGCAGCAGCTCCGAGGGTTGCTGCAGCGACAGCACCAGCAGCGGCTCGAACTCGTTCAGCGGCAGCAGCACCGAGTAGCGATCGGGGCCGACCATCTTCTTGATCGCGCCAAGCATCTGCTCCCACTCCGCCCAGCTGGTCGGCGGCGCATCGAAGCCCGCCTGGCGCAGCAGATCGCGCCGGTAGTAGAGCAAGCGCGTGTCGATGTACCACGGGATGCCGTAGAGATGTCCCTCGACCCGGTTGGAATCGAGAATGCCCGGGAAGTAGTCGTCGAGCGCGATCTCGCGCGACGCGCCCGCCATTTCGTCGAGCGGCGTGAGCGCATTCAGCGCCATGAACTCGGGAATCCACGTGTTACCGAGCGAGCACAGGTCCGGCAGCGTCTCACCTGCGTATGCGGTCAACAGCTTCTCGTGCGCGGCCGTCCACGGCAGCTTCTGCACTTCCACGTGGATGTCGGGGCGCTCGCGCAGGAACTCCTGCACCAGGTCCGCGGCCACCTCGCCTTCGCGGCCGACAGCCCAGAAATTGACCGTGTCCGGACCGTGCGAGCGGCGCGTGCAACCCAGAGGAGCCGCTGCGAGCGCGGCCAGCGCGAGCATCGTCTGCCGACGATTCACCATCGGACTACGGGCTCGGCTGCTGCGGCGGCGCCGGCTGTGCCAGCCAGCCGCCCGTGAAACCTGCGCGCTCCAGTCCGCGGCGGATGTGCGGACTGCGCTGCATCAGCTTCCAGATGAGCCCGCTGCGGTAATTCTCGATCATCGCGACGATCGGTCCCTGGTCGATGCTGAGATAGTCGGTGTCGACCCAGCCGACGTTCTCGATGATCTGCCCGTGCCGCAGCGGCACGTCGCCGTACGTGAAGCTCGGGTTGACCGCGTCGAGGAAGCCGTACTTCTGGTAGAGGTGCTCGCCGAAGCGCACGCGGAACGCGCGGATCGTCGGGATCACGATCTCGGGCGCGAACGCGATCGAGCTGACCGCCGCCGTGGGCGCGATCGTGCCGTCATCCAGCACGTGCGGCGCGGCAGTGCCGCGCGCCGAGTACGTGAAGAAGCCGCGCTCTTCGTTGTTGAAGATCTGCACCGTGTCCGCGGGACCGTCGCTCGCTGTCAGTCCCCAGATCTCGCTGTCGTAGCCGCGCCAGCGCATCGGGTTCTGGATCGAGTACTCGCGGTGCGCGTACGCGGCGCGACGGCTGTTCTCGAAATAGTCGATGCCCTTCTCGCGCATGAATTCGTCCTGGATGCCGCGGAAGTCGATCCAGACGTGCGAGAACTGGTGGCCGAACATCGGGCCGAACGACAGGAACTCCTGGCCGCTGAACGTGCCCCACGAGCCCTTGTACGTCGCGAGCCACTCCTTGTATGCGTCCGGCTCAACCGGGTGAGTCGGCGAGCCGAGCGCCAGGACGTACAGCAGCAGCGCCTCGTTGTAGCCGCGCCAGTCGAAGCGCAGGAAACCGGTCTCGGGCCGCCAGCCGTGCGAGATGATCGGTGGCCGGTTCTGCGCCCAGGTCCATTCGACCCGGCCGTAGATCAGCTCGGCGAGGTCGCGGATCTCCTTCTCGGCGCGCGAGTCGCGGTCGAAGTACACCTGCGCGGTCAGCACGCCGGCCAGCAGCAGCGCCGTGTCGACCGTCGACAGCTCGGACGTACCGAAGCGCTGGCCGTTCTGCATGTGCAGGAAGTGATAGTAGAACCCGCGATACCCGGCCATCCCGTTCTCGTCCGGCCCCTGCGGTGCGTTCGCGAGGAAGCGCAGCGTGCGCAACGTACGCAGCCGCGCCTGGGCGCGCGAAACGAAGCCGCGCTCCGCCCCGATCACATACGCGGTCAGGGCGAAGCCCATGCCCGCGGTGCTGGCAAATGAAGGGGACGGATAGCGATCCGGCGCGAGGCCGTTCTGCTTGTTGGTCGTGTCCCAGAAGAAGCGGAACGTGCGGCGCTCGAGGTTGTTGATGACGGGATCGCCGTCGCGCTCGGGATCGTACACGCGGGAGCCCTCGACGACGACGCCGGGCAGACGCTCCTTGCTCGCACCGAACGACGGCGCGCAGGCGAGCAGCGCGCACAGACCCAGGAGCACATGCAGGCCCGCCCGCGGCCCGCGCGAATCAACCTTCATCGGCCAACCGATGCATCATGACACCTCGGCGTGCGCTGCGGGCCACGTGCAAAAATTGCCGTGGCCCGTCGCGCGTGACGCGATGTCGATTATCGCCAGCCCACGTTGAATGACAACTTGAATGTACGGGTCGGCTGACGCCAGCTGGTCACGTTGCCGTAGTTGGCATTCGCCACGCCGTCGAACCCGCGGAAATTCTCGAAGCCGTCCGGGTTCTTCCAGTTGAACACGTTGAGGATGTCGGCGCGCAGGGCGAGGTTGAAGTCGCCGAGGTCGAATCCCTTGGAGGCCGCCAGGTCGAACTGCTTGCGGCCGATGGTCGTGTCCGGTTTGAAGTTGTGGAAGAAGCAGGCGTCGCCGCCGGCCAGGCAATCGAGCGCTTCGTCTTCCTCCGGGGTCTGCAGCGCCAGCTTCGAGGACAGCGTCATGTCCCACGGCCCGTCCCAGATCCCCGTGACGACCAGCCGGTGCAGCGGCACGCCGGTGGCGGTGTGCCAGCCGAATTGCTTGACCGTCGGATAGTCGAAGATGAAGTGCTCGTCGTTCTCGCCCGCGTTGGTGCGGTTCTCCTGCGCGTCAGTGAACGTGTAGGCGATCGTCATGCCCCACTTCGACTCCTGCGTATACGGCTTCTCGGCCGAGAGCAGGAGCGACGTGGCGCGCGACTCGATGCCGTTGTTGATGATGATCAGCGTGCCGAGGCCCGGGATGCCGTTGCCGAACGGCGAGTCGCCCCAGATCGCGTCCTCGTTGGTGCGGAAGTTGCCGTTGCCGCGGCGGTTGCCGAGCGTGAACACGATGCCGTCCTTGGATTCCACGTAAGACACCGTCGCCGAGGTGTTCCAGGTCTGGTTCCACAGGTCGAAGCGGTTGCGCACGCCCAGGCTGAACTGGTCGGAATACGGCGTCTTTAGGTCGTTGTTGATCAGGTTGATCTCACGCCCGAGGTTCGGGTTCGCCGCCACCAGCGCTTCGAGGTTGGCGCGATCGAAGAACCGCGGATCCCACTCGAGGCAGTTCGGATCGTTCACCGAATCGCACGGATGTCCCTGCACGTTGAAGTTGCGCTCGTACGTCGGGAACGTGCCTTTCGAGCGCTCGAGCGCCAGGTAGTCGAACACGTTGCGGTCGTAGGCGCGGCCGGCGCCGCCGAACAGCACGAAGGTCTCGTCCTCCGAGAAGTCGTACGAGAAGCCGAAGCGCGGCTGGATGCCGCTGTCGAAGGCACTGCGGTTGTGACCGTTGCTGATGTAGTCATCGATATTCACCGGGTAGCGGCCCAGCGCCAGCGACTGCCGGTAGGTCTGACCCGGCGCCGCTCCCGGCGAGGTATCGACCGAATCGATGCCCGCGATCACGTCGGCGGGCGTCACGTAGTCGAGATAGCTCGGCGTTTCCTCGTAGTCGTAACGCACGCCGAGGTTCAGCAGCAGCTTCTGCGTCACTTCCCAGTCATCCTGGAGGTAGATGCCGTACTGCCGGTTCTGCGATTCCACGTTGCGCTGGGGCAGGCCGGGGATCGCCGCACCGAACTGCACCAGGTACGGCGTCGTCGTGTCCTCGAAGACGTCATACGAGAACTGCGGGTTGTATGGCTGCTGCTCGAACGCGTTGATCTCCACGCGCTTGTACTTGATGCCGGTCTTCACCGTGTGCGCGCCGTGCCACTCGAACGAGGTGAACGTCAGGTCGTCCTGGAAGCCCCAGCCCTTCTGGCCCTTGTCCTGAAAGTCGGCGCCGCCGCCGAGGTTGAGGATGAGCTGATTGCGATCGGCAGTCGTCGCGCGATAACCCGGAATGAGATTCACCGGTCGCGGATTGAAGTCTGCATCCTCGTAGGTGAGATGCGCGTCGTTGAGGAAGCTCGCGGCCGTGTACTGGTAACGCAGGTCGATGCGCTTCTCGTCGTTCTTCTTGTCGCTGGCGAACGTGGCGGTGTTCTGGCCGCCGATATTGGAGATCTCGGTCTCGCGGCGGATCTTGGCGGTGAGCTCCAGCAGGTGATCATCGCCCGGGGTCCAGTCGATCTTGCCGAAGAACAGATCCTCGTCGAACGGCGCGCTGACGACGCCGAGCAGGTCGCGCAGCTCCGGCGGCGCGGCGCTCGAGGGAATGCCCTGGCCGAGCGTCACCGTTTCCGGCGTCTCGAACTCCTTGCCTTCGTAGGTCACGAAGAAATGCATGCGGTCGCGGATGATCGGGCCGCCGAACGCGATGCCGTACTGCTTCTGCTCCGACTCCGCCTTGCGGCCATCGCGCGCTTCGATCGGATCGGACGCACGCCAGTTCTCGGAGGTGTAGTCGTAGAACGCTTTGGATTCGAACTCGTTCGTGCCCGAGCGCGTCACGGCGACGATGCCGGCGCTGCTGAGCTGGTCGAGCTCGGCCTTGTAGTTCGACGTGATCACCTTGTACTCGCCGATGGCGAGCTGCGGGAACGGATTGCCGCGGGTCAGCGTCTGGCCGCTGACGCCGCCGCGCAGGACGTAGTTCTTCTGGCCGACGCCGTCGATGAACACGTTCACGCCGTTCGCGGACTGCGCGCCGCTGCGGATCTCGCTGGTCGAGCCGTCGGCGCTGGTCGCGAACTGCACGCCCGGGACGATGTCCGCGAAGGCGAGGAAGTTGCGCGAGTTCTGCGGCAGCGCTTCGATCTGCCGCGGACTCACGTACGTGGCGATTTCGGAAGTGCGCGTCTCGAACAGCTGCGTCGCGACGACCGTCACCGACTCGATGTTCTCGTTGGCGGCAGCGAGACCGAGGTCCAGCGTCGCGGTCTGACCGACCTGCAACTGCACCAGTCGCGCCGTCGCGCCCGTCGGTCCGGTGACTTCGACCTTGTACGTGCCGGGCGGCAGGCCGGCCAGCGTGTAGTTGCCGCTCTCTTCGGTCTGAACCTTGCGAGTCAGGCCGGTCTCGGTGTTCGTTGCGGTGACGCTGGCAGCGCCGACCGGCTGCTCGCCTGCACTCACTTGACCCCGCAACGTAGCGCTCGCGGATTGCGAGAACGCATGCGGAGCTGCGGCGAGCAGGCAAGCAGCGATGGCAGTTCTCAGGAGCCGGCGGTCGGGCCGGCGTGGGATCGAGGTCACGTGTTTCATGGTCCGTTCCTTTTGCTTATGCACGCCCGGGAGACCCATCCAACCTCGGCGAAGAGAGCGTGCGTCGTGGCGGAATATTTCCGCATCAGCAATGAATCCGCTGCCGGCAGAGTTCCGACATGTAATAAAGCGGGTAGTGGGCCTCTAGCCCCCCTCCTTCGCATACGCATACGGACCGCCTTTGGCCAGCGCCGCCTGATATCCCGGCCGCGCATGCAGCCGGCTCAGGAGCGCGGACAGCTGCGGATGCGCGTCGCCGAGCAGCCCCTGCGTGGCACACACCTCGAGAGGGAAACTCATCTGCACATCGGCGACGGAGAAAGCATCGCCCGTCAGGAATTGCGCGGCGCCGAGCGAGCTCTCGACGTAGTCGAGGTGCATGCGGACCGCGCCATCCACTCGCTCGGCCAACGCCTTTGCCGACTCGCCAACGCGGGAGAGATAGATCTTCACCAGCAGCTGCATCATCAGCGAGCCTTCGGCGTAGTGAACCCAGTAGCGGCAGGTTTCGTACGCGCGCGTGCCGCGCGGCGGTTCGAAGCGGCCTGCACCATAACGTTCGACCAGGTATTCGATGATCGCGCCCGACTCCGCGAGCACGAAGTCGCCGTCCTTGATGACGGGCGAGCGGCCGAGCGGATGGATCTTCTTCAGCTCCGGCGGCGCGAGCATCGTTTTGGCATCGCGCTCGTAGCGCACGACTGTGTAAGGGGTGCCCAGCTCTTCCAGCATCCACAGCACACGCTGCGAGCGGGAGTTGTTGAGATGGTGGACGTCGATCATGACGAGCTTCCCCCTATTCGAGCTCGACCCCCGCGCGCTCACGCGCCATCAGCAACACGACACCAGTGACGAGCAACGCAACGGCCAGGTACGCACTGAGCGCGAAGGTCGTACCGTACACCTTCTGCAACGTTGCAAACATTACGGGTGCGATACCTCCGCCGACGATGCCGGCGAGCGTGTATGCAAGCGAGGCACCGGCGTAGCGCACGCGCGTCGGGAACTGCTCGGCGATGAAGGCCGCCTGGGGTCCATACATCATCGCGTGTACCACGAGGGCGGCGGCGATTGCGACCGTGATTGCCACGGGCGACCCCGTGTCGAGCAGTGGAAAGAACGCGAACGCGAGCGCCAGCGCGCAGACCACGCCCGCCCCGTAGACGACGCGACGGCCGTAGCGGTCCGAGAGACCGCCGAACAGCGGGATCGTGAGCGCATTGCAGGCGCCGCCGATCGAAAGCGCGATCAGCGCCGTCGTGCGCGGAACGCCCAGCGTCGTCGTCAGGTACGAAAGCGAGAACACCGCGGCGAGCGAATACAGCACGTCCGGCCCGATGCGCGCGCCGCCGCCCAGCAACAGCTTGCGCCAGTGGTGGCGGATGACTTCGCCTACTGGCGCCCGCGCCTGCGTCTTCTCGCGCTCGAGTTGCCGGAACAGCGGCGTTTCCTGCACGCCGCTGCGGATCCACAAACCGAAGCCCACCAGCAGAACGCTCGCGAAGAACGGCAGTCGCCAGCCCCACGAGAGAAACGCCTCGCTGTCGAGTTGCGAGATCACCAGGGCGATCGAACCTGTCGCGAGCAGCGTGCCGAGCGAAGGCCCCATCTGCGCCCACGAGGCATTGCGGCCGCGCTGGCACTGATCGCCATGCTCAACGGAAAGCAGCACGGCGCCGGCCCACTCGCCGCCCAGCGCCGCGCCCTGCACGAAGCGCAACGCGACGAGCAGCACGGGACTGATTGCTCCGGCCACCTCGTAAGTCGGGAGCGCGCCGATGAGCGCTGTCGTCACGCCCATGACGATCAGCGTCGCGACCAGCACGAAGCGCC
Organism: Steroidobacteraceae bacterium; assembly: GCA_035277305.1. Lineage (GTDB taxonomy): Bacteria > Pseudomonadota > Gammaproteobacteria > Steroidobacterales > Steroidobacteraceae > Steroidobacter. The sequence continues at coordinate 63,062 of DATEKT010000213.1, read as the reverse complement.
GGCCGTAGCGATCGCCGAGATGACCGAAGATCACGCCGCCGATCGGCCGCGAGAAGTAACCGACGGCGAATGTCGAGAACGCGAGGATCGTGCCGGTCAGCGGATCGAACGACGGAAAGAACAGCTTGCCGAATGCCAGCGCGGCCAGCGTGTTGTAGATCGCGAAGTCGTAGTACTCGAGCATCGTGCCGACGATGCTCGCGGTCGCGAGGCGGCCGGGGCGCGCTGACTCAGCCAAAACCGCCCCCGCTCGGCGTCTGGATCACGAACACGTCGCCCGTGCTCATCTGCGCTTCGTGGGTCGCGCCGAAGTGCTCGATGCTGCCGTCGACACGCTCGATCCAGTTCTTGCCCTTCGCGCCCGGCGATGCTCCGGCGAGCCCGAAGGGCGCGACCTTGCGATGGTTCGCGAGCAGCACGGCCGTCATCGGTTTGAGGAAGCGCACGCGGCGCTCGGTGCCGTCGCCGCCGCGATGACGTCCAGCACCGCCCGAGCCGCGACGGATGTGGAAATCCTCGAGCCGCACCGGAAACCGCCACTCCAGCACTTCGGGGTCGGTCAGGCGCGAGTTCGTCATGTGCGTCTGGACGGCCGAGGCGCCGTCGAAATCCGGGCCGGCGCCCGATCCGCCGCAGATGGTCTCGTAGTATTGGTGCACGCCGTCGCCGAACGTGAAGTTGTTCATCGTGCCCTGGCTCGCCGCGAGCGCGCCAAGTGCGCCATACAGCGTGTCGGTGACGACCTGCGAAGTCTCGACGTTGCCCGCGACGACGGCGGCCGGGTACTGCGGATGGAGCATCGATCCGACGGGCACCGTGATCTGCAGCGGCTTGAGGCAGCCGGCATTCATTGGAATCTCGTCGTCAACCAGCGTACGGAATACGTAGAGGACCGCGGCGCGAGTGACGGAGACCGGCGCGTTGAAGTTGTTCGGCTGCTGCGCGCTCGTGCCGGAGAAGTCGATGCGGGCCGCACGCGCCTGCTTGTCGATGCGAATCGAGACGCGCACCGATGCGCCGTTGTCCATCGCGTACTCGAACTCGCCGTCAGTGAGCGCGTCGATCACGCGGCGCACAGCTTCTTCAGCATTGTCCTGCACGTGTTGCATGTAGGCGTGCACGACTGGCAGTCCGAAGTGCTCGACCATCGCTGCGAGCTCCGCTGCGCCCTTCTGGCACGCGGCGACTTGCGCACGCAGATCAGCGAGGTTCTGCTCGACGTTGCGGGCGGGGTACCTGCCACCAGAGAGCAAGGTGCGCAGCTCCGGCTCGAGGAAGACGCCCTTTGCGACCAGCTGCACGTTATCGAGGAGCACGCCCTCTTCGTCGATGTGGGACGAGTCGGAGGGCATCGAGCCCGGAGTGATGCCGCCGATGTCGGCGTGATGGCCGCGAGCGGCGACGTAGAAGGAAGGCACCTGCCCTTCCAGGAACACAGGCATCACCACAGTGATATCTGGCAGATGCGTGCCACCGGCATACGGTGCGTTCAGCACATACACGTCGCCTGCCCGCATCGTGTCGCCACGACGGCGCATGATCTCCTGCACGGACTCGCCCATCGAGCCGAGGTGCACCGGCATGTGCGGCGCGTTCGCGATCAGGTTGCCTTGCGCGTCGAACAGGGCGCACGAGAAATCGAGTCGCTCCTTGATGTTCACCGACGTCGCGGTGTTCGCGAGCGTCACGCCCATCTGTTCCGCGATCGACATGAACAGGTTGTTGAAGACTTCCAGCAAAACCGGATCGACGCGCGTGCCGATGGCGCTGGCCCGCTGCAACGGCTCGACGCGGCGCAGGATCAGGTGATTCAGCTCGGTGAGCTCAGCCTGCCAGCCCGGCTCGATCACGATCGTGGTGTTGCGCTCACGGATCACGGCGGGTCCGGCAATCGGATCGCGCGGTTGCAGACCCTCGCGATCGACGAACATCGTGTCGTGCCACTGATCGCCGAAATAAACCGGCCGAGTCACCAGCGGACGGGATGAAATACCGCGTTCGGTCCAACTCTTCGTCCGGTTCGACCCCACCGCCTCCGCCGAGATCGACTCGATCACCAGCCGCCGCTGCGGCATCAGGAACCCGTACCGGACCCGGTACTGCTCCAGAAACGCGCTCGACAGCTCCGCCGCGCTCGCCGCGACCGGCAGCTGCAGCGTCGAGTCCGTCCCTTCATATTTGAGTGCGACGCGGCGCTCGATCGTGATATCCGCATCCGTCACGCCCTGTGCGATCAGCGAATCGCGCGCGTCGTGCACCAGCGCACCGAAGGGCGCTTGCAGCTCCGCCAGCGAGTGATCGTCGAGGACGGCTTCGATCGCCCGCTGCTTCATCACCGTCACGTCGGCGAGTCCGATGCCGTACGCGGAGAGCACGCCGGCCAGCGGATGCATGAATACAGTCTGCATGCCGAGCGCGTCGGCAACCAGGCAGGCGTGCTGACCTGCCGCTCCACCGAAGCATGACAGCGTGTACTCGGTCACGTCGTGGCCGCGCTGCACGGAGATCTTCTTGATCGCGTTCGCCATGTTCTCGACGGCGATCCGGATGCAACCTGCCGCGACTGCCTGCGGTGTCTGCGGCACGCCAGTCGCGCTCTGAATGTCGTGGGCCAGTCCGCGAAAGCGTTCGGCCACGGCGTCTGCATCGAGCGTCTGATCGCCGGTGTGACCGAACACCGCCGGAAAGAACTCCGGCTGAATGCGCCCGAGCAGCACATTGCAGTCGGTCACTGTCGGCGGGCCACCGCGACGATATGCAGCAGGTCCCGGATCCGCCCCCGCGGACTCGGGGCCGACCCGCAGCCGCACGCCATCGAACTGGCAGATCGATCCACCGCCAGCAGCGACCGTATGAATCTGCATCAACGGGGCGCGCAGCCTCACGCCGGCAACCTCCGCGTCGAACGCGCGCTCGTATTCGCCTGCGTAGTGCGCGACGTCTGTCGACGTGCCGCCCATGTCGAAGCTGATGATCTTCTTGATCCCGGCCTGTTGAGCGGTGCGCGCCGCACCGACGATGCCGCCCGCCGGGCCGGAGAGAATCGCGTCCTTGCCCTGGAACTGCTGCGCGTCCGCGAGCCCGCCGGAAGATTGCATGAACTGCAACTTCACGCCTGGCAGCTGCGCGGCAACCTGATTCACGTAGCGCCGCAGGACCGGCGACAGGTACGCATCGACGACCGTCGTGTCGCCGCGCGCGACCAGCTTCATCAGCGGGCTGACCTCGTGAGAGACCGAAACCTGTACGAAGCCGATGCGCCGCGCGATCGCCTCGATCTGCTGCTCGTGCTGCGCATATCGATAGCCATGCAGCAATGCAATCGCACACGAGCGGATGCCGCGATCGAATGCGGCCTGCAGATCCCGCTCGGCCTGCTGCAGGTCGGGAGCGCGCACGATATCGCCATGCGCGCCGATGCGCTCGTCGATCTCGATGACCTGCTCGTACAGCATCGAAGGCAGCTCGATGTGCCGCACGAACAGCTTGGGCCGATGTTGATAGCCGATGCGTAACGCGTCAGCGAAGCCGCGAGTGATCGCGAGCACCGTGCGGTCGCCCTTGCGTTCCAGCAAGGCGTTGGTGGCGACCGTTGTGCCCATCCGCACGACATCGATCGAACCGGCCGGGATCGGCTGGTCGCCGACTCCGAGCAGCTCGCGAATGCCCTGCACGGCCGCGTCGCGATATCGCTCCGGATTCTCGGACAGCAGCTTCAGCGTGACGAGCGAACCGTCAGGCTTGCGGCCGACGATGTCCGTGAACGTGCCGCCGCGATCGATCCAGAATTGCCATCGACCAGGCATCGAAGAATGTCGGCTGCGAAGCCCGACCTATCTGGAGAGCTGTTTTGAGACTGCCTCCGCCTGCGCGAAGGCGCGCAGCACGTTCTCACCGGCCAGGAGCTTCAGGTCCTGATCGCTCCAGCCGCGGCGGATCAGCTCCGCGAACAGGTTCGGATACATCGACACGTCCGACAGGCCCACCGGCCATTCGGAGTTGCCGTCGAAGTCCCCGCCGAGGCCGATGTGCTCGACGCCCGCGACGTCACGAATGTGCTCGATGTGATCCGCCACTTTGCCGATCGAGGTCGGCGGCATCTTCACCCGGCCGAGCACTTCCTTTTCGATTTTCTCGGCCTCCTCCGCGCTCTTGCCCTTGGAGCGCTCGGTGATCTCGGCCATCGCCGGCACCTGGATCTTCGCCACCGCCGGATCGATGAACCCGGCCACGAACGTGACCATCACCACGCCGCCGTTGCTCTTGAGCCGGCGCAGGATGTCGTCCGGCACGTTGCGCTTCACGTCGCAGATTGCCCGCGCCGAGGAATGCGAGAAGATCACCGGCGCCTTGGAGACGCGCAACGCATCGTCCATCGTGCCATCGGACACGTGCGACAGATCGACCAGCATGCCGAGCTTGTTCATCTCGAGCACGACCTGCTCGCCGAATGGCGTCAGGCCGCCGTGCTCCGGCGGCTGCGCGTTCGAGTCCGCCCAGCTCAGGTTCACGTTGTGCGTCAGCGTCATGTAGCGCACGCCGAGGTCGTAGTAAGCGCGCAGTGCGCCGAGCGAGTCCTCGATCGCGTGCCCGCCTTCCATGCCCAGGAGCGAGGCGATCTTGCCAGCCTTGTGCGCGGCGCGGATGTCGGCCACGGAGGTCGCGAACTGCAGCTTGTCCGGATACATCGCGATGATCCGGCGCGCGATGTCGATCTGTTCGAGCTGCGTGCGCGCGAAGCCGCCGCTGAGCTCACCAGGGATGTACACGGACCAGAACTGCGCCCCGACGCCGCCGAGTTTCAGACGCGCGAAATCCGTTGCACCCGGCGTCGGCTTGCGCAGGTCGTAGGCCTTGACGTCGCCCGGCGCGGCTTTGTTCTCGCGGATCGCCCACGGCAGGTCGTTGTGACCGTCGACGAGGATCGTCGACTGCAGCAACTTGCGCGCGTGCGTCAGCGCGGCATCCTCGGCTGCATGAGCAGCGGAGACGCAGAACAACCCGGCCAGCAGTGCCCCACAGAAACGCTTGAGTGTCACGATCATTCCTCTCTTCATTGCAATCGGTCCGCGCCCGGCACCAGCAGCGAGTCGCCGACATTGGCGGTCCTGCGGCCGTTCACCAGATCGTCGAGCCATTTCGTCAGCGCCACGTCGTCCACCTTCGCGGAGTAGAAGTCGGGCCGCGTCAGAACCGTGTGGACGACGCCGGGCATCGTGTACGTGCGCAGCTTCGGGTCCGCCTTGCGCAGGTCCGCGATGTTAGCGCTCAACAACGGCGCCAGCGACTTCACCGGGTTGCCGAGCGCCCCGAGGAAGAAGATCTGCGTGCCGTCTTCGATGCTGTTGATCTGCGCCAGCTGCAGGTTGGCGACCGGCGCGGCGTGCGTATAGAAGTCTTCGAAGTTCGCCGTCTCGACGTTCAGATCGCGATACAGCGGGTCGTGCTTGAGCGCACGCGTCGCGCCCCAGAGCTCCAGCCACTGCGCGAGGCGCGCCGTGCGATAACCGCCGGCGCCGTCGCCGAGTTGCACGACCTTCGCCTTCGTGTAGTGACGGGCGAGCTGCGAAGCGAAGATCGGCGACGGGATCGCGCCGGCGCTGCCGCCGCTCACGAACACGGTCTTCGGCGCGGCGTACTTCTCCGTCACCCAGTCCATGACCCGCTGCGAATTGGCGAGCCCGCGGTAGGAGACGGTGAGGTTCTTGCCGTCGCTGGTCTCGTAACGCACAGTCGTCACGCCGATGTGGACGTCGGCCGTGCAATACGGAGCGAACACGATGGTGAAGTCGCGCAAGGGGTTGGCGGAGTTGCCGGCATCGAGGATGCCGCCGACGCCCGGTCCCTTCAGCCACGGACGGTCTTTGTCGTCGACGCTGGGATCGAACGTGGCCTGGCCGTCGAGACCGCAGTTGTGGCTGTTCCAGCAGCCGCCGCCACCTTCGAAATACAGAGCGATGCGCTTGGGATCGCCTTCGTGGACGTAAAACTCATAGGGAGTGGCGTCGGTCGCGCAGCCGGTGCCGTGTCCGCCCGCGATCGTCTTCCAGCCGGCCGTGTCAATCGCCTGGGCCGGTTCGTCTGCATGCGCAACGACGCTCCACGCGCTCGCGCACACCACCACAGCAAACCCCGCAAGAGTCTTCATCATTGATGCTCCCCGCCCCTGGACGCCGCATTGTATGCGACTCACTGGGGTGGGTCAGGCTTTAGCCTGACAACTTCTGACAAGTTTCTCGGCTTCAATGTCGGCCGGTGCGGGAGACGTGCGTCCTTGGAGCAGTACCGACCCTTTCATGGAGATCCCGATGAAACGCTTCGTCCTCCTGCTCGCGCTCGCCGCCCTGACGGCATGCTCTCAGAAGAGCGCACCGCCCCAGGCGCAGACCGAGCCTGCACAGGAAGCTTCGGTCACCATGCCTGCCGAGCCTGCCGGTGAGCCGTCGCAGACTGCGGCTCACGCGCAGACTGTCCCTGCCGGCGATTACAAGCTCGACAAGGCGCACACCACGCTGCTCTTCCGCGTGAGCCATATGGCCTTCTCGCACTTCACGGCACGCTTCCGCCGCTTCGATGCGCAACTGAAATTCGACCCGGCCAACCTCACGGCCACGCAGCTGACGGCGACGGTGGATGCACGCTCGATCGAGACCGACTATCCCGATCCGAAGTACGACTTCAACGCCGAGCTCCAGGGCGAGCCGTGGCTCAACGCCGGCACATTCCCGGAGATCACCTTCCGCACCACGCAGGTCGAGGATCTCGGTAACAACGCATTGCGCGTGCACGGTGAGCTGACCTTGCGTGGCATCACCAAGCCGATCGTGCTCGATGCGACTTACAACGGCGGCTACGCTAGCCTGCCGGTGGATCCTCAGGCCCGCGTGGGCTTCTCCGCTCACGGCGTGCTCCGCCGGTCCGACTACGGGCTCACCGGCGGCATTCCGCCCGCGGGCTCGAACTTCGGCGTCGGCGACCAGGTCACCGTCGTCATCGAGTCGGAATTCCTCGGCCCGCCCGCCGCAAAGGCGGAATCGAAGCCTTGACGCCATTGACGCACCGTTCTTGACGCAACTTTTTGTGTCTGACCGGTCGAATTGCGCGGGCGCCGTGCGTCTAGAGTTTGAAAGTTGGTCATTGTCCGGGGTGAGCATGTTCAAGGGAAGTTTCGTGACCATGGCCGAGGCCATAGCGAGCCATCTGCGTGCAAGAGCCACGACGTCGGGGACTGCTGAGACCCTCCGCGGCGGCGATTCGTGGCGTGAGGGCGGAATTGCCGCCGCTCGTGCGAATCCGAGCATGCGCGCGCGCCTCACCGTCATCCGGCCGTCGTTCTCGCTGCATCAGGTGCAGTCCTTACCTCCCAGGTAATCGACTCGCCGCGTCGCGTCCTCGCATGATCCTCACGGTCACAGAGGAGAGCGACGATGTACCGACGGGATGTGTTGAAAGGCGCAGGCGCCGCAATCGGCGCAGTGGCATTGCTGCCGGCAGAGAGCGCGCAGGCTGAGCGCAGAAGCTCACGCGGCTCTGCGACCGGAACTCGCGTCGGTCCGTACGTCGAGACTCGCGACGGTACGCAGCTGTTCTTCCGCGACTGGGGCACGGGCGCACCGCTCGTGTTCCTCAGCGGCTGGGCGCTGACGTCCGAGTGCTGGGCGTATCAGATGGCGCCGCTGTCCGAGAGCGGGCTGCGCTGCATCGCCTACGACCGCCGCGGTCACGGCCGGTCGAGCGATCCCGGTCGCGGCTTCGACTACGACACGCTCGCGGACGATCTCGCGGCGGTGCTCGATGCGCTGGACCTGCAGAACGTCACGCTGGTCGCCCATTCGATGGCGGGCGGCGAAGCGGTTCGCTACCTGTCGAAGTACGGCTCGAAGCGCGTCGGGCGCGTGGTGCTGCTCGCCGCGACACTGCCCTTCATGGCGAAGACCGCAGACAATCCCGACGGCATCGACCCCGCGGTGTTCGAGAACGCCCGCCGCAATGTTTTGATGCGCGACTGGCCCAAGGTGCTGCACGACAACCTGCGACCGTTCGTCGCCGCCGAAACCTCGCAGCCCCTGCTCGACTGGATCGAGGGCCTGATGCTGAAGTGCTCAATGCGCGCCCTCCTCGACTGCAACAAAGCTCTCACCGCTACCGATTTCCGCCCCGAGCTCGCCAAGCTCGACATCCCCACGCTGATCATCCACGGCGACAAGGACGTCTCCGCCCCGCTCCCCCTCACCGGCCGCAAGACCGCCGCGCTGCTACCGAACGCAACCGTGAAGATCTACGAGGGCGCCCCGCATGGGCTGTTCCTGACGCATATGGAGCGGCTCAATAAGGACCTGCAGGAGTTTGTGGCGACGTAGTGGCACGCAGATCAGTGCGTGGTTTGCGGAAAGAAGAGAGAGATCGGAATGTCTCTCGCCAAGATCGCCAAGATCGCGAAGGGAAGAACGGCAGAATTCGGAAGTCGCCTGTCAAGAACCGGAAATTCCTTTTCTTCCTTGGCGATCTTGGCGATCCTGGCGAGAGATATTCTTGCTCCCTGGTGTATTACGCCGACGCTGTGTTAGCCAGAGAGGCTCTTCATCAGCTGTTTCGCGAACTCCGTCCCGATGCCCGCCTCTTCGTGTTTGAAGTAGACGAACGTTTCACTGAGGCCCGCGGTCTTTTCGCGGATGGTCTGCGCCCAGCGCTCGATGTCGGCGGGTTGGTAGCCTTCGTCGCGGAGGCGGAAGTATGCGTAGCCTGCGGTGATCTCGAGTGGAGTCGAGAACTTCTCGCTGTCGGCGATGCATAGTGCCAGGCCCTTGGCTCGCAGGCGGCTGAAGACGTCAGCGTCCATCCACGAGGCATGGCGGAACTCGAAGGCGGCGCACAGGCTGTCTGGCAGCATCTGCAGGAAGCCGTCGAGTACCTCGAGACTCATGCGCAGGTACGGCGGCGTCTGGAACAGGATGGCGCCGAGCTTCGGGCCGAGCGTGCGCGCGGTTTCGAGAAAATAGTTCACTTCGTCGGCGCAGTCGCGCAGGCGCTTGTGATGCGTGATCCGCTGCGGCGCCTTGAGCGTGAGCTTGAAGTTCTCCGGCACCTGCGCGCTCCACCCTTCCAGAACTTTCGCGTTCGGCATGCGGTAGAACGTGTTGTTGATCCCGACCGTCGCGAAGCGCTCCGCGTAGTACGGCAGCATCTTCGCGGTCTGCATTTTTTCAGGGTAGAAGCTGCCGCGCCATTCCGGATAGGCGTAGCCGGAGGTGCCCACCCACAGGGCCATGTCAGCGAGTCTCGCTGTTCAGCAGCCGGCGATACTGACCAAGGTGACGGATCGCGTGCTGCGGCTGGCCGAGCGATTCGTAGAGCCGCGCGAGATTGTAGTGACCGTCGGCGAGCGCCGGATCCTCGCCCACCGCGGATTGATAAGCTTCGAGCGCAGCCTGCTGCTGTCCGAGATCCTCGAGCAGCACGCCGAGATTGAACATCAGCACTGCGTCCGGTCCGCACAACTCGATGGCGCGGCGATAGACCGCCTCGGCCTCGCGTTTGTTGCCGCGATCGTGCAGCAGCCGGCCCCAGTTGATCCAGGCCGCGACGTTCTGACCGTCGAGGGCGACCGTCTGCTTGTAAGCCTCGATCGCCTGGTCGATGTCGCCGTTCTCTTCGAAGTCGAGCCCGTCGTCGAACCACTCCTCGGCGTTGCGCGGCGGCTCGATCGCCACGTCGTCGCGCGTCCCGAATTCCTTCTCCACGACGCGCAGGACGCCGTCCTCGACCGTCACGTCGAGGCCGAGAACATACTGCCCGCTGTCGACCTGATACTGGCTGTTGCCGTCACGCACGACGACGCGATCGCCGACGGCGCAGATGCTGAGACCGGAGAGCGGCATGGTCTGCGGCAGGTGCTTGCGCAGATCTTCGAGCGAGCGCCGGATGCGACGCCGCGAGACCTTCGCCTGGATGAGCGCGCGCGCCGCGCGCAGCACGATGAGATCCTGGAACGAGAAGCGGTACTCGCGACGCGGCCCGCGCGTCGGCGTGACGAAGCCGACGTCGATGAGACCTCGAATGGTGCTGCGAGACAGCCGCAGGACTCGCTCGATGTCCCGCACACTGTACGTTTGCATCGGATAGCCCGGGACGGGTTACCGGGCCTTCGCTTTGCGTGCGGTCTTCGCAGGTTGCTCGACGCGCTTCGCTTCCTTGCGCGGGCCGAGCTTGGCGGCGGATTCCTTCGCCGATTCGGTGCGCTCCAGGCTGGCGCGCAGCGCTTCCATCAGGTCGATCACCTTGCCAGTGCTCTCGGGTTCGATCTCGGCCACGGAAATCTCCTGTCCTTCGACTTTCTTCTGGATTTCGGCCTGGATGCGGCCGCGATGCTCGTCGGTGTACGCGCCCGGGTCGAACTTCTCCGAGGTCTGCTGCTCGATGAGCTGTTTCGCGAGCTTGAGCTCCTGCGGCTTCAGGTCGGTCTTCGGCACTTCCACGTCGGTCGAGGGCCGCACATCCGCCGCGAAGTGCAGCTGTTGCATCGTCAGCACGTCGTTGATCGGACGGATCAGCACGATGTACGCCTTGCCGCGCGTCGCCCAGCGGCCGACCGCCGCGAGCTTCGCCTCTTTCATCGCTTCGATCAGCAGACCGTACGGCTTGTTCGCGCCCTTGTCGGGCGAGAGGTAATAGGTCTTGTCGAAGTACACCGGATCGATGGACTCGAGCGGCACGAACTCCGAGATCTCGACCGCGTGCGAGCCGGCCTCCTCGAGCGCCTTGATCTCTTCGGGCGTGAACTGCACGTACTGGTCCTTGGCGAACTCGTAGCCCTTGACCATCTCGTCGCGCTCGACGATCGAGCCGTCCTTGATGCAGATGTACTGCTGCTTGAGTCGTGAGCCGCAATCCTTGTGCAGCATGTTGAAGGAGATCGCGTTCTGGGATTGAGTCGCCGTGTAGAGCTTCACCGGAATGGCGACCAGTCCGAACGAGACCGTGAGTGACCCTATAGAGCGTGGTGCAGCCATTGGGGGCGCCTTACTTTGTTCGACCGTTACTTCCGAAAGCGTCTGCAAGACTCTGTTTTGCCGAGAGCGCATCATGCCACCGGTCGCCCGCTTTTTCCAAGCGCGGCAGCACATTATTAAGAGCGAAATCCGTCGGTTCGGCCGCCTCCAGCTCCTCCCAGGTCAGGGGCATGGACACCGTCGCCCCCGGCGAGCCGCAGGGCGAATAAGCGACCCGCAGGGTCTTGCCGCGCACGTTCATGTTGTGATCGATGAAGATCTTGCCGGTGCGCTTGCCTGTGGCCCACTCCATCGTGATCTCCTTCGGATGCTCCTTGAGCAGGTGGCGGCCGACCATCTCGGTGATCTGCCGCGCGCCGTCGAAGGTGACCGTGCGGTTGATCGGCACGAACACGTGCAACCCGGTCTTGCCGGAGGTTTTCACGACAGCTTCGAGCGACATCTGCTTCAACAGCGCGTGCAGCCAGAAGGCGACGCGCCGCCCGCCCTCGAAACCCTTCTTGTTGAACTCCGGTTCCTCGCCCGCCGCTTCCTTGCCGGAGTAGATGTAGGGATCGATGTCGAACACCAGGTAGTCGGGGTAGTTCAGCACCGAGTCCGCCAGGGATTCCTCCGAACTGTCGTAGTCGGTGTTCCTGTTCGCCGCGTCGGGCGCGACGTTCGCGCGTGAATGCCACACGTGGAATTCGAGCGTGCCGCTCTGGCCGAGCCACAGCAGGGTCGGCAGATTGTTGGCGACGACGTACTGATGCTTCTCGTCCTTGTGCCCGGAGTAGACGCTCACCATCTGCACGAAGTCGGGACGCGATTGCTCCCAATGCTTCTGATAGAAGCGCTCGCCCGTGATGCCCTCCGGCATGCGAATCATCGTCAGTGGCCGGTCGCGCAGATGCGGCAGCATGTAGCGCGAGACCGCGGCGAGATAGCGGACCAGGTCGCGCTTCGTGATCGCCGCTTGTTTCATCTCGGGAATGGCGGGCCAGTAGACGCGGTCGAGGTTCGTGAGCTTCAGCTTCGCGCCGCCGACGATCAGATCCAGATTCTTCGACTTGTTCTCCAGCTGCTGCAGCACTTCGCCGACTTCGTTCGGCGGCGTGACCAGCCGCGCCGGCCTGGCACGCTTCGCTTTCGGCCCGCCCTTGATGCTGCGGGACTCGATGTCGTCGCGCACGCGCTCGAAGACCGGCGCGCGCAAGATTCCATCCGGCGTCCATTCGCTGAAGCTCACTTCGACGACGAGCTCCGGATCGAGCCACGTCGTCGGACGATGCAGCGGCGGCTTCTCGACGAACGGCTGCGCCTTACGCTCGAGCTTCTCGAAGCGCTTGGCGAGCTGCGCGACGACCCTGTCGTCCAGCCCGGAGCCGACGTGCCCTGCGAAGTGCAGCTTGGTGCCGCTCCAGTAACCGAGCAGCAACGAGCCGAGCGCCTCGCGCGCGCCCTTCCCTTGCGTGTAGCCGCCGACGACAAACTCCGCGGTCTGCGTCGCCTTCAGCTTGAGCCACGCGCCGGAACGCTTGCCCGGCGTATACGGGCTGTCCTTGCGCTTGGCGACGATGCCTTCGAAGCCGGCGTCCAGCGACGCGGCGTAGAGCTTCTCTGCATTGTCGGATGTGTGCACCAGCTGCAAATGCGCCGAGGGCAGCAAGCATTGCGACAGATACCGCCGCCGATCGATGTACGACGCGCCGCGCAGGTTGATGCCCGCGAAGTGCAACAGATCGAAGGCCAGCAGGACGACGGGCGATTCGCGTTGCGCGACTGCGAGCTCTGCCGGCGTCTTCAGCTCACGCCGGTTCTGCAACGCGTTGAACGAGGGCCGGCCGGTTGCGTCGAGCGCGACGATTTCGCCATCGACGATCATCGAGTCGACCGCCTGGACTTTGAGGTCGGCGACGATCTCGGGGAATGCGGTCGTCAGATCGATGCCGCGACGGGACTGCAGCCGCACCTCGCCGTCTTTGACGAAAGCGATCACGCGGTAGCCGTCGACTTTGGGTTCGTACAGCCACTGCGGATCGGACCTGGGCTCATCGCCGATTTCGGCCAGCATCGGGTCGAGCTTCTTCGGCATCGCTTCCAACGCACCCGTCGGTCCGAGCACGGCGGCATCGAGACGCTGCGCGGTATTCGTCGCCAGCTCGTCGAGCGAGCGCCCGGAGAGCACGGAGCGGCTGCGTGCGAGCACGTCGCTCGCGCCCCCGCTCACGAACCGATCCTTGTGCTTGAGCAACAGCCAGGACTTGTCTGTCGAAGTTCGCACCAGTGCGAACGATCCCTTCAGCTTTTCGCCGCGCAGAAAGAAGCTCAGCTTGCCGTCGGCCAGCTCCTTGCGAACCCGCTCCTCCGCCTCCTCGCGATTGCCGAACGAATAGCGGCCATCCTCGTCGGGCGAGTACACACCGCAGTCCCAGACGATGACGTTGCCAGCGCCGTACTCCTTCGCCGGAATCACGCCCTCGAACGAGCCATAGTCGAACGGATGGTCCTCGACCTCGACCGCGAGCCGCTTGTCGCCGTACTCCAGCGACGGCCCCTTCGGCACCGCCCACGACTTGAGCACACCATCGAGCTCGAGGCGGAAGTCGTAATGCAGGCGTCGCGCAGCGTGCTTCTGGATAACAAACAGCAGCGGCCCTCGCCGCCCCGTCGCCAGCTTCGGCCCCGGTTCCGGCGTGCGCGTAAACGCCCGCTTCTCAGCGTAGCGGTCAAGCGGGCGTTTCATGGGAGACCGGTGGCATCGGGTCCCGATTGTAACGGGGTTGGGAGTGGTGGGCCGCAGGTCAGGAGGTGGTTTGCGGAGGGAGGAAGAGCCGGAAGATCTCTCGCCAAGATCGCCAAGGCCGCCAAGAAGAGCCCGAGATTCAACTTCCGAAGGCTTCAATGTTCGGAATAGAAGGCTCCGGACATCGAATTCTGCTTTTCCGACCTTGGCGATCTTGGCGATCTTGGCGAGAGATCTTCTTCATCTTCTTCTTCGCCGCAACCCAGGCTCAGCTTGCCACTCTTCTCGGCAACGTGAAGAAGAACGTCGCGCCCTGATCGGGCTGCGAATCTGCCCACACCGTGCCGCCGTGGCGCGCAATCACCCGCTGCACGATCGCCAATCCGATACCGGTGCCGGGAAACTCGCGATCCGGATGCAGGCGCTGAAAGGCACCGAACAGCCGGGATGCGTAGGCCGGATCGAAGCCGGCGCCGTTATCGCGCACGTAGTACGTCGGCAGCTTGGTGTTCTGCACAGGTCCGACCTCGACGGATGGCCGTTGCCGGCGCGCCGTGAACTTCCACGCGTTCTCGAGCAGATTGGCCACGACGACGCGCAGCAGCCGCGAGTCGCCGTACGCACGCATGCCGGGCGCGATGACCATGGGCACGCTGCGACCGGGATTCGCAGTGGCAACTTCACTCGCGGCCGATTGCACGAGCTGCGAGAAATCCAGATCGAGCGGTTGCAGGTCGCTGCGGCCGACCTGCGCCAGCGACAACAGCGCGTCGATGAGCTGCGACATTCTCGACGCCGCGGCGCGCACGCGATTCAGATAGGCCAGCCCTTCCGTATCCAGTCGCTGCGAATAGCGCTCGATCAGCAACTGACTGAAGCTGTCGATACCGCGCAATGGCGCGCGCAGATCGTGAGCGACCGAATAGTTGAATGCTTCGAGCTCGCGGTTCGTGGCCTCGAGGGAGGCCGTGCGTTGCTGCAGCGTCTGCTCCAGCCACCGCTCGTTCTCGCGCAGGCGCGCGTCCGTCGCGTGCTTGTGAAGTGCGATCTCGATGACACAGCGCAAGTCCGGCGGCTTGAAGGGCTTGACCAGGTACGCCGACGCTTCGGAGCGCGTCGCACGATGCAACGTGTCGTCGTCGGCATGTGCGGTCAGGAATACGACCGGCACGTCGTGCTCGTCGCGGATCGTCTCGGCCGCGGCGATGCCATCGAGGTCACCGTCGAGCTGCACGTCCATCAGGATCAGCTGCGGATCCAGCCGCCGCGCCAGCTCGATCGCTTCGTCGCCGCGCGAGGCCATGCCCGCGACGGTGTAGCCGAGCTCATCGAGCGTCTCGGCCAGGTCGAGCGCGAGAATGCGCTCGTCCTCGACGATCATGATGCGCGCACCCGCTTGAGCAGCCGCGCCACTGGACGCGCTCATCCGCACGGTCCCTCTCGATGGGTGGGCCGGGGAGTGAACCACTTACCGCATCAGCTGCGCAGTCGGATGTTTACGGGGTTGCGCCCCACGTGAGTGGGGGCGCCTCGAATCACTTCTTCGTCGCGTCGTCGACTTTGTCGCGCGCCTCGTCGACCGCGTCATCCAGCTTGGTCGCAGTGGATTCCTCGCCGCCGTTCTTGATCGTATCGACTGCCTCGTCGACTTCCTCGCCCGCCTTCTCGAGCGGGCCCTGCTTCTCGCACGCGGCCAGGCCGAGTGCCGCCGTCGCCGCCATTGCGGCCCACAGAATCCTGAAATTCATGAACTCCTCCCGCTATCAACGAACACTTCGCGCGGAAAACGTTCGCGGCGCAGTGGAAGTTCCCCTACACGCAGCTATTTGAGGCGGCCCGTGAAGCGATAGAGCGCGATCAGCACGCCGAAGCCGAAATAGAGGCCGAGCAGCGCGACCAGCATGAGCATCGCCAGTGGGAACGTGATCACGGCTTCGACGAGCAGCGCCATGATCAGCACCACGATGCCGATGAACGACAGCGATATTGCCGCCGCGATCTTCAGTTTCCGGGTATCGGTCACGTCAGTCCCGCGATCCAGCCCACCATCGCCCCCACGGCCTCGTGCCGGACGTCCGGGTCGCGCCGGCCCGAAGAGGCGCGCACGTGGAATGAATGATCTGCGTCCTGCAGCAGCTTCAATGTAGCGCGGGCGCCGAGCCGCTGCACGACCGGTTGCAGCAGCTCCAGCGTCGCGAGGTCATCGCGCGTGCCTTGCAGAAACAGCATCGGGATGTTCACGTCCGACAAGTGGTCAGCGCGCTCCTGCGACGGGCGGCCCGCCGGATGCAGCGGGAATGCGAAGAATGCGAGGCCGCTGACACCCGGCAACGGTGCGAGCGCCTGCGCCTGCGAAGTCATGCGGCCACCGAACGAGCGACCGCCTGCAACCAACGGCAGACCCGGCGCGAGCCGAGACGCCTCCGTGACCGCAGCGCGAACGGTCGCGTGACACAGCGCCGGCGGATCGGGTCGGCGCGAGCCGCTTTCCATGTACGGAAACTGATAACGCAGCGTGGCGATCCCTTGCTGCGACAGATCTTCGGCGACGGAAGCCATCGATGGGTGTTTCATGCCCGCACCCGCGCCATGACCGAATACGTAGCACGCGCGCGCATTCGCCGGCAGGTCGAACAAACCTGAAACCGTGCGGCTGTCGCCGACCTGCAGCGTTATCGGGCTGACAGCCATTGCTTGTCGAAGGTGGTCAGACGCTGACTTCGCGCGCGAAGAACATGCCCGCCTCGCGGAGGGACCTGCGCCCTTCCGGAATCCAGGCGTTGAAGAGCTGCCACACGTGCGGCACGGACGGCCAGATCTTGAGCTCGATTTTCACGCCCGCTGCGCGCGCCCGCTCGGCGAGACGCCGCGAATCGTCGAGCAGGGTTTCGTCCGCGCCGACGTGGATCAGCAGCGGCGGCAGGCCATGCAAGTCGGCGTACAGCGGCGACGCCAGTGGAGCACATCGGTCGCCCTGCCCCAGGTAATACCCGGCAGCACGGCCGAATGACTGACTGTCGAACATCGCGCAGCGCTCGCTGTTGGTGCGGGTCGATTCTCCCGTCGACGCCAGGTCGACGAACGGCGAGAACAGCACCGCAGCGGCCGGCATGGGAATGCCGCGCTCACGCAGCGACAACAACAACGCCACGCTCAGGCCGCCGCCCGCGGAGTCGCCGGAGACGACGATCTCGTGCGGAGCGTGGCTCTCCAGCAAGCCCCGGTATGCGGCAACGGCGTCTTCGAGTCCGGCCGGAAACGGATGCTCCGGCGCCAGCCGATAGTCGGGAGCGAAGGTTTTGAATCCTGCGATGGCGTACGAAGACGTGACCGGTCGATAGGTTTGCGGCGTGCATGCGAAGTAGCCGCCGCCGTGGAGATAGAGCAACGTCGCGACCGTCGGTACGCCCTCGGCCGTCATCCACTCGCCGCCGACACCGCCGACCGTTCCGGCAACGACGCGCACCCCGCGGGGCGGTGGCCGGGTCCGGCCGTTCATGATTTTGCGCGCCGCCAGCGCATCCGGCGCGCGCGCCAGCATCGGCTTGAACCAATGCCGCAATACGAAACTCGTCGCCTTGGCCTGCCAGCTTGCCATTCATGGATCCTGCCACGGTCGCGGCGTATCTGCGACCGGTGCCGGGAGAGAAAAGCGCCGAAAACTCAGCACTGCAGCATCGGAGGGTCGCCGTCACTGGAGCCAGCTGGCATGCTGCAGTGCTGAGTTTTCGCTCTTTTCTTCTCCCGGCACCATCTTTCGCAAAAACGCCCGCGGGGTCGGGAGTCAGTGCGCCGGGTTGTCCCGGAGGAATGCGTCGGCGCCGGATTCGAACTTCGGCGTGTCGTCGTCGATCGAGCGCACGAAATCCAGCAGATCGGTCAGCTCCTGCTGGCTCAGCGTCGCGGCGATCGTCGACGTGGTCGTGCCGCCCTGGCCATCAGGCGACGTGATCTGGTGCTTGGCCGCGACCGCTTCGAGCGTTTCCGCAGAACCATCGTGCAGATAGGGCGCCGACAGGCTCAGCCCGAGCAGCGAGGGTGAGTTGAAGCCCGCCAGGCCGAAGGCCCCGAAGCCCTGCGTCGACTGCCCGGCAACCGCGGCGGCGCCGCGGATCTCGAGCGGATCGGTCTTCAGGAACGTACCGACGTCGTCGAGCAGCTTGAGCGAACCCTGCGCGCCGTTGATCGACAGCAGCTGCGGCCCGTTGACCGCCACGTCCGCGTCGAACGGCTTCACGCCACCGACGTTGAAGAAGCTCGCACCGATCGGATTCTCCGGGAACATCGCGAGCAGCCCGCTATTGGTGGCCGGCTGACGATCGAACAACGGCAGGGTCTGGCTCTTGGTCCACTTCGCGCCGCCGTGGCAGCTCGAGCAGTGCTCCTCGAACACAGCGCGTCCCGGCGCGTTGGCGAGCTGCGGCACGATCGGAGCGCGCACCGTCGTCACCCACTCCTGCAACGCGTCGAGCGAGTCGCTCACGCCGAAGATCGGCCCGTGGTTGAACACGAACGCCGTGTGGTTGCCGGTCTGCGTTTCGGTGGCGAAGCCGATGCCGCCCTGGATGCCGATCGAGTTCGCGTTGAAGTCCGTGTTCGAGCCACGCACCGCGCTCCAGTTCAGCACACGCTGATCCAGCAGCCGGCCCGCAGTATCGGGCACGTCGTGGGTGAACATGCCTTCCAGCGGAATCGTCTGGCGCGGACCGGTCTCGAAGATCCAGGTCACGTTGTCGCTATGACCGTCGTCATGGCACGACGAGCAGCTCGACCAGCCGTTGTCGGACGCCTTGCCGCGATGCTTGAGCGGATCGATGTCGCGCAGCGCGACGTCGAACTGGCCGTCGCTGTTGGTGTCGAGCACGTCGGGCACGCCGAGCGCGGTGAAGAACACCAGCTTGCCGACCAGGTTGCGATGCTCCTGCGTCCCCGGCGCCGGCGGCGTGCTGGAATCGATGTCCCGCTTCAGCACGGCGTTGTTCTCGAGATCGAGCGCCGTCACCGAAGTGTTCAGCTCGTTGTTCGCGTAGGCACGCTTGCTGTCGCTGCTCATGACGATGCCGGTCGGCAGATTGCCGGTCTGCAGTCGCTGTGCCTTCGGCGTCGCAGCGCCGTCGAGGATGTTGAGCTTGCCCGCGGCGTCGAGGCTGGCGCGCATCACGTAGTTGCCGCCGCGGCTGACGAACAGAAAGTTGCGGCCGAAGCGGTCTGCGTCCACCGCGACGATGTCGTTGAGGAATACACGATCGAGCGTGTTCTTCGCCGCATCGCCGACCGGCTGCGTTTCCTTGGCGATCTGCGCGTTGAGATTCAGCGAGAGTGCCGGATCCTCGGCGCCGCTGGCACCGGGCACGCGATCGACCACGCCGACCAGCGCCTGCACGTTGACATTGAAGCGCACCGGCGGCTCCGGTGACGCGCCCTCGTTCGGCACGTACAGGTGACGGCCGCGCACGAGCGCCGAGAACAGCATGTTCGGATAGACCTTCTGGGCGTTCTTGCCGATCGCGCCGGCTGCAGTCGCGTCGTTCGAGTTCACGTCCGGGCAGAACGTCGGGTTCGCGAGCCGGTCGGCGACGTTGCCGGCCTTGTCCGCCCCGCTGTTGAAGAAGATCAGCGGATCGGTGTTCGGGACGAGGACGGTCCCCTCGATCTGATCGCGCGTGTTCTGGCAGAACTGCCGGCGATCGGCGTTGAAGCCCGAGGCCATCGGCAACAGGTTCACCTGGGCAACCTGCGCGTTGGCGGCGACGGCGGCGCCGACCGTGAAGGTGTCGATGACGCCCCACTTGGCATCGTCGAAGCCGTCCGGACGCGCCGGGTTGATCACCTCGCCGAACATGCGCGTCACGTACACGCGCTCGTCGTCGTCGTTGTGGTCGCCGTCGTTCGTGATCACCACCGCCTGCGGATTGCCGCCGGTGTGGACCTTACCCGCGACCTGCATCGTCGAGAGGCGCACGATCGTCACGTCGCCCACGGTGTGGTTCGCGATGATGGCGTAGGTGCCGTTCGGCGACACCGCGATGCCACGCGGCTCGATGCCCACATCGACCGGCGCACCGACAACGGCCGGCTGTGCCAGCGTCAGATCGATCGCAGTCATCGTGCCCGTAACCGCGCTGGTCACGAACGCGCGCTTGTCATCCGGGCTGATCGCGACGAAACGCGGCTCCTTGCCGACCGGGACTTCGGCGAGCCGCTCCTCGACATCCGCTGCATTCGCGTCGCGGACGCGGATGACGGAGACAGAGCTCTTCTGGCGATTGGCGACGACGACACGAGTGTTGTCGCTCGTCAGCGCGATGGAGCTCGAACGGCTCTGCGGGAACAGCTCGGTGAAGTCGAGCAACGCCGCCTTCGCATCGCCGAGCTGGCGATTCAGATCGGCGAGTACCGCCGCGATCACCGGATCGGCCGCGAATGCCGCGGCGGCCTGATCGAAGTTCACGGTCTTGCCACCGGCAACGGCGGCCGCGATGGCGGTGTTCGCCGCCGCATCGATCTTCACGCCATTGGTCGGATCGCCATCGGCGTCGAGTGCGCGCAACAGCACCAGCAGGTTGCCGAGCACCTGATCCTTGTCGTTCTGCACTTCCTTCAGGTCCTGCAGCCCGAGGACGGCGACGCCGTTCGGTACTTCGGCCGGCGTCACGGTGCCGACGACCAGGCGATTCGTGGCGTCGCCGACGAACAGCTGCGCATCCTGTCCGACCACGAACTTGAACTTGCCGTCCGCATCGGTGGCGCTGTCAGCGGTGCCGGTGGCACGAATGCCGAGACCTTCGATGCGCTCCAGGACGAATTGTCCGTCCGCGAGCGTGACCGGAGGGGGCGGCGGCGGATTGTTGCCGCCTCCGCCGTAACCGCCGCCGCCGCCGCACGCGGCGAGCGTGGCTGCCACAGCAACCGGTAGCAAGGATCTGATGAGGGTGTTCACAACGATTGCCTCCTCGAGGCGCAGCCAGGTGATCGATGGAACACAAAATGCCCGCGCGCGCGCCGCAAGAGCAGTGCGCAGCGGAAGAAGCGCAGCCTAACGTTGGTGAGTCGTCGAAACCCTCTAGGGTGCAGAACCCTGGCGCTTCAGCACGCGCTGGGTCGACGCCGGATACTTCACGAGCTTGTCGGCGGGCCGCCGCGGCCGCGTGACCAGCTCGCCGCCGCAGTTCGGACACTTACCCTTCAGTACAGTTGCGACGCACGAAGCACAGAACGTGCATTCGAACGTGCAGATCAGCGCCTCCGTCGAGTCAGGCGGCAGATCCTTGTCGCAGTTTTCGCAGTTCGGACGGAGTTGCAACATGTGAATTCTCGGAATCGGAAATGGATGGGAGTCGGAAATAGACGGGATTAACGGGATTAACGGGATTATCGGAGGGAGAACGAAACCCGCCGCGTGTCATCTCTTCTGACCCGCCTCCTT
This sequence comes from Steroidobacteraceae bacterium, assembly GCA_035277305.1. GTDB lineage: Bacteria > Pseudomonadota > Gammaproteobacteria > Steroidobacterales > Steroidobacteraceae > Steroidobacter. Next base: position 41,902 of record DATEKT010000213.1, on the reverse strand, counting down.
AATCCCGTTAATCCCGTTAATCCCGTCAATTCTTCTCTTCATTCCTCTCTTCACCCCAACACCGCCGCCCGCCGCGCCAAGCTCTCCGCTGGCCACTCCGTCTTGCTGCTGTAGTACTCCGGCACAGCACGCGCGCCCGGCGGCAATACGACCCAGGGCTGCTTCGACGAAGTGAAGATGTGAATGTCGGGCGGGCAGCGATCCGGCTCGTCGAGCGAGCCGACGCGGATGAAGCGCACCACATCGCCCATGCCGCCGTAGTTGCTCCACAACGCGATCTTGCACGCCGGGCAGCGCGAGATTCGCTGACCCTTGCCGCTGTTCGACGGCGTGTTGATCACTTCCGGCTGACCTTGCAGCAGCTCGACGCGCGACGCTTCGATGAGTGCGTTGAGCGCGAACGATGCGCCCGTCTCGCGCTGACACCAGCGGCAATGACAGCAATGAACGAACATCGGCTTGCTCGTCATGCGGTAGCGCACCGCTCGACAGGTGCAGCCGCCCTCGAAGACTTCGGAATCGCTCATGCGCAGGCCCCCCCTCAGACCTGATCTTCGACCCGCATGATGCCGCCGAGGGTCGCGATTGCAAACAGCGCGACGGTGACGCCGTCGCCGACGATCTCCAGCACCATCAGTGTCGTCGCCGCCATCGCCGGGTCGCGAACGTTACGCTCGATGACTTTGCGCAGCACGATCACGGCGATCTGCGCGCCCACACCCCACAGCATGAGGGTGCGGGTCGGCGGAAAGAAGGTGAAGGCCGCCACGCCAAAGCCGATCAGGGCAGCTCTGAAAGCCGTGTAACTGCGCGGTTCCCGGGACTGCATTTCGGACATGGTTCACACATTTTGCCGCACCCGGATCTCCAGCCGCGAGCAATTTGGCCGATATCCAGGGGGTGAGGAAGCCTCGAAGCGCAATCCGGTGTCGCATGGGCGGGGCAGCCGTGTGGCTGCTGGCCGCGACGGCAGCTTTGTTCGCCACCACCCGGCCTGCCCTGGCGCTCGACCCGCATCTCGCAGTCAGCCAGTACGTATTCGACAACTGGCAGATCCAGCAGGGCCTGCCGCAAAACTCGGTCGAAGCGCTCGCCCGCACTCCCGATGGATACCTGTGGCTCGCCACGCATGAAGGCCTGGTGCGCTTCGACGGCGTGCGCTTCACGGTCTTCGACCGCGACAACACACCGCAACTGCGCTCGCGAATCATCACCCGGCTGCACGTCGATGACGACGGCCGCCTGTGGGTCGGCACACGCGTCGGCGTCCTGGTCTATTTCGCAGGCCAGTTCCACGAGCAGCAGATGGCCGGCCTGCACGACGGCTACGTCCGCGCGATCGTCTCCGACAAGAACGGCCACGTCTGGATCGGCACCGACCAGGCGCTGTTCGAGATCGACGGCAGCAACGTGCACACCTACGGCCGCGAGCAGGGCCTCGAAGACACCGCGATCCGCGCTCTGCAGGCGGGCAATCGCACGATGTGGGTCGGCACGAACGTCGGCGGTCTCTACCGGCTCGGCGCCGAGCGCTTCGAGAAGGTCAGCGTGAATTCGAGCGCCGGGAGCGATGCGGTGCGTGCGATGTTCGAAGACGACGACGGCGCGATGTGGCTCGGCACCGAGGACGGCCGCCTGTTCCGCGGGCGCGACGGTCGGTTCGAGGCATACGCCCCCGCACCGAATCTCGGCTCCGCCATCAGCTCGATCCTGCGCGATCGTGACGGCAACCTCTGGGTAGGCACCACGGGCAACGGCGCGTTGCGGCTCGCCGCGGACACGGTCAGCTGGCTCGACATGCGTGATCGCACCAGCAACGACGTGCGCGCGCTGCTCGAAGATCCGGAAGGCAGTCTGTGGCTCGGCACATTCGGCGCGGGCCTCGAACGTCTGCACAACGGCAAGTTCATTCCGTACGGACCGGCGGAAGGTCTGCCCGGCAATCTCGCATGGACGGTTGCCCCTGCGCGCGACGGCAGCCTGTGGCTCGGCACCGATGCCGGCCTCACCCACTACTCGAAGGGCAAGTTCGACTACCTCGCGCCGCGGCTCGGCCTCAAGGACGTGCGGGTGCGCGCAGTGCTCGAGGACAGCTCGGGCACGGTGTGGTTCGGCACACACGGCCGCGGCCTGTATCGATTGCAGAACGGCAAGCTGACGCGCTACTCGACCGCTGAAGGCTTGAGCGGCGATGCCGTGAAGGCGCTTGCTGTCGATCACACCGGCCGGCTGTGGGCCGGCTCGAACATCGGCCTCGACCTGATCGAAAACGGCCGGATCGAGCCGCCGCCGCAGGCACTGCGCAACATCGGCTCGTACATGACCAGCGTCCTCTTCGAGGACCGGCGTCAGCGCATGTGGATCGCGACCGATGCCTTCGGCCTGATGATGCTGGATGGCGAACGATTGCACCGCTACGGCGTGGCAGACGGATTGCCCAGCCCGCGCATCGTGTCGATACACGAAGACGAGAGCGGCGCCCTGTGGTTCGGCACGCTCGAAGGTCTCGCCTACTACCGCGACGGCCGCTTCGTCTCGCTGGCGCAGGCTACGCCCGCGCTGCGCGAGAACATGTTGCAGGTCGTCGAGGACGCGCGCGGCACGCTGTGGCTGGGGACCAATCGCGGTTTGTTCGCCGTGTCACGCATGGACCTCGAGACGCTGGTTGCGCGTCCCGGCTCCGTCGTGCCGCAGGTCCGCATGTTTCACATCGCCGACGGACTGCGCACCAGCGAGTTCACCGGCGGCAACACGCGCGCAGGCTTCCGCGCGAACGATGGAACGCTGTGGCTGCCGAGCATTCGCGGCATCGTGCGCGTCGATCCGGGTCGCATCCACACGAACCAGCTGCCGCCGCCGGTCGTGGTCGAGAGCGTGATCGCCGACGGCCAGGCGCTCGATCTCTCGAGCGAGCTGCGCGCGCCGCCGGGCAGCACGAACTGGGAATTCCACTACGCCGCGCTCAGCATGGTCGCGCCGGAGCGCGTCCACTTCCGCTATCGCCTCGAAGGCTACGAAACCGGCTGGACCGAAGCGAACACGCGCCGCACCGCGTACTACACGCGTCTGCCGCCCGGCAAGTTCACGTTCCGCGTCGTCGCCAGCAATGACGACGGTGTCTGGAACGAGATCGGCGCGGCGCAGCGCTTCGAGCTGTTGCCGCTCTTCTACGAAACGACGTGGTTCAAGGCAGTCTGCGTCGGCGCCGTGCTGGTGATCGGATTCCTGATGTTCCGGCTGCGCGAGTCGCAGCTGCAGCGCCGCTCGCTCGAGCTCAAAGTCCTCGTTGAGGAGCGCACGCAGGATCTCGCGCACGCGAAGGAAGCCGCAGAGGCTGCGACGCGCGCGAAATCGCACTTCCTCGCGAACATGAGTCACGAGATCCGCACCCCGATGAACGGCGTGATCGGCATGACCGAGCTCGTGCTGGACACGAAGCTCGATCCCGCGCAGCGCGAATACGTCGAGACGATCCGCGACAGCGCGTCCTCGCTCCTGCGCATCATCAACGACATCCTCGACTTCTCGAAGATCGAGGCCGGCAAGCTGGACCTGGAACGCGCCCCGCTCGACCTGCGCGCAGTGGTGCAGGACGTCGTGCGTTTCCTGAGCGTGCCCGCCCAGGCCAAGGGCGTGCCGGTGCGTGCGGTCATCGACCCGCGTCTGCCCGCGCACATCATGGGCGACACGGCGCGCATCCGGCAGATCCTGGTCAACCTCGGCGGCAACGCCGTGAAATTCACGGAGCGCGGCGAGATCTCGATTCACGTCAGCGTGCTCGATCGTCGCGATCCGGATCTCACCTTGCGCGTCGCCGTCTGCGATACGGGCATCGGCATCGCGCCCGAGCGCCGTGCAGTACTGTTCAACACGTTCTCGCAAGTCGACTCGTCGACCACGCGCCGCTATGGCGGCACGGGCCTCGGCCTGTCGATCGTCAAGCGGCTCGCCGAGCTCATGGGCGGCACGGTCGGCGTCGAGAGCATCCCCGGCATGGGCTCGACCTTCTGGTTCACGATCGCCACCGCCGCCACGGCCGATGGTGCGTTCCGCGACTTCTCGGCCGGCGAGGCCGAGGCGATCGTGAAGGAGACGGTCGTCGTGTCTGCGCCGGCCACGGTGCCACCGTTCGCGAAGCGCCGGCCGCGCATCCTTCTCGCCGAGGACAACCTCGTCAATCAGAAGGTCGCGACCCGCGTGCTCGAGAAAGAAGGCTTCCAGGTCGACGTCGCTGTCGACGGCCGCCAGGCGGTGGACGCATGGCGTCGCGGCACCTACGACCTGATCCTGATGGACTGCCAGATGCCTCACCTCGACGGCTACGAGGCGACTCGCGAGATCCGCAACGAAGAGCGCGAGAACAGTATGCTGACCCGCATCCCGATCATCGCGCTGACGGCGCACGCTATGAAGGGGGCTGCTGAAGACTGCCGCCGCGCCGGGATGGATGACTATCTGACCAAGCCGCTGGATCGCGAGCAGCTCCGGCGGTGTTTGAAGGAACATCTCAAGAGTGGAGTTGATCAGGCTTTGGGATGATCGGGGGACGCAGGCACAGCGTGGTTTGCGGCGAAGAGAAAGAGGAAGAATGTCTCTCGCCAGGATCGCCAAGATCGCCAAGGTCGGAAAAGCAGAATTCGAAGTTCCGAGCGTTCAAATTCCCGAAGTTGAATCTCTGGTTCTTCCTGGCGATCCTGGCGATCTTGGCGAGAGGATTCCGGCTCTTCTTCTTCGCCGCAACGACGCCCTGACCTGCGTGCCACTACGCTACGTATGCGCCAGCGGCGGATGTTCACCATCAACACCGAGCCGTTCTTCCAGCGCGCGTCCGAGAGTGATCAGCACGTCCTCTCGAAACAGCCGTGACCACAGCGACACGGTGCGAGGCACGCGATACTTCTGGCCGGTGGGGTCGAGAGGTTCGTCGCGAAGGCCGCGAGTCGGAGCATCGATGAAGCCTGCTTTGACGGCCAGTGACGGATGGCCGGTTGCGTTGGTTGCGACCAGTGCGCCGCCGGCGTAGTTCGGGCCGATCAGCGCGTCGACGTTGGTGAAGATCTCGTCGAATGCCTGCATCGTGCGGCGGCGGAGGCGCTCGAGCTGCACCATCTCGACAGCGGGGAACAGGTGTGCGCGGCGCCAGGAGTTCGGCCACGCCGAGTCGTCCTGCCACTTCAGCGTGTCGTCGCGATTGTCGAGCGTCAGTTGCGAGAACGCGGCCGCCGCTTCGATCGTCACGAGCTGGTTCAGTGCTGCGAGCGGCAGATCCGGGAATGACACCTCGACGAGTGTCACGCCGAGTTCGCGCATCGCGGCGAGTGCGCGGCGATCGACGTCGGTCGAGCCGACGCCGTCGAAGAAGGCAGGCACGTAGCCGACGCGCAGGTTCTTTACTTGCGCGCGCCAGTCGAAGCCGAATGGAGCATCGATCGAGCTCCAGTCACGCGGATCGCCGCCGTTGATGACGCTCAGGATCAAACCGGTATCCGCGACGCTGCGCGCCACCGCGCCCACTTTGTCCCACGACCAGCACAGCGCCATGCCGCCGAAGCGCGAGACGCGTCCGAAGGTGGGCCGCAGACCGGCAACGCCGCAACGATGCGAGGGCGAGATGATCGAGCCGAGTGTCTCGGTGCCGATGCCGAAGCCGACCAGGCCTGCCGCGGTGGCGGAAGCTGAGCCGGCGGACGAGCCCGACGAGCCCTCGTCCGGATTCCAGGGATTGCGCGAGCGACCGCCCTGCCAGATGTCACCGTAAGCAAGTGCGCCGACCGCGGTCTTCCCGAGCAGCACCGCACCGGCTGCGCGCAGCTTGTCCACGATGGCGGCGTTCACTTCCGGAACAGGCCGATTGACGTACGGCTCCGCGCCCCACGTCGTGCGCACGCCCGCGACGTCGAACAGATCCTTCAGGCCATACGGCACGCCATGCAGAGGCGACAGGATGTGACCGCGCGCGAGACCTGCGTCAGCCTCCTTCGACTGTGCGAGCGCGAGGTCGCCGGTCACCGTGATGAAATTCTCCAGCTTCGGCGACAGGCGCGCGATGCGGTCGAGATACAAGCTCGTCAGCTCGAAGCTCGAAATCGCCTTCTTCCGCATCCACTGCGCGAGTTTCCACGCCGGCGCGAGTGCGATGTCGGCCGCGCTGGAAGGCAAGGCGCCCGCAGCCGGCGACTTGCCGCGGATCTTCAGCGTCGGAACGGGATACGTCCTGCCGGGCAAGCGTGGATCGAAGCGGCAGGCCGGCGACACGTCGTTTGCCAGCTCGAGCTTGCGGATCGTGCCCAGCTGTCCGAGCACCTGATCGTAGCCGCGTGCCAGCTGCGCCCGCTCCGCGCTCGTATATGCAAGGCCGAGCACCCGCTCGGCCGCTGCGAGATCGGTTTCGAGCTGCGAGGATTGGCGCGCCACCGGCTCCGCCGCGTTCGTGCTGCCCGACAAGCCGGCAACGAGCGCCGCCGCTGAGCCCTGCAACAGCGCGCGGCGCGTAGTGTGATCGTTCATCGGACCTACTCCGCGATTTTTGTCAGTTGTTCGAGCGCCTTGCGCTTCTGCTCCGGCGAGTGGCCTTCGTAGTAGCGATCGATCAGTCGGCGCGCGATTTCGATCTTGATCTCGCGCGCGGTGTCCGGCAGCTCGACTTCGCTCTGGTCGAACGCGAGGACGACCTTGAACAGATGCTCGAGCTGCGGCTCGGGCACTGCGCGATCGCCATTCAGCAGCCCTCCGATGCTGCGGTAGATGCGCGTCGCGTAGGTCATCGCGATGTTCGCGGCGACAGCACGATGGCTCGCGTTCTTCGCCGACATCAGATCGTCGAGCAGCCCGAGACCCTGCTCCAGCTCCGCGAGGCCCGCGGCGGAGCCATAGCTCGCTTCGCCGCGAGCCATATGTTCGCGTGCTACCAGCAGCTCGCGCGGCTCGATCATGATTGCTTGCGCCTGCGCAGACGGCGCCATCCCCACACGATCGCCACCAGCGCCAGCACGACGCCCGCGGCGACTGTCATCAGGTTGCGCTTCGGGTTCGTGACGACGAAATGATCGTACGACGTATAGAGGCCGTTGAAGCCGTCCAGCGCCGCCGGCAGCGCCAGCACATCCGCCTTGTCGAGCGCGAGCGCGCGCTCGTTCGGATGGTGCGTCGAGCCGCCCGGAAACAGCTCTCCCTTGGCGTCGAGCTCGATGTGAGCGCCGAGCACGTGACTGACCGGCCGGTCGCCGAGGAACGTGACCAGCCGCGCGGCGCTCGCTCGATACGCGTCGATGTCGCTGACCATCAGGCGGCCGGGCAGCAGGAAATCTCCGGTAAACAACAGCGCGGTGCGGTCGTCGTAGAAGATCAGGTGCGCGGGCTGATGACCCGGTGCGGCGATGACATCGACCGTCCGCTCGCCCAGCGCGATGTGAGCAACGCCTTCCGGCCACTTCGGCAGGCTCAGCGCCGTCTGCAGATCTGGCACCTCCGGCGGCACAACCTTGACGCCGGGCAGCGCTGCAAACTGCGCGTCGGCCGCGCGATGATCGCCATGACCGTGAGTGTGGAACACGACCAGTGGAAGCTTCTCGTCGCCCTTGTTCGGCAAGAGATCCATCACCGCCTTCGTCAACCCGATCTGCGGCGTGTCCTCGACTGCACCGGTGTCGATCAGCAGCGCCTCGTCGGCGCCGATGAGCAGATACATCAACGGCGCCTCGAAGTCGGCGCAGAAGCTCTGTCGCAGGATGTACGTCTGCAGCTCGTATTGATGAACCTGGAGCGGCGGCAGCTTGGCCTTCTTGCAGTCCTCGGCGCCTTCGCTCCAGTGCACGTCGAGCGACCCGGCGACCGGCTCCCCCCACGCACGCATCGCCAGCAACAGGAGTCCGAGAGCAAGAAACTTCTTCATGTTATTTCCTGTGGATCGTCAGCCACGCAACGATTGCGCTGAGTGCCGCCAGCGCCGCCGCGATCAACGACACGACCCGGAAGCTGCGCACGAACGACTCGTGCAGCGCGCGCTCCAGGACCTCGTGCTCTTCGCGAGCGACCTCCGTCGGCACCTGCGCCTCGGCCAGCTTCGGCACCTCGGCCCGCAGCGCCGATCTTACTTCGGCCGCCGGCTGCAGACGATCCAATCGTGCATCGAGCTCGCGACCGAACACTCCGACCGCGATCGATCCGAGCAATGCGACGGCGAGCAGGCCCGCGATGCGAGCCGTGGCGTTGTTGATGCCGGAGGCCACGCCCGCATAGCGGTCATCCGCCCCGCGCATCACCGTCGTCGTCAGCGGCGCGACGCTGACCGCCATTCCGAATCCCAGCGCGACCATCGGCGGAAAGAAGGTCGTCCAGTACTCACCGCCGATGCCGGGGAGCGTGAGCAACGCGAAGCCCAGCGCGACGATGATCGGCCCGATGATCAGCAGACGTCGCGCACCGTAACGCTCGATCAGTCCCCCGGACCAGCGGGACAGCAATCCCATGATCAGCGTGAACGGCAGGAACGAAGCGCCGGCCGCCGTCGCCGAATATCCCTGGATGCTGATCAGGTTGAACGGCACGAAGAACAGCGCGCCGCCGAGCGCGAAGTACAGGAACAGCGTGATTGCGTTCGCGCCGCTGAAGTCGGCGCTGCGAAACAGGGGCAACGGCATCATCGGCGAGGCGGCCCGGCTCTCGAGCCAGATGAACGCGCCGAGCACCGCCGCGCCGATCAGCAACGGCGCGAGCACGTTCAGGTGAATCCAGCCTGCTTCCGATGCGAGGGTCAGACCGTAGGTCATGGTGCCCAGGCCGAACACCGCGAGCAGTCCGCCGAGCCAGTCCACCTTGTTCGCATCCGGATTGTGACTCTCCGGCATGTGCCACAGCGCGATAGTCACTGCGACGGCTGCAACGGGCACGTTGATGAAAAAGATCGCGCGCCATGACCATGCATCGGTCAGCCAGCCGCCCAGCACCGGCCCGAGCGCAGTCGTCAGCGCCGAAGCGCCGGCCCAGGTGCCAATCGCACGCCCCCGCTCCTTCTCGGGAAATGCGGCGCTGATGATCGCGAGACTGCTCGGCACTAGCAGCGCCGCGCCGACGCCTTGCAACGCCCGGGCGACGATCAAGGAGATCGAGCTCGGCGCGAGCCCGCATGCGACGGACGCGGCAGTGAAGCCGATCAAACCGATGAGGAATGCCCGTCGCCGTCCGAAGCGGTCGCCGGCAGCACCGCCGACGAGAATCAGCGCGCCGAGCAACAGCATGTAGGAGTTGACGATCCACTGCGCTTCGCGGACCGGCGCGCCCAGACTCTTCTGCATGGCCGGCAGTGCGACGCTGACGACCGAGCTGTCGATGAACGCGATGCTTGAACCGAGGATCGTCGCAGCCAGCACCCACGGCCTGGAGCGCTCGGGGCAGACTGCTTGCGTCACCATGCTGCGAGTCTACAGCTGCGGTTCAGTTGCAGCGGCGCAGAATTCTCCGACGTCACGTCCGGCCACGTGTAATAACTCAACGGAGAACGCCGCTATGCGGACTCATTCTCTCCTGGCACTCGTCGTGCTCACTCTGGTCACTGGCTGCTCGACTCGCGGAACCCTGTATGCACCCAGCGATGCCGGCAAGCCGTGGTCCGTTCAGAAAGCGACCGTCGTTCAGATTACTGAAGTGACGATCGAGGGACGCGACCAGGGCACGATCGGCACGTTCGGCGGCGGGTATGTCGGACATGCAGTGGGCAGCACGGTCGGCGGTGGCGCCGGATCCACGATCGCGGGCGCCGTCGGCGCCGTTGCCGGTGCGATCGTCGGCGAGAAGGCCGAGAAGGCTGCGACGGCAAAGCGTGCGTGGGAGATCCTGGTCGAGCTGGAGGGCGGCACGGAGCAGCTGGCGATCGTGCAGCCGGCCGATCAGAACTTCAGCACCGGCGAGAAGGTTCGCGTCTACACGCGTTCCGACGGCTCGGCCCGCGTCGCCAAGCTGTAGCTCACTCCTCCAGCAGCTTCTGCAGCTTCATCAGCGCCGCCTTCCAGACGGCGCGCTCGCGATCGACGTCGGTGCTCTTCGCAAGCTTGTTCACCTGAATCGCAATCTGCGCCTTGCCGCCTTCCTTCGCGTAGAAGCCCATCTCCAGCCGCGCGTCGTTCCAGGCACCGCGGAAATACTTGTTCTTCGTCTGCGACGAGACCTCGAGCTCGCCCTTGGGAAACCATTGCTTGCGCTTCGCGTCGCTCGCCGTTGCTGCGTACAGGGCCGGGAGTGTCGTCGCGATCGTTTTCGACGCGGACACCGAGAATCCGGTCGCCTTCTGATGACGCACGCGCAGGCCGCGCGCGAGCTCGTACTCGACCGTCACCATCTGGCACCACCAGCCGGGCACGCCGTGCTTCTCGTGCAGCAGTTGCGCGATCTGCGGATGCTTCAGCTTGCGGGCACCGGCCTTGTCGAGCGCGCCGAACCAGGCGGCCCAGCCCTTGCCGGTCTTCGCCTTCACCGCGTCGTCGCTCATGCTGGGAACGTAGGCCTGGAGTTCGGTCGGCATGGTTTTGGCTCCGCTGTGTGCGCGCGATTGTACCCTTTTGGACAATTCGACCGCTCTTGCCGCCGGCGCATGCTCGGACCATGCAAGGACGTGAGCAGATGGCTACCGAACTGCTGACCGCGCGAGAGCTGCAGATCGCGGTGCTGAAGTCGCAAGGGTCTGCCGACAGGGCCATCGCCCGGCGGCTCGGAATCAGCACGCAGACTGTCAGCACTCACCTGCGCCGCGTCTATTTCAAACTCGGCGTCAGCCGCCGCTCCGCCCTCGCCGCTCGTCTAGCCGGCACGGTCGCGCTCCATCGGCGATCGGCCAATCCGGCGCGCGAAGCCAATCAGGCTTCACCGCCGTGACGGATCGATGTGCGGGACGCGCATCTCGCTCGCGACGACCTGGTGGTGCTCGACGTTGAGCGGCCGGTGCACGAGGAACTTGTCGTCCTCGGGGTAGTAGCGCGCGAGCTCGGGCTTGTCGCCGGCGAACGCGCGAATGGCGTCCATCGACGTCCACCAGCTCAGCGTGCTCACTTCCGTTTCGCCGTTGCCGAGGTCGCGTAACAGCATCTCGAAGCCGAGATTGCCGGGCGTCTTCGCGTAGTCGTCGAGTCCGGTGCCGGCAATGTAGTCGACGTATTCATCCTGCTGCGCAGTGCGGATCCGTCCGGTCCATTTGCGAAAGATCACGTGACTCATGCTCATGCCACAACCCTCGGCGCCGTTTGCAGGCGCCGAGTGTGCGAGCACGAGCGCAGCCGTTGCAATAGGGACGCCGCGAGGCTACGCACCTGCCGCGCGACACAACTCCGCAAGCTTCACTTGCGTGCCTTCGGGGTCGGGTGCTTTGTCAGGTACGTTCCACTCGCGTGACGAGCCGGCGGCGATGAGGACGCGCGCCACTTCCACGAACTCAGCAGCGTTGGACCCATGACCCCACCCCTCCGCTGCCCACAGGAGCGGCGTGCCCGAGAACATGCCGTCGAGTGCGTTGACCGCCGCTCCGTGCTCGATCAAGACACGCGCGGCGTTCGTGTGGCCCGACATCGCGGCGCGATGCAGAGCTGTAACACCGTCGCTGTCCTTCACGTTCGGATCGAAACCGCACGCGAGCATCGCTTCGAGGACCTTCGCGTCGCCGCGCTCGGCGGGTGTATGCATCATGAGGTGATGCTCGCGACCCAGCTCGTGACGCAGCTTCGGCTCCGCACGCAGCATCGCCTCGCTTGCGTCGCGATCGCCGCGTGCACAGGTCGCAACGAATCGATCGAGGGATGACAACTCATTGCGCGCACCGTGAGCGAGCAGCCACTCGGCGATCTCGCGATTACCGTACAGCTCTGCCAGCGTGTGCGGAGTCCGGCCGTCGGCGCGTCGCTGCTGGATATCGGCGCCGTGCTTGACGAGCAGCTCGACCATCGACACGTCCCAGCGTTGGGCTGCGATGTGCAGCGGTGCATCGTTCTGCTCGCCCCAGGCCAGATTCGGATTCGCACCGTGCTCCAGCAGCCAACGTGCGCCGCTGTCCTTGTCCGCCCAGCTCATGAGATAGCGCAGCGGCGGCACGCCGCCTGGGATGCCGTCGACGTTCAGCCCAAACCGGTGCAGCAGTTCGAGCGCCGCTAGATTGCCGCCGCCGGCGGTGATGTGGGTCGAGACACCGTCGGTCGGATTCGCGCCGCCTTCCAACAGCACCTCAGCGAGCGGCGGATGATCGGTCGCACAGAGCGCGCCCCATAACGCCGTTCGCGGCAGCTCGGGATGCCAGTTCCAGTGATACTCGGCATTCGGATTGGCGCCGTGCGCAAGCAGCACGCGCGCGATCTCGACCAGGCCCGCGGCTCGCTCGGGCGCGTCGTGATTCAGGCACGTGTGACATGCATAGAGCAGCGGCTCCCAGTTCTGAATGCCGCCCGGCCGATTTGCAGCTTCAGGATCCTTCTGCAAACGCGCGCTCGCGGCGGCCGCATCGCCCAGCACGATCTCAGCTTGCAGGTTCGCGTGCGCAATGCCCGGGTGCATCGCGAGCAGACGCATCGCCCGCCCTGGCGCACTGCCTGTCGCACATCGCACGAACTCCTCCACCGCCGCTGAGAACGACAAGGTGCGTTCTTCGACGTGTTCACGCAGCTCATTCCACGACTTGAAGCCGTACTCGCGCGCGATGACCGACTGCGCATCGTGTAAAGCCAGGTCGGTAGCCAGCGCCGGGAGAATACGAAAGCGCTGCAAGGCAGCCGGCTCCCGGGCGCGCGCGGCCTGCAACAGGCTCTTGGCCTGTTTCTTCAAGTGCTCGAGATTGGGACGATCGGGCAGGTTCTGCGACGTCATGACGACCTCCATGCTTGAGCCTGCGGTTCGCAATCAGGCAGCACGGATGTGGACGTGCAGTTGGGTCGATCAAGACAGTGGGCTGAGCCCTTCGCGCGAACCTGCTGGCGCCTGGAGCGCACGGCAAGTAGTCAACTGCAGATCGCCGCGGCTGTCAATGAGTCGGGCGGCGGTCGGCGGTTTGCGGATCCCCGCGTCGCTCTCTCGGGCATAAAGTATGTGCACCTCCATGCCATACGAAGAACACCGTGGACGAACCGCGGAAAGCCCACACGACATCCCTGCGCGCGGCTGGTGGGACATCGCGGTGCGCGTCAGGCGGCGCATAGTCGCCGACAACGTGGACATCATCGCCGGCGGACTGGCGCTGTTTGCTCTCCTCGCGGCGTTTCCGGCACTCGCCGCCGCAGTCTCGATCTATGGATTGTTCGCATCGCCCACGAGCATCGCCGCTCACCTCCAGCAGTTCGCAGGGGCGTTACCCGACGGCGCGTTGCAGATTCTGCAGAGACAGCTGAGCGAGTTCGCTCGCAATCCGCACGGCGCCCTGCGCTTCGGCATCGGTCTGGGCGCCGTGCTGGCCGTGTGGAGCTCGCGCAAGGGAATGGTTGCAATCATGAAGGCGACGAATGTCGCCTACGGCGAAGACGAGCAACGCGGCTTCTTCAAGCAGCTCTTCATCTCGCTCGCGCTGGCGCTCGGCTCGATCGCGGTTTTCGTCGCGGTCCTGCTGGTCGCAGTTGGCATTCCACTCGCGCCCGTTCCGCGTTGGTTGCTGCTGTTCTGTGTCTCCGTGCTCGCCCTGGCGGTCGTGTATCGCGTCGCCCCTGACCGAAAGGCACCCAAGTGGCGCTGGGTATCGGCCGGGTCGGTCATCGCAGCGACGTTGTGGTTGATCGGCAGCGCGCTGTTCGCGCTGTACGTCCGCAACTGGGGCAGCTACGGACGGATCTATAGCGGCCTGGGCGGCGTCGTGGTCCTGGTTCTGTGGTTCTATCTGAGCGGTTACATCATCATTCTCGGCGCGGAGATCAATGCCGAGATGGAGCGACAAACAACCAAGGACACGACTGCCGGCGCACCGCAGCCGCGTGGAGCGCGTGGGGCGCGATCGGCTGACACCGTCGGCCCCACTGCGGAAGAACTGCAGGACTAGCGACCGCGCACCGCGGCTTCGATCTTGGCGATGTCGATCTTCTGCATCGGCATCATCGCGTCGAACGCGCGTTTCGCAGCAGCTTTGTCGGAACTGGTCACTGCGTCGAGCAGCGCACGCGGGGTGATCTGCCACGACACGCCCCATTTGTCCTTGCACCAGCCGCACTGGCTCTCCTGGCCGCCGTTCTGGACGATGGCGTTCCAGTAGCGATCGGTCTCGGCCTGGTCCTCGGTGATGATCTGGAATGAAAAAGCCTCGCTCTGCTTGAACGCCTTGCCGCCATTCAGCCCGACGCAGGAAACGCCGGCCACCGTGAACTCGACCGTCAGCACCTGCCCCTCTTTGCCGTCCGGAAAATCGCCGGGAGCCGTGTGGACCGCCGTGACGCGGCTGTCGGGGAAAGTCTTCGCGTAGAACTGGGCGGCTTCCTCAGCCCCGCGGTCGTACCACACACAAATCACGTTCTTGGCCATCGAAAACCTCCAGTCAAAACGAATTGAGCGGTCGCATCGCCTCTAGGACGAACCAGCCTTGCGGGAACCGACAGGAGCACACGTAAGTTTCATCACTACACATCGGACTACATACGCAGTCCGGCCCCGGGGGTAGTCTGGACAGGCCGATCGACCGCTGCATAGTCAACAAAAGGAGAGGGACATGACACGCCGCGCCTGGTTGGTGTGTTGCTCGATCACGCTCGCTGCACTGTCGAGCGCGCCTGCAAGCGCGGAGCTGCCGGCACACCGGACAGTCGCGCAGCTCGGCCCGACTCGGATCGAAGGTGCATTCGGGGAAGACCCGTTTCCGAACCACAACCCTGACTTCGGTGCTGCTGTCGCCATCCGCAATGGCATCGCGTTCGTTGGCATCCCCGCCGCCTTGCCGACGGCGCACGTGGCGGTCTACGGACTGACCACCGCCGGGTGGGCGCGCAACGCCACGCTCTCGGTCTCCGACGCCGTGCCTGCGGGAGGCTACCAGAGCAACGGCTTCGGTAGCGCGATCGCGTTTCGGGACGGCCTGGCAGTGATCGCCAGCTATTCGTTCCTGCACGTATTCAAACGCGTCAATGGTGTGTGGACGGACATCCAGAAACTCGTGCCGCCGCCGAACCCCAGTCCCACTCCCGATCTGTGGAAGATCAGCGCCATGCGCTACGAGAATGGAATTCTCGCCATCGGCTGGAATCACTTCAGCGGCGACCATGTGGTCCACGTCTACGAGTTGGCTGCCAACGGCAAATTCGTGAAGCGCGCTACGCTGCGGGCAACTGACGGCGCCGCAAATTTCGGCGCAGATGTCGCGACTGCAGGAAACGTCCTCGTAGTCGGCGCCGACGGCGCAGCGTATGTATTCCGGCGCAGGAGTGACGGCACCTGGGTCAAGACTCAGAAACTCGTTGCCGCGGACAGCTCGCCCGTCCGCTCGTTCGGAGCCGCCGTCGGGATCGATCAGGGCTTGATCATCGTCGGTGCTCCCGAGCACGACTGCGTGGGAGGCGACAATGGCGTGTTTTGCGAGAGCACGAGCGGTGCAGGGGCAGGCGGCGCGGCGTATGGCTTCGTGCCGTTCAGCGGGCAGTTCACACAGGTGTTCAAACTGCGGCCGGGATCCGCGGAGCACGCCAACTACTGGCAGTTCGGGCGCAGGATCTCGATGATGGGCAAGTTCGTAGTGATCGACGCGGCCGAACAAGAATTCGTCGGCGATCCGGAGCTGTTCGGTACCCCTCCCGGGCTCGCATTCACTTACACACGCGACGGCTCGACGCTGACGGCGCACGGACTGGCACGCGGCTACATTGCCAGCGACTCGCTGGCGCTGGCCAACAACTGGCTATTGGTTGGTTCAACGCTGACGGGGCAATTTTGTCCGACGATACTCGCTGCCTGTCCCGGCGAGGCGCGGATCTTCGACCTGAATCACTGAGCGTGCGCTTTTGCCTTGAGCGAGATGCCGTGCATCGCGGCTTTGTTGCGGATCGCCGAGGGCGTCCGGCGCAACAGGTCGGAGATGATGTCGATCGAAGCGCCCTGCTCGGCGAGCTCACGCATGCGCCGGATTTCGATGCTCGACCAGGAGGCGTTGGCGGCAGGCAGAAATGTCGATCGCATTACGCCGCACCCGCTACGGCATCGCTCAGCACCGCCGCTCCGGCCTGCGCAACCTGTGCATCCTGACTCGACAGCACGCCCGAGACACCGATCGCGCCGACGATCTCGCCACGCCACGACAGCGGTAATCCACCCGCCACCGGCGTGACGCCGGGCAGACCCATCATGTGGGTCTTGCCGCTCAGGATCATCTCTTCGAACGCCTGACTGGGCCGGCGGAACATCAGCGCGGTGCGCGCCTTCTCCTGCGCCACGGTCACGGATCCCAGCTGCGTGCCGTCGGCACGCTCCAGGTATTGCAGATGGCCGCTCGAATCGAGAATTGCGATCACGACAGTCCAGCCTTCCTTGCGCGCCTTCGACGCGGCCGCGCCCGCGATGGCCTTGGCGTCATCGAGCGAGAGTGTGTGTCGGGTCAGCATGTCAACGCCTTGTAGCGGCGCCGGTGGCGCAGCAGGATGTGTTCGGTGTAACCATTCGGTTGTGCGCGCCCTTCGAAGATCAGATCGCGCGCCGCATCGGCTGCGACTGCGGACGCATCCGCTGCGTTCTGCTCATCGACCACGCCCTTCATCCGCTCGAGCGTTGCCACGACCTGCTCGCGCGAACACACGCCGTGATGCAGCCAGTTGGCCACGTGCTGACTGGAGATGCGCAGCGTCGCGCGATCCTCCATCAACCCGACGTTGCGCAGATCCGGAACTTTCGAGCAGCCGACGCCCTGATCGATCCAGCGCACGACGTAGCCGAGCAGTCCCTGGATGTTGTTGTCGATCTCGTTCTGGATTTCCGCGGCGCTCAGCGTGCCGCGCTCCAGCGGCGCTCCCAGCAATGCCCGCGCCGGCGTGGGACCGCGCTCCTTCAGCTCGCGCTCGATGTCCGACTGAGCCGTCCACACGCTCACTTCGTGATAGTGCAAGGCGTGCAACGTTGCGGCCGTCGGCGACGGCACCCACGCCGTGTTGGCGCCGGACTTCGGGTGCGCGGACTTCAATCTCAGCATCTCGGCCATGCGATCCGGTGCGGTCCACATGCCTTTGCCGATCTGACCGCGTCCATCGAGGCCGGCGGTCAGGCCGATCTCGACGTTGCGGCGCTCGTAGGCGAGCAGCCAGGGTTCTGCCTTGATTGCATCCTTGCGCAGCATCGGCCCCGCCTGCATCGCCGTGTGGATCTCATCGCCGGTGCGATCGAGAAATCCGGTGTTGATGAACACCAGCCTGTGGCGCGCGGCGTGCATACACGCTTGCAGATTGACGCTGGTGCGGCGCTCTTCGTCCATCACGCCGATCTTCACTGTGTTGCGCGGCAGGCCGAACGTCTCCTCGACGCCGTCGAACAACGCACCTGCGAGCGCGACTTCTTCCGGGCCGTGCAGCTTCGGCTTCACGACGTAAATCGATCCCAGCCGGCTGTTGGCTCGCCTGCCCGCGACGTCGTGGAGCGCGATCGCCACGGTGACGAACGCGTCGAGCACAGTCTCGAACACGGGAGCACCGCCGACGATGATGGAGTCCGTGAGCATGTGGTGCCCGACATTTCGCACCAGCATCAGACTGCGACCGGGCAAACTCAGCCGGGCGCCGTGCGCAGCCGCGTACGTCCGATCCGGATTGAGGCGACGCGTGATCTGCCTGCCGCCCTTCTGCAACGGCGCTGCGAGATCCTGCTTCATGAGCCCGAGCCAGTTGCGATACGCGCCGACCTTCTCGCCGGCGTCGACGGTCGCGACCGAGTCCTCCAGGTCCTGGATCGTCGTCAGAGCGGATTCCATGACGACGTCGGCCACGCCGGCTGCATCGTGTTTCCCGATTGCGTGCGAGCGATCGATGAGGATCTCGACGTGCAGGCCGTTGTGCTTGAGGAGAATCGCCTCGGGCGCCTTTGCGTCGCCGCGCCATCCGGCGACAGCTGAAGGATCGAGCAGCTGCGTGGTCGAGCCGTTACGCAACTCGACGCGCAGCGCGTCCGCATCCAGAAAGTAGCGGGTCGCATCCACGTGGCTCGCGGATTGCAACGGCGCGATGCGGTTCAGCAGTTCGCGCGCATAGCGGATGACCTTGTCGCCGCGCGCCGCATCGTAAGCAGCACCGGCCGGGAGGACCGGCGCGAGAGCATCGGTGCCATAGAGTGCATCGTAAAGACTGCCCCATCGCGCATTGGCGGCGTTCAATGCATAGCGGGCGTTGCTGACCGGCACCACAAGTTGCGGACCCGCCAGTTGCGCAATCTCGACGTCGGTGTCGGTCGTGTCGACGCGGAAGTCGGTGGGCTGCTCGACCAGATAGCCGATGTGCCGCAGGTAGTGCTCGTGGCTGGCGGGATCCAGCAAGGTCCTTCGATCCTGCAGCCAGCAATCATCGATGCGACGTTGCAGCTCGTCACGTTTCGCGAGCAGCGCCGTGTTCCTGGCAGAGAAACCCGCGAGCGTCGCTTCCAGTCCGCGCCAGAACCCGGCGCGCGTCACGCCCGTACCAGGCAGCACCTCATCATTGACGAAGTCGAACAGGACAGCAGCGATTTCGAGCGCGCCGCTGCGCACTCGCCGCTCGCCTGTTGTGTCCGTGACCTGTTCATTCACGCTTAGCAACCTCCATCAGTTCGTCGTAGCTGCGTTTTGCCAGCGTCATCTGCTGTTGCAACTGCCGTTGCTCGTTTGTCCAGTTGCGCGTCCACGGCCCTTCGGTCTCGAACCACTCGTCCAGCCGGCCGGAGGCCGCCAGCGAGCGCGCGGCAAGATCGTCGATTTCCTGCTTCATTTTCTGCGCCAGGGCGGGCACCTGCTCGCGCTTCCAGGTGCGGCTGCCGGCGACCGATACATATATAGGTGCACTGACGGCGGCCACGCTGCCCACGCCCGTCTTCTGCGTCTTGCCGTAGGCCCGGACGATGAACCAGGTGCCAGCGGTGGCTGTAGTCGCGTGCGAAATCTCGACCGTTGTAGCGTCACCCTCGGCCTTCGCCTGCTTCACGACCGTGCCTTGTTCGACGAGCTCGACGCGGTCGAGACGGTCGATGTCGGGGTTGATCGAGACTCGCGCTTTCAGCTTCAGCGGTTCGCCTCGCGAGCTGGCGACCTCGTCCCCCATACCGGCGCCGTTCAACTCGAACTCGATCATCGGTCCGTTGGTGGCGAACGTAGCGCCGCGCGCCAGACCGGCGAACCAGTCCTGCGGGTTCGCGCGATCCTGCACCTTCACGTAGCTGCGGACGTCGCCGATGCGCGCGCCGTAGGGCGCATCGGAGCCTGCGGCGGGCGCGATCCGATAGCCGAGATTCAGGAAGTCGAACCAGACGTCGGTCGTGAGCTCGCCTCGTTGCAGCACTTCGATGAACTTGACGTTGCCGGAAGGCACATCGAGCGCCATGCCGACCCGCGAGCCGAGACGATCGAGATGCGCGTAGCCGGAAACACCGCCCTGCTCACGCACGGCCGCGAAGACATCGTGGTACGAAAGATAGCGATCGGGATTGCGCACGGCGCCGGTGAGGTCGAGATGCACGGTGTGACCGCGGACTGCGGTGCGCGGATCTTCCTGCCCGGCGACCAGAGAGTAGCCATCGCCGCCGTAGCGCCCGTTCGGCCCCCAGAACGACTGCGGGAAGTACGTCGATGCGATGTTGCCCATCCGCAGTGTGTTCGTGACGTGCAGGTCCTCCGCCTTCGCCTGCAGCGACAGCGCAAGGTTCTCGGCAGCATCGCGGCGCGGGAAATGTGTGTGCACGTCGCCGGACCGCCAGCCGCGCGCGGGCATGTCCGTCCATCGCTCGAGCTTCACGGTCAGATCGGTCGTCGCAGCGTCCGTGACCTGGAATTGCCGGGTCGCGTAGCGATACTCGATGCCCTTCGTGACGATCAGCGTGTATGCGCCTGCCGGCAGGCGTGCGCGATAGCGACCGTCCACATAAGACGCCCATCGATTCGCCGACGGCCAATTGACCGTTCCCCCCGGCAGCAACACCGTGCGTGCGCGATTCGAGAAATCCTTGACCTCGATGGCCGATGACTCCGGCAGCTGCGCTCTTCCGGATGCATCGCCTATGGACATCCGTACCGCAGTCGGCTGACCGCGCTCGTCGAGCACATCGAGATTCAGCCAGCCGAAGCGGCTCGGCGTCGGCGTGGCAAAGCTGCGCGCGACGCGCACATCGCAAAGTGTCGTCGTCGGTTTGACGCTGCCGGGCTGATCCGAGCCGGGCGCCAGCGCCGCGATCCTGAAATCCGTGTCGAAGTCGAGCCTGCCTGCGAAGCGCGCCCGTTCGAGCCGGACGTGCTCGACGTGAAAGCGATTCGCACTGGGCGCCGGCAGATCGATCGCGCGCAGTGTCGGCGCGCCGTCGCCGCTGTCGTATTCGATGCGGAACTGTCGCGCGCTGTTCTGCAAGTCGAAGGTGAGCTCGAGATCGACAGATTCGTCGATGTCGAACGCGACGTTGTTGAGCACGTCGAAATGGAATTGATAGCCGCTGAGACACTTGCGGCCGGCGATTTCCGTGACAGTGCCCGCCGGGCCGTACGGAGTAAACGAGACGACACGCGCGATGTCCTGTGTCTGCCAGCCGAGCACCTGGCTGCCGCGCGCATCGTTTTCGACGGCGACCACGTTCGGCGACTGCGTGAACGCTGCGAACGCAACGATCATGGCCGCACGCCAGCCAGTGCACATCGCGCTCTTCATCTCTACGCTGCCCGTTTCCGGCCTGACAACGCCAGGACGATCACTGCCACCAGACGCACCAGATCATCGATGTCGACCCATTCGTCGGGTCCATAAAAATTGCCGCCGCGCGAGCCGATGCCGAAGGCCGGCACGCCGAGCAACCGCAGCGGAAAGCGAATGTCGCCGCCGTAGTGATTCGGATACGAGGCCGGCGCCAAGCCGGTGACATCCTCGATCGCGGCGCGAACGATCCGACAATACGGTCCATCCCACGGCGATGCGCCGGCATTGCAGCGCATCTCACCGGGCTCGAGGGAGAATCGGAATGTTTGCTCGCGCGCCGGCAGTCGCGCCGCGAAAGCCTCCAGTGCTCCGCGGGCCGATTCGAGCAGCGTGCGCCACGAGCTTTTGCTTTCGAACAGCACTCGCAGCTCGACGCGTGCACGATCCGCGACAGCTCCGGCCGTGCGACCAGCCTCCAGCTTCCCGACATTGACCTCCGCGTCGCGCAGCACGCCGTCTTTCAGGTGAGCGATTGCTTGCAAGCAGGTCTGCAGAGCATCGCCACCCTCGCTCCACAACGCCGAGTCCGGCAGGCCGATCTCCAGTGGCTTGCCTTGCCAGCCCTGCACAGTCAGCGTGAGATCGAGCACCCCCCGAACGATGTGCTTGATGTCGCGAAGTCCGCGCCCCGTCTCGGCCGGATGCGCGTAGATCAATGCATCGATGGCCTGGCCTGCATGTCCGAGTCGCTCGAAGACAGGCAGGCTGCCGCGGCTCCCGCCGCCTTTGCCGTGGATGCTGATCACCACCGGCAAAGGTCCGCCGGCTTCGGCCATGACAGCCGCGGCAACGAGCATCGCGGCGATTCCGCCTTTACCGTCGGCGGAGCCGAGGCCATACAACCTGCCGTCCTTCACCAGAGGATAGAGCGGCTCGGAATGCCAGCCGCTCGCGACTTCGTGCGTATCGATGTGAGCGAACAATCCAAACCGGGCCGAAGTCTGCGCACGCGGTCGCGCGATGACGTTGATGAACGGACCGTCGCCTGCCGGCACCGGCGGCATGTATTCCGCATGTTGCGCGAAGGCGCTCGGCGCATCCGCAGAAGCTTCGACCTCGTACGGCAACGCTGCGAGCGAATCCATCACCACGCGTTGCGCTTCCTGCGCCGATTCGCCGGAGAGACTGCGCGTGGCTACCAGCCGCTGCAGCAACTCGATCAACTGCGGCTTGCGCGCCTGCGCGAGCGCCAGTGCCTGCGCCGCAGTGAGCGTTTCGAAGTTCATGAGTGCCCTGGCTACCGGATCAGCGTGATGCGCTCATTGGGCGGCTGGATGAATTCGACACCCTTGCTCGTCACGAGCTGCGGATTGGAGATGTTGATCGACATCGGGAAGCCGGGCCGCTCCGGCAGGTTCGAGTGCACCGCGTATTCGAGCGCGAAGATGTGGTTCTCCTGGATGCGCAGCTGGTGCACGTCGGGGCGGAACGAGGACAGCGAAGGTCCGACGACGCCGGTGTTGCCGAAGCTGTGCCAGTCGACGTAGAAGCCAGGCTTGTCGGAGCGCGCCATCGCGCGCTGGATGATCAGGTAATCCTCGTCCGGCGCGGTACTGTCCTCGGCGCCGACGGAGCTGTTCTTGAAAGGCGTGTAGACGTAGCCTTCCTTCTCCATCGCGGCGACGATGGCGTCCAGAGCCTGCCTGCCGGTCATGCCGACCTTCACGGCGCCGCGCATGATCCATTGACCGCGGCTCGCGCGATCGAACGCTGTCTGAATGCTCTTCGGCACCGCCGTTTCGCCTTCGCGCAGAATGTACGCGTGCGTCTTGGTGTCCGTGCCGAATCCCATGTAGTTCACGCCGACGTTCAACGCGAAGAAATCGCCGGGCTGGAACACGTAATCGCCGTGCACGATCCACCAGCGCGAATTCGGCTGCGTGGTCGGCTTGCCTTTCTCCGAGTAGTAGACGCGCACGCCGCCGGGCGACCAGGCGCGATACTCGCCCACGCCGCGCCGGAAGGCTTCTTCCGCGGCCCACGAAGTGATGTCGCGAATCGTCGTCTGCCCGGGGCGAATTCGCGCCAGCGCCTCGGTGGCGATCTGGTGTGCGACTTCGAGCGTCGTGACTTGCGCAGCCACCTCGCGTGAGGTCCGGCGCACCACGAAATCGGTGATCATCTTGTCGGCGGAGACGAGGCGCGCCGCGTACTTCGGCCCGAGCACTTTGACGAGCTTCTCATAGGACGTGTGCGACATGCCGTCCGCGACGGCCAGCCAGTCCGAGCTGTTGATCGCGATCGTCTTCGGATCGCGCTCCTCGACGAACTTGCGGAACTCGTCGTACACCTCGTCGCCGTAGCCTTCAGCGATGCGATAGCCGGCGTCGTAGCTCGACAGAGCACGCGCAATCTTCGCGGAGCCGCGCACATCGATCTTCTCCACCGCGCCCGGACTACCGAACACCGCCCGCTCGATCCTGTCACCGCGATCGGTGAACACGAGATAGCCGTACGTCTCGCCGAAGAGCTGCGCCATCGGATCCGGGTCGCCCTGGCGTGTCACGTGGATCCACATGTCCACTTTGTTGTCGCGCATCGCGCCCGGCAGCACCAGGTCGAGCTTGTCGTTGCGCATGAGCCGCAACACCTCGGCGCCGTTCAGCGCGGTGTGCCGCACCAGCGCCACGCCCTCGAACCGGTCAATCGTCTGGGCCGGCGCCGCTGCGCACGACAGCACGCCAGCCAGCAGGGTTGCAACGCATGCGCACTTCACGATCGACTCCGCCTCACTCGTGGATCGTGGCCATCAGTCCCTTGCGCATCAGCGAAGGCGGCATGTTGCCGACCTTCAGCAGCTTCTCGTGGAAGTCGGACAACGTGAACTTGTCGCCCATGCGCTGTTTGTATTCGTCGCGCATGCGCAGGATCTCGATCATTCCCATGAAGTAGCCGATGCGGTACAGCGGATCCTTCGCCGAGGCGTCGACCTCGAGCTGCGCGGCCCAGCGCTGGAAGCCGACCTTGTCGCTCAGCAGACTGACCGCGTCCTCGTAACTCATCTTGCCGGTGTGGATACCCACGTCCCACACGACGCGCGCGTTGCGCCACAAACGCAGCTGCAACTGGCGCAGCACGATCTTGTCGTTCGGAAAGAATCCGGTCTCGCGCATCAGCTGCTCGTTGTACAGGCCCCAGCCTTCGCTGAAGATGGAGATGCCGTTGGCGCGACGCAGCGGGCGCGGATTGTGCAGCTGGTAGAGACCCTGGATGTGGTGCCCCATGTAGGTCTCGTGCGGCGCGGTGACGATGATCACGCCGTAGTCGTGCTCGACCAGGTACTCCTGCTTGGTCTTCTCGTCCCACTGCTCCTCGTACGGATTGATCATCCAGTTCGCGACCAGCACGCCGTTGGCGTCGGGTTTGCGCGCGCGCGAGAAGTTGCCGTAGTAGGAGTACTTGCGCAGATACTCGGCGCGCGGCACCACCTCGACCCGCTCCTTCCACGGAATCGGAATCAGCTGTTTCGCGAGCACGTGCTGCTTCGCCTTGTCGACCCACTCCTGGTGCACTTCGATCTCACGCTTCGGGTCCGGGTACTCGTTCTTGATCTCGACCGCGAGCTGCTGCCAGGTCTTCTTCGGGTCGATGCGCTTCGCAATGGACTCGAGATCGCGCACCGTGCGATCGAACTCCTGCCGTGCGAAGGCGTACAGCTTGTCCGAGTCGTATTCGAGCAGGTACTGATCCTTCAGCGCCGCGTCGTACGTCTGCTTGCCGATCGCCCACTCGCCGCGCGGCTTCTTCGGCAGATCGTTCTTCAGGTACGCGATGAAGGACTTGAGCGACGCGAGCGCCGCGTCGTTGGCCGTCAGGATTTCCTTGCTGCTGGCGCCGGCGGTCGCGGCGAACTGGCGCACGTCTTTCTCGAAGATCGACACGGCGCCCTGCGCCATGAAAACGCTCAGCTCCTGGAAACGCGGGATGTAGACCTCGAGGTTGCGCTGCGCGTTGCCGAGCTGCGCCGGGATCAGCTTGAGAATCGGCAGCAGCTGCTGCGCCTTCTCCTGCGGCGTGCCCGGCTGGGCGACGGTGCGCGCCACGTCGGTGAAATTCATGTAGTCGCGCGGGTCGCGCTTCCAGCTCTGCATCTGCGCCTGCTCGATCTCGTGGCCGCGCAGGATGCTCTGCGCGAACTGCCAGTCGATCTGCTCGTCGAGCGACAGGCCCTGCTGATCGATGGCGCGCAGCCGGGCGAGATTGCGCCGCGTCTCCTGCAGCTCCTTGGCGAAGGAAGCGGCGCTCTTGTCGGTGAGCTTGCCGGTGTCATCCGGCGTGGCGAACTCGTTGACGAATGCTGCCAGCTGCTTGGACGCCTCGGAGGTCCCCGCTGCGGCCGCCGCTGCGTATTGCGCACCGCTGCTGCCCGCCAGCGCCAGGATGAACACGCCTGCTGTACGCAGCAATGTGGACCGGCCGGAGCTCTCGATCTGGGACATGCGCACCACCCTCGTCGTTCTTGGGATCATATCGGAATGCCGGTTGTATCCCACTCGTATACGAAATGCAACCCAGCAGCAACCGCACTGTTCGCGGGCGCGCGCAGGCAGCCGCGATCGCTGGCGCAATCGCGGTCCCGGATGGCTTGCGGAGAGAAAGCTCGACGCCTACTTGTCGAGCATGTCGAGGATATTGCGGCGCGTGAGCGTCAGGTGCACGCGCATGGCCTCGGCGGCCTTGTCCGGCTCGCTGCGCTCCATGGCCTTGATGATCTTGAGGTGCTCTTCCGTGCCGGGCGACCACGTCGGCTGCGGCATGGTCATCTGCTCGAACAGGCGCGTGGAGAGACGCAGCTTGGTGACTGTCTCGTACAGCGCGCTGTTGCCGCTGTGGCGCGCGATCGCACCGTGCAGATTGTCGTCGAAGGCCCAGTGCATCGCGCGACTGGGCTTCTTGTTCTTCATCAGCTCGCTCAGCTCGGTCTTGAGCTTCTCGAGCTCCGCCGCCGGAATGCGGCCGGTCGCCAGCCGCGCCGCTTCCGGCTCGATCAGCTGGCGCACCGCCATCGCATCGAGACATTCGGTCAGGCTCACGAGCCTCACCGAGAGCAACCGATCGGTGAGGCGATTCAGCAGACCCTCGCCTTCCAGGCGCGCGAGCGCCCTGCGCATCGGCGTGCGCGAGATGCCCATCGCCTCCGCGAGCCGCCGCTCCTGGATCACCGCGCCGCCGACCAGCGTGCGATCCAGGATCTGCTGCAGCAACATGTCGTAGGCAGCCTGGCTCAGACTGTCGCCGCTGGTTGCGGGGACGCCCTGCGCGCTTCGCTTCGTGCTTCGTTTGCCGTTAGTGGTCATCGCCTCATTCCAGTTGAGTCATCGCGCATCGAGGCGGGACCGCGCAGTGCCTTCGATCAGTGCGCCGGCTCGATCAGGAACAGCGTTTCCTGCGGCGCCAGCAGCCATGTCAGGCCCTGCTCGGTCACTTGCCCCGTCTCTTCGAATCTCGCGTACCACGTCTTGCCGCCCCATGACTGAATCGGCGTGCTGACGTGCAACTCTATCGAAACCCATTCTCCCTTCTGCAGCGGGTAGCCGACCCGGTCGCCGTAGGCGAACGGCACGTTCGCTGCAATTCGCGCACCGATATCGTGCGCCACGTTGCCGACGGAGTGCCCGTAGATGCCGACCTCCGGCTTGGTGGTGGTCTTGGCATCGCCTCCCGCATCCGGACCGACCGCCGCGTAACCCTGCGCCTGCGCCTCCTTGTTGATCGTGGCCCAGATCTCGTGACCGACGTGCCCCACGACCATGTTCTTGGCGTACAGCGCTCCCATTGCGTGCGCGGCCTTCCAGGCGATCATCAGGTCATCCGGAACAGCCTTCTCGCCGGGACGCAGAATGTAGGCCGCTCGCTTGATGTCGGTCTCGTAGCCGAGATAGTCCAGACCGCCGTCGATGCTGAGTATATCTCCGGGTTGCAGGGTCATGTTCGGATCATGAATCGGCAACAGCAGACCTTCGCGCACGACCCGCACGGTGCCGCCGCCGTGCACGCCCAGCTGCAGCGCCCGATCCTCCAGCCACCAGGCAATGTCCTCGGCCGTCGTCTTGCCGGTGACCACGTTCGCCGTGCTCAGCGCCTCCTCCATCCAGCGCGCCGACCAGCTCAGCAGCTGCTTGTACAAGTCCGTCTCGAGCGGCTGGCGATTCAGGCGGAAGTCGCGCGTCAGCAGCTCGGCGGAAACCAGGCGCCGGGCATAATCCGGCCCGAGCGTCGCGACCAGGTATTCCTTGAGTCCGGCGGTCAGGCCGTCGGCCATCGGTAACGTCGGCGAAGTATTGATGCCGATGCGCTTCGGCTTGCGATCGAACACCGCCTTCTTCAGGTATGGCGTCAGACCTTCCTTGCTGTAACCGTAGTACTTCTTCTCGTCGTAGGTGCGCGCGATCACCGAGTTCGCCGGCTGCTCGTGCGAGCCGTAGTACAGCTTCTCGACCTTGTCGCCGCCGTTGTCGAAGAAGATGTAAGCGGAACGCACGCCGGTGCCGCGCCCGCCCAGCTCGGTGTTCAGCGGGTCGGGATTGCCTTCGCGATCGAGCACGATCCACATGTCGATCTTCTGCGCGCGCATCGCCGGCAGCAGCGCCTGGTCGAGCTTCTGCGCGATCAGCGCGTTCTGGATCTCGAAGCGGTGCTTGGAGTCGGGAATGCCGTAGTCCTGCGACGTCGGCAGAGCTGGCGGCGTGGCCGCAGCGGGAGCCTGCGCGGCGCCTTGCTGACCCGAACCGCAACCGCTCAGGCCCTGCATCGCCAGCACCGCGACTGCGACGCTCAGAAACTGTCTCGTCATGGCTCTAACCTCGTGTGCATTAGTGAAAGCGGTCCGGCCGGAACGGACGGATGTCGACGATCCGCTCGCCCGTGGTGGCGAGCTGTGCGATGACGCGCCCGATGATCGGACCCATCGTGTAACCGTTCGCACCCACGGCGCTGAAGAAACCCGGCACGCCCGGCAGCTCGCCGATGATCGGCGCGCCATCGATCATCACGCCGATCGTGGCCCAGCTGCGGATGACCCGCAGCGCGCCGATGTCCGGGATCACGCGCTGCGCGACCCACAGATTTCCCTCGATACTGTCGCGCAGCGTGATGGCGCGTCCGGCCTCGGCATCGTAGGTCCCGGGCCAGCCGCCGCCGATGATGAGATTGCCGTTCGCGGCCTGCTTCATCGTCAGATGCCGCCGGGCCAACGCGAGCAGATAGTCGATGCGCGCGTTCGTGGCTTCGGTGACGATCATCTGCTGGGGCGCGGTCTTCACCGGGAGGTGGGCGCCCACCATGCGGCTCACTTCCGACGACCAGCCGCCGGTTGCGCTGACGACCTTGCCGCAGCGAATCCTGCCGGCATTGGTCGTGACCCAGAATGTTCCGCCGCTGCGCTCGACGCCGAGCACTGCGACGTTCGGCCGGAACCGCGCGCCGGCACTGATTGCCGCCTGCAGCAATGCCGGCGTCGCCAGCATCGGATTGATCTTGCCCTCGCCTGCGCAGAACGTGCCGCCGATCATGCGATCCGCGATCAGCGGCACCATGCTGCGCAGGTCCGCGGCATTCACGGGCTCGACGTCGATGCCGAAGGCACGCTCGGCGGCCGCCTTCTGTCGCAGGAATTCCAGATCGGCCTCGGTCTCGGCGACCACCAGGCCACCCGTCATCTTCAGCTCGAAGTCGGCACAGGTTTCCGATTCCAGCTCGCGCCACGTGTCGACGCCGAGCTTCTGCAGCAGCAGAGTCTGCGCAGCCGTCGAGCGATCCGCTCCGGTCTCAGCGGGCAGATCCCATGAGAGCAACTGCAGATGCAGACTGCCCGCATTCGCGCCGGAAGCCTGGCCGTTCGAGCGGCCGCGGTCGATGAGCAACACGTCGATACCGGCACGCGCCAGATAGAGCGCCGTGCAGACGCCGATGATTCCCGCGCCGATGACGAGGACGCTCGCTTCGCTTTCCTGGGCGGCGCTCGCGCTAGCCTTCTGCGCCGGCATCTCCAGCGTGCGATAGCCGTACCACTCTGGTTTCTCCGCGGCGACGGCCGAGATCGTCACAGGTTTGACCGGGAGCCGCGGCACGCCGGGAGCGACCAGCGTCGCAGCGCCGTCTGCAGCGTGGAGCAATTGCGCGATCGTTTTCTGGCAATAGCGACCTTGGCAAGGACCCATGCCCGCGCGCGTGAGCTGCTTGATGGTGGCAATGTCGCGTACGCCGCTCTCGATCAGCTGTTGCAACTCCCCCAGATTGACGCGCTCGCACCGGCACACGATCACGTCCGGCGCCGCAGGCAGGAATTCCGGCGCTGCGTAGAGAGACCAGAGGTGCCGCTGGAATTTCCGATGCCGCTCCAGCACACGTCGATCAGCGGGATCTTGCGCCGGGCGCGCGACGGCAAGACTGTCGAGGATCGCGTCGGCGGCGAGCCTGCCCTCGGCCATCGCGACGTGCGCGCCGCCGAGCGTTGCGCCGTCGCCGATCACGAACACGCCGGGAATGCTGGTCGTCCCCGCCGGGCCGCGAGTGATTTCGACGATGCCAGGTGCAGTCGTGTGCTGCGCGCAGCCGAGCATGCGCGCCAATTCGTTCGAGGGCTGCAAGCGGTAGCCGACGCAGACGGCATCCACCGCAAACTCTTTGCGTTCGCCGCTCGAAGAATTGGGCGCAATCGTCGCCTGCGCGACTCGCTTGTCACCTGCAGCGCCAGCAATTCGATGTTCGAAGTAGATCGGGACACGATGCTTGCGCAGCAGTTGCCAGTACTTCACGCCGCGTGTCGTCAGGCCGGGCGAGCTCAGCAACATGCCCGCTGCCGCGGCGACGTGGTGCGGCCAGGGATGACGGGCGGACTCGGCGAGCGCAACAACTTGCGCGCCGCCTTCCAGCAGCTCGCACGCGAGCTGCATGTTCAACGGTCCGTTGCCGGCGATCAGCACCCGCTGTCCCGGCGTGACGCGGTAACTGCGCACGAGTCCCTGCGCCGCACCCGTGGTCATGACCCCGGGCAGCGTCCAGCCCTCGAACGGCGGCACGGACTCGTATGCGCCGGTCGCCAGCACGACCTGCCGGGCCTGCACCTCGCACGACTTGCCGGGACGCGTGATCGATACCGAGAAAATCCCGTCGGGCTGCCGGATTGCACCCCACACGGATGCATCGCTCAGCAGGCGCGCGGGACCTGCGAGCAGCCTGGATATCAGCTCGCGACCGTCCCGATACTGATCGTCCGTCGGCGCCTGCCGCGCAAACGCGTACGACGGCGCGAGCTGCTTGAAGAACTGGCCGCCGAGCTCCGGCCTTTCGTCGGCGACGATGACCTCTACGCCCGCCGCTGCGAGCCTGAGTGCCGTCGTGAGCCCCGCGGGTCCGGCGCCGACGATCAGTACGTCACACTGCAATGGCTGCCCGCGCGCGGGTGCCGCGACATCTTGTGCCGCAGGCAGCGGCACACGGAAATCCAGCGAGCGCACGACCATGCCTGCGCGGGCTTTGGTCAGGCACGCACGCCGGACCGCGCCATCGACCGACACTTCGCACTCGAGGCACACGCCCATGCCGCACAACGGCCCGCGCGGCGCGCCGCTCTTGTCCCGGCGGAATTCGAGCTGACCGGCTGCGATCAGGGCGGCGGCGATGCTCTCGCCTTCGATGGCGTGCCGAACCTCGGCGTCCATCTCGAAGTCGAGGGTGCGGCCCTGCTGTCGAAAGCGATCGTCGCGAAGACGCGGCATGTCGGCCTGGTCAGGTCACAGGCGCTGCTTGTAGCCGAGCAAGCGCTCGACGACCTGTTCGAGGATGCGGGCACCCTGCCGCAGCTCATCGATGCTGACGGATTCGTTGCTGGCGTGACCGGCGGCGCCGACACCCGGCCCGAAGTTCACGATCTCGATGCCGTCGTCCGCGAAGTAGCGGCCATCGCTCACGCCGATCGCGCTCGAAAAGGTCGCGGGAGCATCGGTGACGTCCTGAATCGCGGCACGCAAGGTGGATACCAGCGGGCCGTCTGCGGAACCCCGGAAGCCATTGGTGCCTCGCAGCCGCTTGACCTCGACCTGGTCGGCAGGCTCCCCCGCCCTCGCGACGACCAGCGAAAGCTCCGCGAACGCGGAGTCCACCGACTCGGACGGCAGCAGGCGGCGATCGATCTGGACTACACAGCGGCTTGGCACGACGTTGGTATTCTCTCCGCCGCGCATCATGCCGATGTTCATCGTCGACTGCATGTCCCCGTCGCGCCGCCCGGCCAGGCGCGCCGTCATTTCGCGTTCCAGGTGCTGCAGGATGCGCACCATGCGCAGGATCGCGTTGTCGCCGTCCTCCGGCTGGCCGGCATGCGCGGCGCGACCGGAAGCGACGATTTCCGCCCAGAGCACGCCGCGCTCGACCGTGATCAACGCGTTCTGCGTCGGTGCGCCGAGCAACAGCATGTCCGGCTTCACGAGACCCGCGTTTCGCAGCGCGCTCATGCCATTGGCATCGAGGCTCTCTTCGTCTGTCACGAACGTGAAGACCACCTGCCCCCGTGCCGGGCCGCCGCGCCGGGCGATCTGTTGCGCCAGCCACAGCTGGATTGCAGCGCTGCCTTTGCAGTTCGCGGCGCCCAGGCCATACACCTGATCGTTCTCGACGGTCGCGACAAACGGCGAGCGAGTCCAGCGCGTGAGGTCGCCCGGTCCGACAGTATCCAGGTGGGCGTTGAACACCAAAGACGGCGAGCCGCTGCCCATGCTTGCGACCACATTGGCGAGCTGCGGCGCGAAGGTGTGCGTCTGCGTTTCATAGCCCATGTCGCCGAGCGCTGCGTGCAGTTGCCGCGCAATCTGCGACGTGTCTCCGGGCGGATATGCAGTCGGCGCAGCAATCAGGCTTTCCAGCCACGCCAGGATCGAATCGAACGGATCGTGCAGCGCGGAGCTCATCGACGCAGGCACGGCAGGAACTGACCGCGGCCCGGGCGGCCCAGGCACTTGCCGTCTTCGACAACGAGCTCGCCACGCGACAGCACCTGCTTTGGCCACGCGCTGAGCTCCATGCCCTCGTAGGGCGTGTAGTCCACGTTGTGGTGCAGGCGGCTGTTGGCGAGCGTGAACTGCGTTTGCGTATCCCAGATCACGAGATCCGCGTCCGCACCGGGCACGATCGAGCCCTTGCGCGGGTACAGCCCGTACAGCTTCGCGGGGGCGGTCGCGGTGAGCGAGACGAAACGCTGCACATCGATGCGCCCCTTCAGCACGCCTTCCGACATCAGCAGCGGCATGCGTGTCTCGATGCCGGGAACGCCGTTGGGCACCGAGCGAAACGGTGCATGCTCGCCGTGCACGGCCTTGCCCTGATTGCCCGCGAAGCTGAAGGGCGCGTGGTCGGAAGAGAACACCTGGAACACGTTGGTCTTCAGACCGCGCCAGATGTGCTCCTGGTCGTCGACCGTGCGCGGCGGCGGGCTGCAGATGCACTTCGCGCCTTCGAATCCGGGAGCGGCGAGATCCTCAGCGGTGAGGAACAGGTATTGCGGACAGGTCTCGCCGAAAATATTGATGCCGCGCGACTGCGCCAGCTGAATCTGCGTCATCGCCGCATTGCTGGAGACGTGCACGATCAGCACCGGCACATCGATGAGCTCGGCGAGCGAGATGGCGCGATGCGCGGCTTCGCGCTCGATCACCGTCGGTCGCGCATCGGAATGATGACGCGGAGCCGTCTTGCCCGCACGCTCGAGCACGTCGGTCAGCCACGCGATGCAATCGTCGTTCTCCGCGTGAATCATCGGCAGCGCGCCGTGCCGCTTCGCCAGTGCGAGCACATCGAGGATCTGACGGTCCGACAGCTTCAGATCGTCATAGGTCATGTAGATCTTGAAGTGCGTGTAGCCTTCGCCGATCAGCTCCGGCAGCTCGCGCTCCAGCACGTCGCGCGTCGGATCGCTGACGATCAGGTGGAACGCATAGTCGATGACGGGCTTGCCCGCGGCGCGACGATGGTAGTCATCGACCGCTGCACGCACGCTCTTGCCCTTGAACTGGCAGGCGAACGGAATGACTGTGGTCGTGCCGCCGCATGCGGCCGCGATCGTGCCGCTGAGAAAATCATCGGCCATCACCGAGCCGTCGCTGGTGGGCTGATCGAGATGACAATGCGCATCGACGCCACCCGGCGTGACCAGGCAGCCTTGCGCATCGATCTCACCGGCCGCGCGCAGCGTCACCCGGCCGAGCATCGCGATCTTTCCGTCCTGGATGCCGATATCGCCGCGGAACGACTCGGTCGCCGTCGCGATCTGCGCATTCCTGACGATCAGATCCAGCTGCGACATACGCGCCTTCAGCGGAATTTGAGGCCGAGATCGGCGACGACGCGGCGCGCCCAGGCCAGATCCTCTCCCGCAAACGGCAAGCGCGGCGAGCGCGGTGGGCCGACGGGCAATCCCATCAGCTCGAGCACCGCCTTCGTCGCGCTGACGTAGCGATGCGCACCGACGAGATCGATCAGCGGGGTGATGCGCTGGTACAGCTGGCGCGCCGTCGCCAGGTCCGGTTCCGTCACGCACAGACGATAGAGGTCCTGGCATGCGCGCGGCATGGCGTTCGCGGCGACCGCGGTCCAGCCGACTGCGCCATTGAGGAACGACTCGTAGCCCATGATGCCGCCGAACACCGCCATGCGATCCGCGGCGAGCCGCAGGATCTCGCGAATGCGCGTCGGATCGAGCGTCGACTCCTTGACGTACGAGACGTTCGGAATTTCGGACAACCGCGCGATGGTCGCAGGCAGCATATCGATGTTCGCGGTCGCAGGATTGTTGTAGAGCATGACGGGGATCGACAGCGCGCCGGCGATCGTCTCGTAGTGGCAATACAGCTCTTCGTCCGTCGGCGTGGCGTAAAACGGCGGGATCACCATCACCGCGTCCGCGCCGAGCTCCTGCGCGTCGAGGCTGTAGCGAATCACGTCCGTCGCGCTCTCTGCGCCGGTGCCGACGACGACCGGAACCCTGCGCCTCGTCTGATCGATGACCGTCTTCGCGACCTGGTGCCGTTCCTCGTCGGTGAGCGAAAGAAACTCTCCGGTGCTGCCGAGGGGAATCAGTCCTGCAACTTTCTGCTCGATCTGCCAGTCGACGAAATCACGCAACACGCCCTGCTCGACGCGGCGACCGTCTCCACTGAATGGAGTGATCGCCATGGTGAACGTTCCTCCCAGCTTCTTCATATTGAGCATTTTCCCTTGTTCTGACGTCGACCGTTCTCGCGCACGCAGACCTTACCGCGAGCGCGTGCAGACGCACAGCTGCCTTCCCGGCCGCAACGCGCCCTGCCCACCTTTCATATGGACAAGCGCGCGCGCGGCTCATGGAAGTGTGCCGGCTAGTGGAACGAGTAGTTGAAGCCGACCACGAAGCGCCGGCCGAGCACGTCGTACAGACCGACGTCCACGCCGGAGTCGCCGGCGATGCCCTGCCCCAGCACCGTGGGCTGCTCGTCCGCGAGGTTCTTCACGATCGCGTGCACCGCGAGCGCGTCGGTCACCTCGTAGCTGGCGTCGAAGTCGAAGTAGTTCTCGGAAGCCACCTTGTTGTTGAACACCGCGCCGCGGTTGTCGCCAGGCACGAAGCCGAACGAGCCGATGGTGCGCATGCTGAGGCCGGCGCCGAAGCCGCCACTCACGTAACGCAGGTCGATCTTCGAGGTGAAGTCGGGAATCGGCCGGTTGCCGAAGCCGCTGCAGCCCGTGCCCATCTTGCCGGCGC
This sequence comes from Steroidobacteraceae bacterium, assembly GCA_035277305.1. Classification (GTDB taxonomy): domain Bacteria; phylum Pseudomonadota; class Gammaproteobacteria; order Steroidobacterales; family Steroidobacteraceae; genus Steroidobacter. The sequence continues at coordinate 7,336 of DATEKT010000213.1, read as the reverse complement.
AGTCGACGACCGGAGCGATGTCGATCTGCTGGCTCTTGCGCTCGAACATCCAGCCGGCGAGGCCGCGGAAGTGCAGCATCGCGCCGTTGCCGCCGAACGATAGCGCCGAGGGCAGCTCGAAGCCCCAGTCGAACTGCAGGTCGAGGCCGTTGACCTCGAACGTCGAGATGTTGCTGGCCAGCGCCAGCACCTCGAACACCAGGCCGTTCGGCAGGCGGGTGATCGCGCGGCACGATTGGTCATTGAGATCCAGCAGCTGGTAGCAGGTCGCGAGCTGCTGCTCGGCCGTCACCGTGTTGATCGCGTCGTTGACCTTGATGTTGTAGTAGTCGAGGGTCAGGTTGAAGTTGCGAATGAACGGCGGAGACATGACGAAGCCGAACGTCACCGTGTCCGATTCCTCGGGCACGAGGTTCGGATTGCCGCCGCGACGGCCCGTCAGGTCGACGCTCGGCACGAAGGTGTCGATGACGTCGGCGGGCACGCCGGTCAGCACGCAGAAGTCCTTCACCGCCTGCGACGGATTCTGCTGCGAATCGCAAGGATCCTCGCCGCCTTCGAAGCCGCGCGTCTGCGGCGCGTACAACTCGCGCAGATTCGGCGCGCGCACCGCGCGGTTGAAAGCACCGCGGAAGCGCAGCCAGTCCACCGGGCCCCATTCGAGGCCGGCCTTGTAGGTTTCGACACCGCCGCTGGTCTTGTAATCCGAGTAGCGATACGCGAGCTCGATCGCCAGCGAGTCGATGCCGGGAATGTCCTTCAGCAGCGGAATGCGCGCTTCCGAGAACAACTCCCACACGCTGTTGTCAGCGTCGATCGACGGCTGCTGGCCGCCGAGCGGACCGGCCTCGTTCAGGCCGCCGGGCTTGAACTCGTAGCCCTGCTCGCGCCACTCGAAGCCGATCGCCGCGCTCACCGCTCCGGCCGGCAGATTGAACAGCGTGCCGTTCATCGATGCCTGGAACACGTTGCGCGAGAAGAACTCCTGGTCACCCTTGTCGGGCGTCAGGAAGGCCACCGCCTCCGGCGACGCCGCGTCGATGCCCAGCAGGTTGACGGGCACGCAGCCCTGGAACTGGTTGCGGCAACGGGCCTGACCCGTGACCGGATCGACTACGACGTCGAGTCCCAGCGACAGGCGCAGGTTCGAAACCGTGTTCTGCTGGTTCTGCGCCTCTGTCGCGCGCTGCAGCTGGTAGTACGTGTCGAACTGCCAATCGCGGAACGGCAGGTCGCCGCGCAGACCGCCGGTGATGCTGTACGAGCTGTTGTCGTAGTTGAAGTAACGGAAGCCTGCCTCGGTCAGGTTGCGGCCGGCCGCGAAGATCTCGGCGTTGCCGTCGCCATCGGGATCGAAGACGCCGGCATTCGCCGAGAGGAAGTCGCGCGTCGCCTGGTACAGCGCCGTGTTGGACGCGTAGTTCGGCAGGAACAGCGAATTGCGACCGCTGGTCTGCGGCTGGAACGACGCGACGTTGAGGTTCCAGCTGTTGCGGTTGTTCGTGTAGAACAATTCGGTGTACGCATCGATCTTGTCGTTGACCTTGAAGTCCGCGAGCGCGCTGATGTTGTAGCGCTTGTACGGGCGCAGCAGATAGTTGCCCTTGTTGTAGTTGTAGCGGTCCTCGGGATCGCAGTAAGGCAGCGGCACGCCATTGCGGCCGAAGCGGATGCCCTGCACCTGCGTACAGCTGCCGCTGCCGCCGACCGAGTAGTCGCGGTCGGTGGTGAAGTCGTTCAGGTTCACGCCGACCAGCGAGTTGATCTGCGTGGGCGTCAGGAAGAAAGCCGAGCCCGGATTGTTGGAGGTACCCGCCGGCACCAGCGCGCCGTTGCGGATGTCCATGTTGATGCGCGAGAAGTCGCGGTTGTCGAACAGCACCGGCGATTGCTCGTAGGTGCCGACGTTCACGACCATGCTGCCGCGGTCGTCAGCGAACTTCGTACCCCAGATCAGGTCGAGCTTGTGGTTCTCGCCGTCGCTCTCGAACGTCTGGCCGTAGTCGTAGCGCACTTCCAGGCCGTCGATGTCGCTGGCGTCGCGCATGATGAAGTTGACGGCGCCCGCGATGGCGTCGGAGCCGTACACGGCTGACGCGCCGCCCGTCGTCACCTCGATGCGCTTCACCAGCGCATCGGGAATACGCGACAGGTCGACGAGGCCGCTCTCGTTCGCCGGTGTGAAACGCTTGCCGTTCACCAGCACCAGCGTGCGCTCGGGACGCAGGCCGCGCAGGTCGGCGGTGTGCAGGCCGGCCTGGCCGATGTTCGCTGTCGTGGCGCCGGTGTCCGGGCGCAGCTGCGGCAGCTCGTTGAGCAGACCTTCCAGCGTGCCGCGGCCGGACAGCTGGATGTCCTGGTTCGACACCAGCACCGTCGGGCTCGGCGCCGACAGGTCGTCGCGCCGCAGGCGCGAGCCGGTGACCACCACTTCCTGGATCGGCTCGGATGCCGTCGCGACTTCCTGCGCGACGGCGCTCGACATGCCGCTGCCGGCCAGCGTCAGCGCTGCCGCTACACCGCAGACCGGGCCGCGTCGAAAGTTCTTGGCTGCACGCATTCGTCACTCTCCCCGCGTGAATTTGTCTGTAACCCCACTGGTATCCCACTCGGATACGCAGGGCGCGTAGCTAGCCACGAACCGCACGCGACTGTCAACGATCTCGCGCAACCACGTCTTGCTTTCCGCCAGATTTGCGCATACAACTGGTATCCCACTGAAATCCTCTCAGTGACACAGACAATATCTCGAAGGAGCCTCAATGCTTCCCAAGATCCGCTACGCGCTGCTTGCGGCCGCGCTGCTGCTCGCCCAGAGCGCCTCCGCCACTTTCTCGATCGTCGCGTACGACCCGGAGACGGGCGACATGGGCGTGGCGGTGGCGTCGCTGGTGTTCGGCGTGGGCAATCACGTGCCGTGGTGCGAAGCCGGCGTCGGTTGCGTCGCGACGCAGGCGCACATGAACGGCAGCTACGGACCGCGGGGCCTCGAGCTGCTGCGCCAGGGCCTGAGCGCGCAACAGGTGATCGACAAGATGCTGGCGGAGGACACCTACCCGAGCAAGGACGGGCGCCAGGTCGCGGTCGTGGATGCCAAGGGCAACGTCGCCTCCTTCACCGGACCGATCGCCAACGTCTGGGCCGGCGGTGTGAAGGGCGCCCACTACACCATCCAGGGCAACATCCTCACGGGCCCGCATGTCGTGCAGGAAATGGCGAAAGCTTTCGAAGAGACCCAGGGCGAGCTGGCGGAGCGCCTCGCGGCTGCGCTCAAAGCAGGCGATGACGCGGGCGGCGATCGTCGCGGCCGCCAGTCGGCCGGTCTCATGGTCGTGCGCAAGGGCGGCGGCTCCGCGTGGGGCAACGATCGTCTCGCGTACGTCAACGTCAACGACGATGTCGATCCGGTCACCGAGCTGCGTCGTGAGCTGCCGCTGCAACTGGCGTGGAGCTCGCGCGGCAAGCGCGGCCCGCTGGTGCAGGACGGCAAGCTCGACAAGGCAATGATCCTGGCGGACAAGATCGTGCGCTGGGAGCCGCACAACTGCGGCGATCGCATCAACCAGGGCTTCATCGCCTATCTGAACGGCGACAAGGCCAAGGCGCTGGCCTCGATCACGCGCGCCAGGCAGATCGATCCGGACAAGTTCGATGCGAGCTGGAAGCGTGCGATCGAAGCGCCCGAGACGGCGAAAGCGTATGCGAAGGTGCTCGCCGACAAAGAGTTCATGGGGCAATTGCCGAAGTAATCCCCCTTAACGAGGCTGCCTCACGAACGTCGCGCGCCGCGGCACGTCACCCCCATGGCGTGCCGCGGCGCCGGCAATCCGGCTCAGTGCTGCAGGATTTTCGACAGGAACTGCTGCGCGCGCTCGGAGCGCGCGGCCTGGTTGCCGAAGAATTCTTCCTTGGGGCAGTCCTCCACGATGCTGCCACGGTCCATGAAGATCACGCGATGCGCCACTTTGCGGGCGAAGCCCATCTCATGAGTGACGCACATCATCGTCATGCCCTCGCGCGCCAGCTGCACCATGACGTCGAGCACTTCGTTGACCATCTCCGGATCGAGCGCCGACGTCGGTTCGTCGAACAGCATGGCGATGGGATCCATCGCCAGCGCGCGCGCGATTGCGACGCGTTGCTGCTGGCCGCCGGAGAGCTGGCTCGGAAACTTGGCGGCGTGCGCGCTCATGCCGACGCGCTCCAGCAGCTGCAGCGAGCGCTCGCGCGCCTGCTCCGGCGTGCGCTTGAGAACCTTGAGCAAGGCCAGCGACAGGTTGCTCTCCACCGTGAGATGCGGAAACAGCTCGAAGCTCTGGAAAACCATGCCGACCCGCGCACGCAGCCGGTTCAGATCCACCTGCGGGTCGCCCACGCTCACGCCCTCGATGCTGATGCTGCCCTGCTGGAACGGCTCGAGCGCGTTGACGCACTTGATCAGCGTCGATTTGCCCGAGCCGGACGGCCCGCACACCACCACGACCTCGCCCTTGCCGACCTGCGTCGTGCAATCGGCGAGCACGCGGAACGAGCCGTACCACTTGCTGACATTTTCAATCTGGATCATCGATGCTCCGCGAACCCGGGTCTGTCCGGAACTGAGTTGGATATGATACGGATACCATGCGGATACACTTTTGGGAAAGCCTGCAGTGAAAATGCTTCGTGACTCTCTGCTCGTATTGATCCTGTCGACTGCCGCGTCCGGCGCCTGGGCGCAGTGCCGCTCGCCGGTGCCGGACAACGCGCTGGTGAAAAAAGGCACGCTGCTGATGTCGGTCAATCCGACGCTGCCGCCGCTGCAGTTCGTCGACCGCTCCGGACAGCTGCAGGGCATGCGCGTCGAGCTCGGCAAGGCCGTCGCGAAGCGGCTGTGCCTCACGCCCGAGTACGTGCGCATCGAATTCTCCGCGATGATCCCCGGGCTCAACGCGGGCCGCTGGGACGTGATCAACACCGGCATCTTCTACACGCCGGAGCGCGCGAAGATCATGTACATGCTGCCGTACGAAGACCAGGCGATCAGCATCAGCATCAACAAGGGCAGCGCGCTGAAGATCGCGAGCGCCGACGATCTCGCCGGTCGCAGCATCGGCGTCGAGATCGGCGGCTTCGAGGAGAACAAGGCGCGCGAGCTGCACAAGCTGCTGGTGAGCCGCGGCAAGAAAGGCCTGAACATTCGCACGTTCGAGAACTTCTCCATGGCGTTCCAGGCGCTGCGCGCCGGGCAGGTCGACGCCACGCTCGCAATCGACGCTACCAGCGCCGAATACGAGAAGCGCGGCGGCTTCGTTCGCGCCCTGCACGGTCTGTTCCCGACGCCGGTGGCATTGGCTGCCCGCGACGGCACGCTTGCCGCCGCGATCGCGAAAGTGCTCAACGAGATGCGGAACGACGGCAGCTTCCAGAAGTTGCTGGATCAGTACGGCGTCGAGCCGATCGGCGGCGAGATCGCCGTCAAGGGCCCGCGCAGCTGAGGCGAGGAGAACACGTTCATGGCGCAAGGGTGGGACTGGTCCGGCTTCTTCGAGTATCTGCTCAATCCCTATCTCGCAACGGGCGCGCTGGTGACGCTCGGGCTCACTCTGGCCGCGATCTCGGGCGGCCTGATCCTCGGCTGCGCACTGGCGCTGATGCGTTTCTCCTCGCAGCGCTGGCTGTCGAGCATCGCGCAGTTCTACATCTGGGTGTTTCGCGGCACGCCGCTCCTGGTGCAGCTCATCATCATCTACACGGGCCTGCCGCAGCTCGGCATCAAGCTGTCGGTCATCGAGTCGGCGTTCCTGGGATTGATCCTCAACGAGAGCGCGTACCTCGCGGAGATCATCCGTGGCGGCATTCAGTCGGTATCCAAGGGACAGACGGCCGCGGCCAAGGCGCTTGGCCTCAACAAGGCGCAGACCATGCGCTTCGTGGTCCTGCCGCAGGCGATCCGGCTGATCGTGCCGACGCTCGGCAACAGCATCAACGGGCTGTTGAAGACCACATCAATCACGTCAGTGATCTCGATGGAGGAGCTGCTGCGGCGGACGCAGGTGCTGATCCAGGAGCGGTTCATGGTCCTCGAGCTGTTCCTGGTTGCAGCGCTGTACTACCTGGCGATGACGACGGTGTGGGATTTCTTTCAGCGGCGGATCGAGCGGCACTACGGGCGTGCGTACAGCAGCGACGCGCCGGGGAACGTCGCGCTGGCGGAGCGATAAAGGTATCCTCGCGCGATGCGTCGGCTCCCGCTCTTGCTGTCACTCGCGCTGTTCGGAAGTGCATCCGCTCAGAGCAACCCGGATTTCAGCGGGTCCTGGGAGCGCGCGGATTCTCCGGAGCAGCCATCGATCGCCGCGAGCGGCGACGCGAAGTTCGTCAGCGGCGACATGGGCAGCGGCTGGGGTTCAGCGCTGACGATCCGGCAGGCGCCGAACTCGCTGGCGATCGAAGACGCACACTTCTCGACGTACGACATGCAGCCGCCGCTGCGCCGGGTCTACGCGCTCGACGGCACGGACTCGGTCAACTCGATCATGATCGGCCATGCGGAATCCACCCAGCATTCACACGCTGCGTGGCGCGGGCAGACGCTGCTGATCTCGACCCAGGTTCCGGTGCCCGGCAGCGACATCCGCGTCGAAGTGCAGCAGGCACTGACGTTGGAATCCTCCCAGACACTCGTCATCGAGACGACGCGCTCGGGAATCTCCGGCACCGCACCCACAGTCACGCGCACGCGCTACGTGCGTCGCTGAGTCGACTCACGGGTCCTTGGTACCCGGCACCACATTCGGAAAGCGCTCTACGCTCTGCGTGTAGTCGGCAGCGATGCGCTCGAAGACCGCGGACGCCCAGGGATTCGCGTCCTTGATGTCGGTCTCTTCGCGCGGATCGGAGCGCAGATTGAACAGCCGCATCAGCGGCGGCTCGGTCACCCGCGGCTCGGGCATGAATGCGTAGTGAAGTTTCCAGTCACGCCATTTCACAGCACGCAACTGGTCGCCGGTGAAAAAGAGCGCGCTCTCACGCCCCGAGCCGGACTGCTTGCCTTCCAGGAACGGCAGCAGGTTCACGGTGTCCATGGCGCGATCGGTCGGGAGTTCTGTAACCCCAGCCGCAGCTGCAAACGTCGCGAACAGGTCCATTTCGTGCACCAGCTCGTTGGACGTCCGGCCGGGCGCGATGTGCCCGGGCCAGCGGATCACACAAGGCGTGCGAATCCCGCCCTCCATCACCGTGTTGTACGAGCCGCGCCAGGGTCCTGAGCTGCCGCGCCACGGTCGCCTGCCTTCGGCGCCGTTGTCGGTGCACCAAAGCACCATCGTGCTGTCGTCGAGTCCCTGTTTCTTGA
>DATEKT010000212.1:0-16932 GCA_035277305.1 Steroidobacteraceae bacterium | reverse complement strand
GGCCGTCGCAAGCCGTATTGCGAGCATTGCCGTCGTCATTTCGGCTCCGTCGATTTCACCGTCTGCGGCGATTGCAGCGCGATCCGTTGCACGTGCGGACAGTGCAGCTGCGCCTCGAGCTCGCGCCGGCGCAAAGCCGCGTGATGTAGGTCGGGCGCGCGCCCGACTCGCATGCAGATCTTCCGCGCTTTCACCATCGAAGCTGCGCATCGGTTGCCGCACGTGCCTGCCGGGCACAAGTGCGCGCGATTGCACGGTCACTCGTTTCGCATCGAGCTGTACCTTGCCGGGCCGATCGATCCGCAGGCCGGCTGGGTGATGGACTTCGCCGACGTGCGCGCGGCATTTCAGCCGGTGTACGACCGGCTCGATCATCAGCTGCTCAACGAGATCCCCGGCCTGGAAAATCCCACCAGCGAGAACCTCGCGCGCTGGATCTGGCGCGAGACGAAGCCGCGTCTGCCGCGGCTCGCGAAAGTCGTGATCCACGAGACCTGCACCAGCGGGTGCATCTACGAAGGCGACTAGAGAAGGTCGCGCATCCGGTACCAGAGCATCGCGAGCACCAGCGCGGGCATGCGCAATGCGCGGCCACCTGGAAACTTGCGATGTCTCAGCTTCGTGAACACGTCGAAGCGCTCCGCCTGGCCCGCAATGGCTTCCGCGATCAGCTTGCCGGCAATGCCGGTGAGTGCGATGCCGTGGCCGGAGAATCCCTGCAGGTAGTAAACGTTCGGCGCCAGGCGGTTGAAGTCCGGCGCACGGCTGATCGTGATATCGACGTAGCCGCCCCAGGCGAATTCGATGCGCGCGTCCGCCAGCTGCGGGAACACTTTCACCATGCGTCGCCGCGTCGCCCGCGCAGTGTCGAATGCATCCACGCCGGAGTAGCTGACCCGGCCGCCGAACAGCAGCCGGTGATCCGCGGAGCGCCGGAAGTAGTCGAGTACGAAGTTCGCGTCGGAGACGCAGATGTTCTCGCGCATCAACTGCTCGATTCGCGCTTGTCCGAGCGGCTGCGTTGCGACGATATACGTGCCCACCGGCATGATCCTCGAGCGCAACGCCGGGATGAGCGCATCGCCGTAAGCGTTGCAGCACACTGCGACGAATCGCGCCCGCACGCTGCCGCGCTCCGTTTTTACGACGGCCGGATCGGCGATGTGCAAAGCGGTGACGGCGGAGTTCTCGAAGATCTGCACGCCCGCGGCTTCCGCTGCAGCGGCGAGGCCGCGCGTGTAGTTCAGCGGATGAAGGTGGCCACTGCCCGAGTCGTAGAGCCCCGCACAGTAACGCTTCGTCGCCAGCAACGACTCCACTTGCGCGCGCTCCAGGAACCGCAGTTCGCCATAGCCGTAGCGACCCTCGAGATCCCGATGCTCAGCGAGCAAGTCCTCGCGTTGCCGGTCCTTGATGGCGACGTGCATCTGGCCCCAGTGCAGGTCGCAGTCGATCGCATGCCGCTCGACGCGATCGCGGATCAGCCGCAGGCCTTCGAGGGAGATGTCCCACATCCGCCGGGCGTTTTCGAAACCGACCTGTTGCTCGAGCTTGTGCTGGCCGCACGCGTAGCCGGCGATAGCCTGACCGCCGCTGCGACCGGAGGCGCCGTAGGCAACCCGCTGCGCTTCCAGGAGTACGACCCGATATCCGCGCTCGGCTAGATGCAAGGCAGTCGAGCAACCGGCGATGCCGCCGCCGATCACGCAGACGTCCGCCTCGATTTCGCCGGCGAGCGCTGGCCGGTCGGGCGCGGCAAGCGCCGAATGGGCGTAGTACGAAGTCTCGACGACCGCCATCGGGGAAACCCTGTTTAAAATTTGATAGCGATCTGAAGACCGCAGGGTGCCCGCAGGATAGCGATTGGCGCTTGCGCCGGGCAAGGGGCGGCGCGCGATGAAGGCCGGCGCAAGCCCTTGTACGGCCTAAAAATGGCCACATAGGGGCTTTGCCGGGCGGGCAGGCGGGCCGGATCTGTGGTTAAATGCCGCGGCATCCTCACGCTGGCTCCCTCGCCAGCTGTTAAAGATATTAAACGTGTCTACTCGCAAACCGGTCATAGGCATTCCGGCCGATCGTCGTCTGCTCGGCAACCACTACTTCCACTGCGTCGGGGAGAAGTACATCCGTGCCGTGGCGGAAGGTGCGCATGCAGTGCCGGTGCTGATCCCATCGCTTGGTGAGGGGATCGGCCTGCGCGACGTGCTGGCGGACTTCGACGGCATCCTGCTGACCGGCAGTCCGTCGAACGTGGAGCCGCATCACTACAAAGGGCCGCCGAGCGATCCCGGCACGTTGCACGATTCGTATCGTGACGCGACGACGCTGCCGCTGATTCCGCAGGTCGTCGAGGGCGGCATGCCGCTGCTGGCCATCTGTCGCGGCTTCCAGGAGATGAACGTCGCGTTCGGCGGCACGCTCTGGCAAAAGCTGCACGAGGTCGAGGGCCTGCGCGACCATCGCGAGGACCTGAAGGCTCCGCTCGAAGATCAGTACGGTCCATCGCACGAAGTGGAACTGATACGCGGCGGCGTGTTGCAGAAGCTGGCCGGCTCCGATCGCATCACGGTGAACTCGCTGCACTCGCAAGGCGTGCAGAAGCTGGGGAGCGACCTGGACATCGAGGCGCGCGCGCCGGACGGCGTCGTCGAGGCGTTTCGCGTGCGCAACGCGCAATCGTTTGCGCTGGCGGTGCAGTGGCACCCCGAGTGGCAGTTCAGCCAGAACCCGTTTTCCGTAGCGCTGTTCGCGGCTTTCGGCGAGGCCGCGCGCGAACGCGCGCACAAAAATCGATTGGGGCAACGCGTATGAGCGTCATCCAGCAATTCTTCAAGGAACATGGCATCTCGGAAGTCGAGGCGATCATCCCCGACATGGCCGGCGTGCCGCGCGGCAAGATCATGCCTGCGGAAAAATTCGCCGAAGAGGAGGGCATGCGGCTGCCGGAAAGCATTTTCCTGCAGACCGTCACGGGCGAGTACCCGGACGAAGAGCGCGCCATCAGTCCGTCCGAGATCGACATCGTGCTGAAGGCGGATCCGAACACGATCCGCGTCGTGCCGTGGGCGGCGGAGCCGACCGCGCAGGTCATTCACGACAGCTTCTATTCGGACGGTCGGCCCGTGACCATGGCGCCGCGCTACGTCCTGCAGCACGTGCTGGAGCTTTACGCGCAGCACGGCTGGGAGCCGGTGGTCGCGCCCGAGCTCGAGTTCTTCCTGGTCGAGCCGAACGTCGACTCGGACTACCCGCTGAAGCCGCCGGTCGGCCGCTCCGGGCGTCCGGAGGCGGGCCGCCAGTCCTACTCGATCGCCGCGGTGAACGAATTCGATCCGCTGTTCGACGACGTCTATGCGTTCTGCGAGGCCCAGGACATCGAGATCGACACGCTGATCCACGAGGACGGCGCGGCACAGATGGAGATCAACCTGCTGCACGGGAACGCGCTGTCGCTCGCCGACCAGGTGTTCCTGTTCAAGCGCACGGCGCGCGAAGCGGCGCTGCGCCACAAGATGTATGCGACGTTCATGGCGAAGCCGATGGCGCGCGAGCCGGGCAGCGCGATGCACGTGCACCAGAGCATCGTCGACCGCCGGACCGGCAACAACGTCTTCAGCGACGCCGAAGGGCGGCCGTCGCCGCTGTTCTTCTCGCACATCGCCGGGCTGCAGAAGTATCTGCCCGCGGCAATGTCGCTGTTCGCGCCGAACGTCAATTCTTATCGGCGCATCACGCGCCACTACTCGGCGCCGATCAACAGCCAGTGGGGTTACGACAACCGGACCGCGGGCCTGCGCGTGCCGGTCTCGACCCCGGCGTCGCGGCGCGTCGAGAACCGCATCGCCGGTGCGGACGCAAACCCGTATCTCGCAATTGCCGCGTCGCTGGCCTGCGGCTACCTCGGCATGGTCGAGGGGTTGAAGCCGTCCGAGCCGATCTCCGGCAGCGCCTATGACCTGCCGTTTTCGCTGCCACGAAACATCGAGGACTCCTTGCGCCTGCTGCGCGACGCGCGGCCCCTGATCGACATCCTGGGAGAGCGCTTCGTGATCGCCTATGCGGCGGTCAAGGAGAATGAATACGAAACGTTCCTGCAAGTGATCAGCTCATGGGAGCGCGAGCACCTGCTGATGAACGTCTGACCACCAGGACCCGACCATGGACTATTTCCGACGCTTCCGCTGACTCCCGTTTGTGCGCTACGCTGCGCCGCGAGCCTCCGGTGCCCGCATGGCGCCTCCAAAATCCACTAACGGGGAGATACAGCTCAATGAACAACCCGGTTCGCACTGTATTGACGGCTGTCGCTATCGCGCTGGCCGTCGCCGCCTGCGGCAAGAAGGAAGGTGCGCAGCAGGCGCAGCAGCCCGGTGCAGCTGCGCAGGAAGAGAAAGTCCTGCACGTCTTCAACTGGTCGGACTACATCGCCGAGGACACGGTCCCGAACTTCGAGAAGCAGTCCGGCATCAAGGTGACCTACGACGTCTTCGATTCCAACGACGTGCTGGAGACGCGCCTGCTGGCGGGTAACTCCGGCTTCGACGTGGTGGTGCCGTCGGCCTCGTTCCTCGAACGGCAGATCAAGGCCGGCGTGTTCCAGAAGCTGGACAAGAGCCAGCTGCCGAACCTGAAGAACATGGACCCGGACATCATGAACCGGGTCGGCCTGCACGACCCGAACAACGAGTACGCCATCCCCTACCTGTGGGGCACCACCGGCATCGGCTACAACGAGGACAAGATCAAGAAGATCCTCGGCGACGCCAAGCCGGACAGCTGGAACTACATTTACGATCCGAAGATGGTCGCCAAGTTCAAGGACTGCGGCCTGTCGCTCCTCGACGCGCCGGACGAGATCCTCAAGACGGTGCTCGCCTACATGGGCCGCGATCCGAACAGCCAGAAGGAAGAGGACCTGAACGCGGCGGAAGCGAAGCTGATGCCGATCCGGCCGTTCGTCCGCAAGATCCATTCCTCGCAGTACATCGACGATCTCGCCAACGGCGACCTGTGCATCGCGGTCGGCTGGAGCGGCGACATCCTGCAGGCGCGCGACCGCGCCGAAGAAGCCGGGCAGGGCGTGAAGATCAAGTTCGCGATTCCGAAGGAAGGCACGATCGTGTGGTTCGACATGCTGGCGATCCCGGCGGACGCCAAGCATCCGAAGAACGCGCACGCGTTCATCAACTATCTGATGGACCCGCAGGTCGCGGCCAACAACTCCAACACCGTGAACTACGCGAACGGCAACGCCCAGTCGCTCGCCATGGTGAACGACGAGGTGAAGAACGACCCGGGTATCTACCCGACGCCGGAAGTGAAGGCGAAGCTGTTCCCCTCGCTCGCCTACGGAGAAGACTTCCAGCGCCTCATGAACAGGATGTGGACCAAGTTCCAGACTGGACAATAACAAGGGAGGACGCCGGGCGCCGGAGCCCGGCGTCCTGCAACCCCGGACAGCCATATGGTCGCTACTTCCATCAACCGGCCGCAGCAGAAAGTCGCCGTCTGGAATGACCCCCAGGCGGTGCCCTACATCAACATCGAGAGCGTCACGAAGAAGTTCGGCGACTTCGTCGCCGTCAACGACGTTTCGCTGAAGGTCTATCGCGGCGAGCTGTTCTGCCTGCTCGGCGGTTCCGGCTGCGGCAAGACGACGCTGCTGCGCATGCTGGCCGGGTTCGAGGACCCGACCTCCGGGCGCATCTCCATCGACGGCGTCGATATGACGGGCATCCCGCCGTACGAGCGGCCGGTCAACATGATGTTCCAGTCGTACGCGCTGTTCCCGCACATGACGGTGGAGCAGAACGTCGCGTTCGGCCTGAAGCAGGACGGCGTGCCGAAGGCCGAGATCGCAACGCGCGTCTCGGACATGCTGAATCTCGTGAAGCTGACGCAGTTCGCCAAGCGCAAGCCGCACCAGCTGTCCGGCGGCCAGCGCCAGCGCGTCGCGCTCGCGCGCTCGCTGGTGAAACGTCCGAAGCTGCTGCTACTCGATGAGCCGCTCGGCGCTCTCGACAAGAAGCTGCGCGAGCACACGCAGTTCGAGCTCGTGAACCTGCAGGAGCAGCTGGGCGTGACGTTCATCGTCGTGACGCACGACCAGGAAGAGGCGATGACGCTCTCGAGCCGCATCGGCGTCATGGAAGCCGGACGCATCGTGCAGACCGGCACGCCCAAGGACATCTACGAGTACCCGAACTGCAAGTACGTCGCCGAGTTCATCGGCAACATCAACGTGTTCCAGGGCCAGATGGTCGAGGACGAACCGGATCACGTGCGCATCGCCTCGCCGGAGCTCGAAGGCACGATCTACGTGAATCACGGCGTCAGCGCCGCATCCGATGCAGTGGTGTGGGCTGCCGTCCGGCCCGAGAAGATCCAGATCTCGGTCGCGCCGCCGGAGCAGACCGACAACGTCACGCGCGGCGTGGTCAAGGAGATCGCTTACATGGGCGACATGAGCATCTACCTGGTGCAGCTCGGCACCGGCAAGATGATGCGCATCACGCAGCCCAACGCGTACCGGCACGCCGACGACATCACCTGGGATCAGCAGGTGTATCTGCACTGGCATGATTCCAGCCCGGTGGTGCTGATCGAATGAGCGCACGCGCCGAGGTTCCGCATCCGCAGCGCCGCAGCGCCGGCGCGCAGTTGATGCTGCGCTTCCTCGAGACCTTGCCCCCGTATCGCTGGACACGCTCGCGCCTGCTGCGCTGGGGCGTCACGGGCCGCACCGCGGTCATCGCGATTCCGTTCCTGTGGCTGCTGCTGTTCTTCCTGATCCCGTTCGTGATCGTGCTGAAAATCGGCTTCTCGGAGACGCAGATCGCGCTGCCGCCGTATCAGCCGCTGTTCGAGTACACGCAAGACAAGGTCCTGCAGATCAAGCTCAACATCGGCAATTTCCTGTACCTGGTCGAGGACAGCCTGTACTGGCGCGCTTATCTCAACTCGCTGAAGATCGCCGCGGTCTCCACGCTCCTGTGCCTGCTGGTCGGCTACCCCATCGCCTACTCGATCGCGCGCGCCAACACAGTGTGGCGCAACATCCTGCTGATGATGGTGATCCTGCCGTTCTGGACCTCGTTCCTGCTGCGTGTGTACGCGTGGATCGGCATCCTCAAGAACAACGGCCTGATCAACAATTTCCTGATGTGGCTCGGCGTGATCGATGAGCCGCTCGTCATGTTGCAGACCGACTTCGCGATCTACATCGGCATCGTGTATTCGTATCTGCCTTTCATGATCCTGCCGCTGTACACGAGCCTGGAGAAGATGGACCTGACGTTGCTGGAAGCGGCGGCGGATCTCGGCTCGCGGCCGTGGAAGGCTTTCATGCAGATCACATTGCCGCTCTCCACGCAGGGCATCATCGCCGGCTCGCTGCTGGTGTTCATCCCGGCGGTCGGCGAGTTCGTGATTCCCGCGCTGCTCGGCGGGCCCGAGCAGCTGATGATCGGCAAGGTGCTGTGGACTGAGTTCTTCAGCAACCGCGACTGGCCGGTCGCGAGCGCGGTTGCCATCGCACTGTTGACGCTGTTGCTGCTTCCGATCGCGTGGCTGCAGCGTGCGCAGGCCGCCGAGGCGCGGGCGTAGCGATGAGCAGGAATCTCAACACGTTCCGGCTCAGCGCGCTGATTCTCGGCTTCATCTTTCTGTACGGGCCGATCCTGTCGCTGATCGTTTACTCGTTCAACAAGTCGCGCCTGGTCACGGTGTGGGGCGGCTTCTCGACGCAGTGGTACGGCCGGCTGTTCCAGAACCAGCAGATCCTCGACGCCGCGTGGCTCTCGCTCAAAGTCGCGGCGATCAACGCAACGGGGGCAGTGATTCTCGGCACTCTTGCCGGCACGGCGCTGGCGCGCTTCGGCAAGTTCAAGGGACGCGCGTTGCTGTCGAGCATGACGACTGCGCCGCTCGTGATGCCGGAAGTGATCACGGGCCTGTCGCTGCTGCTCTTGTTCGTCGCGATGGAGCAGGTGTTCGGCTGGCCGAAGGGACGCGGCTTCACGACGATCACCATCGCGCACATCACGCTGACGCTGGCCTACGTCACGGTCATCGTGCAATCGCGGCTCGCTACGCTGGACGATTCGCTCGAAGAGGCAGCGATGGATCTCGGCGCACGCCCGGGCAAAGTGTTCTTCGTGATCACGCTGCCGATCATCGCGCCGGCGCTGATCTCGGGCTGGCTGCTGTCGTTCACGATCTCGCTCGACGACCTGGTGATCACCAGCTTCGTCTCCGGCCCCGGATCGAGCACGCTGCCGATGGTGATCTTCTCGAAAGTCCGTCTCGGCGTGAGTCCCGACATCAATGCCCTCGCGACGATCATGGTGCTGCTGGTGACGATCGGCGTCATCATCGCCGGCATCATGATGGCGAGACAGGAGAAGCGCCGGCAGCGGGATATGCAGCTGGCTGCGGGCGCAACGTTGAAATGATCCGTTCAAAACTGCCGCACGTTGGCACGACCATCTTCACGGTCATGACCAACCGTGCGCGCGAGCTCAATGCAATCAACCTGGCGCAGGGCTTTCCCGACTACGATGCGCCGGCCAAGTTGAAGGACCTGGTCGCGTATCACGTCGCGGCCGGGCACAACCAATACGCGCCGATGATCGGCGTTCCCCAGTTGCGCGAGCAGATTGCGATGAAGCTGGGTGCCAGCTACGGCCGCCTGCTCGACAGCGAGACGGAAATCACGATCACGCTCGGCGCGACCGAAGGCATTTTCTCGGCCGTGCAGGCGCTCGTGCATCCCGGCGACGAGGTGATCCTGTTCGATCCTTCGTACGATTCGTACGCGCCGGCGGTGCTGCTCGCGGGCGGACGGCCGATCCACGTGCCGCTCGAGCCGCCGCGCTTCCAGATCGACTGGCAACGCGTGCGACAGTCGCTGTCGCCGCGCACCCGGCTGGTGATTCTCAATACGCCGCAGAACCCGAGCGCGACGATCGCCACCGCCTCCGATCTCGACGTGCTCGCAGATCTGTTGCGGCCGACGCCCGCAATGGTGCTCTCCGACGAAGTCTACGAGCACATGATTTTCGACGGCGAGCGTCATGCGAGCATCCTCGGTCATCCGGAGCTCTACGAGCGCGGCGTCGCAGTGTTCTCGTTCGGCAAGACGATGCATGCGACCGGCTGGCGCGTCGGCTACACGGTCGCGCCCGAGGAGATCACGCGCGAGATTCGTCGCGTGCATCAGTTCAATACCTTCAGCATCGCCGCGCCGCTGCAGTTCGCGATCGCGGACTTCCTCAAGGTCTCGCCCGAGCACAATTCGCAGCTGAGCGCTTACTACCAGGCCAAGCGCGATCGCTTCCTCGACTGCCTGCGCAATTCCAGCTTCAGCTGGACGCCGGCGGCCGGCACGTATTTCCAGCTGCTCGACTTCAGCGGGGTTTCGCAGCAGAGCGACGTCGAGTTTGCCGACACGCTGCTGCGCGAGGCCGGCGTCGCCTCGATACCGGTGTCCGTGTTCTATGCGACGCAGCCGAAGCTCAGCGTCTTGCGCTTCTGCTTCGCCAAGAACGACTCTACACTCGAGGAAGCCGCCGAACGCCTCTGCCGCGTGTGAAGGCTTGACGCTGGGAAACGCTGCGCCGATGCTCGCGGCATGAAGCCCTCGACCCGCGTCAATCATCCGCCCGCCGTGAACGTGCCGCCCGACAACCGGCCGCTCGTGGCGCCGGTGTATCAATCAGTGAAGTTCACGTTCGACAGCGTCGCCGAGAGCGAGCGCGAGTCGCGCGGTCAGCGCGAAGGCTTTCAGTACTCGCGCGTCGCCAATCCCACGCTGCGCCAGCTCGAGCTGACGCTTGCCGAGCTGCAGGGACGCGACGGTTGCCTGCTCACTTCATCCGGCGTCGCCGCCGCGAATCTCGCGATGCTCTCGCTGTGCAAACAGGGCGATCACGTGCTGATGTTCGCCGAGATGTATCAACCGACGCGTTACATGATCCGGCGCGTGCTCTCGCGCTACGGCATCGCGCACACCATGCTGTCCATCGAGGATGTCGAAGGCATCGAGCGCACGCTGGCCGAGCGGCCGACTCGGCTGATCGTGTTCGAATCGCCGACCAATCCAGTACTGAAGGTCGCATCGCTCGAGCGCATGACTGCGGCGGCGCGTGCGCACGGTGCGCTCACGCTGCTCGACAATACGTTCGCGGGCTTTCACAACCACGGCCAGTTCGACATCGACATCTACGCTCACAGCCTGACCAAGTACGCGTCGGGACACGGCGACGTGATGGGCGGTGCGGTCATTGCGCGCAGCGAGCTGATCGATGCGATGCGCACGGATTCGATCATTCTCGGCGCGACGCTCGACCCGCACACTGCGTTCATGATTCAGCGCGGATTGAAAACCTACGCGCTGCGCTATCAGCGGCAATGCGAGAACGCGATGCGGCTAGCAACGTTCCTCGAAGCGCAGCCGCAAGTCGCGCGGGTCATGTATCCAGGCCTGCAGTCGCATCCCCAGCACGCGCTCGCGGCGCGGCAGATGCACGAGTTCGGCGCGATGGTCTCGATCGAGCTGCACGAAGATGCGGCGCGGTTCAGCGAGGCGCTGCAGCTGTTCGCGATCTCCGCGAGCCTCGGCTCGACGGAATCGCTGGTGTGGCCGGGGCGGCTCATCAATCCGCGCGACTTCAGCGCGCAGGAGCGTCAGTGGGCCGGCATCTCGGAGCGCACCGCGCGACTGTCGATCGGCATCGAGGATGTCGAGGACCTGATCGAGGACCTGCGGCAGGCGCTCACTTCCGGAACAGCATCAAGATAAGCGAGATCAGGATGCTGATCACGACCATCGTCGTGATCGGCAGGAACAGGCGGAAGCCGGGACGCTCGATCAGGAAGTCGCCGGGGAGCCGCCCGAGCGGCAGTTTCGAGATCCACGGCCACGCCAGGCCCACCAGCGAAATACAGATCCCGAGAACGAACAGTGCGCGTTGCATGCACGCACTATAAACGGCCAGAGCAGCTATTTAACAAGGGCGGCAATTTAACAAGAATAAGGTCGGAGCCCCCATTCCTGGATCGCCCGAGTCAACCGCGACGGTCGAGCAGCGTTGAACACGCCAGAATCACCGCCGTTCAGGAGGCTTTGCGATGAAGACCCTTTCCGCAACTTTGTTGACGCTCGCCGGCGCGCTCGCCGTCGTGAGCGCGAGTCAGGCCGACACGCGCCATACGCGCGATCCGGGCGTCAATGCGCGCCAGCACAATCAGCGCGAGCGCATCCAGCAGGGCGTGAGATCGGGCGAGCTGACGCGTCGCGAGACCGGCAAGCTCGTCGAGGAACAACGCGACGTACGGCAGCTGGAGCGGGCGTACAAGTCCGACGGCACGCTGACCGGCGCCGAGCGCCGCGATCTGCAGCACGAGCAGAACCAGGCGAGCCGCGACATCTATCGCCAGAAGCACGACGAGCAGGATCGCCCGCCGGCCGCGGTGCGCGACCCAGGCGTGAACCAGCGCCAGGCGAACCAGACCGGTCGCATCGTGCAGGGCGTGAAATCAGGCGAGCTGACGCACGGCGAAGCGCAGGAGCTGCGCACCGAGCGCCGCGACATCCGCGACCTGGAGCAGACCTACAAGTCGGACGGCACGCTGACGGGCGCCGAGCGCCAGGATCTGCACCAGCAGCTGAATCAGCAGAGCCAGGAAATTTACGAAGAGAAGCACGACGACGAAACGAGAAAGTGACCTAAGTCACGAAGGTCACGAAGGTTTCTTGCCTTCGTGACTGACGTGACATTCGTCACCTCGTCACTCGTCCACCGACCTCACAAGCTGCCGAACACCCTGACTCGGTGCCTGTGATACGGCAGCACTTCGAGCAACTCGCCTTCCGTCAGCCTCTGCTGGATCCCACGCCACCAGTCGGCCGTCAGCAGATCGCCGTGCACCCTGAGGAATGCTTCCTTGAGGTCCGCTTCGAAGCCGAGGAACTGCATGAACGTCTCGGGGAACACGTCGTTCTCGTTGACGTGGAACCAGACTTCCGCGCGCATCTCGTCCTCTTCGTTCTGCGCCTGCGGCACGTCGCGGAAGCGGCAGTCAGTGACGGCACAGAGCTCGTCGTAGTCGTAGAAGATCACGCGGCCGTGGCGCGTGACGCCGAAGTTCTTCAGTAGCAGGTCGCCCGCGAAGATGTTGGTGACCGCCAGGTCGCGAATGCACTGGCCGTAGTCGACCACTGCGCGCTCTGCATCTTCGCGCGATGCGTTGCGCACGTAGAGGTTGAGCGGCGTCATGCGGCGCTCGATGTAGACGTGGCCGATCACCAGCTCGCCATTCTCGAAGCGCACCGTGTTGGCGGCCTCGTTCTTCAGCTCCTCGACCAGCTCGTCCGCAAAGCGGTCGATTGGGAACTGCAGGCGCTTGAACTCCTGCGCATCGACCAGCCGACCGGCGCGGTCGTGCTTGAACACCAGCTCGTACTTCTTCAGCACTTCCTCGCGCAGCACGTTCTTCGGGTAGGCGAAGCGGTCGCGAATGATCTTGAACACGACGTCGAAGGAGGGCAGCGTGAAGCAGATCATCACCAGCCCGCGCTCGCCGGGAGCGTGCACGAAGCGGTCGGTGCTCTGCTGCAGATGACGGAACAGCTCGCGATAGCGCTCGGTCTTGCCCTGCTTGGCGCGCCCGAGCACGGTGTACAGCTCGCTGATCGGCTTGCGCGGCAGGATGCTCTTGAGGAACACCACCGCCTGGCCGACGTGCGGCAGGTCCGCGTGGAAGTACGAGCGGGTGAAGCTGAACAGGATGCTGACCGAGGCCTCGTCCATCATCACGGCGTCGATCAGCACGCCGCTCTCGGTGTTCTTCAGCGCCAGCACGAACGGCAGCGCCCAGTCCTTGCCGGAGATGCGCCCGACCAGGTAGGCGCGCGAGATCTGGAAGAACGGCGTGCGCACGAACTCGATCTGCTCGACCGGGAGCGGCGGCCGCGCGGCGTCCGAATCGGCTTCGAGCTGCGCGCGCACCTCGTTCGTGATGATGCGCACGCTGCGGTCGAAATCCAGGTACGGCGTGCGAAAGCGGAAGTCGGCGAGCACTTCCTCGAACAGCAGCTCGAGCGAGCCGCGGTTGCTGTAAACGTTGGTTTCGATCGGCGAGGTGATCGAGCCGATCGGATCGAGGTCCAGCGCAATGAACTCGACCGCGCCGTCGACGCCGATCGTGCCGAAGGTGCGGCGGGTGACCGAGTTGAAGAACGTTTTGTCGAACTCGAGGTCGGGCAGCTCGTCGATCAGCTCGGTGAAGCGGCGCTTGATGCTGCTCCACAACGCGCGCTCGGTCGCGTCCTCGCCGAGCCGCTCGCGCATGTGCGCGACGGCGCGGTTGACGAACTTGTCATAGAGCTCGATGCGCTCGACGGCGTCGCGCTGGCTGTTGCGCCAGTCCCGCGCCTCGAAGCGCAGCGGCGCGCGGCGCGTGACGGCACGGAACTCGGCGTTGTAGTCGGCGAACGCCTGCACGAGCGCCGCGGCGCACTCTTCTACGAGTGCGTCGCGGCTGCTGGCGGAGAAGAGGGCGGACACGTCACAGGTTTCTGAGCATTACAGATTTCGGATCAGGGCGTCGCCGAATTCGCTGCACTTCACTTCCTTCGCGCCTTCCATCAGGCGTGCGAAGTCGTACGTCACGGTCTTCTGGCCGATCGTCTTGTCCATCGCGCTGATGATCGCGTCGGCCGCTTCGACCCAGCCCATGTAACGCAGCATCATCTCGCCGGAGAGAATCACCGAGCCGGGATTGACCTTGTCCTGGTTCGCGTACTTCGGTGCGGTGCCGTGCGTCGCTTCGAACACCGCATGGCCGGTGACGTAGTTGATGTTGCCGCCCGGTGCGATGCCGATGCCGCCAACCTGCGCCGCCAGCGCGTCCGAGAGGTAGTCGCCGTTGAGGTTCATCGTGGCGATCACGTCGAACTCGTCCGGACGCGTCAGCACCTGCTGCAGCGTGATGTCGGCGATCGCATCCTTGATGATGATCTTGCCGGCCTTCTTCGCCGCATCCTGCTCTTCGTTCGCGGCCTTCTCGCCCTTCGCGGCCTTGGTGCGCTCCCACTGATCCCACGTGTACGTCTTGCCGGCGAACTCCTTCTCGGCGAGCCCGTACGACCAGTTGCGGAAGGCGCCTTCCGTGAACTTCATGATGTTGCCCTTGTGCACGATCGTCACGCTCTTGCGCTTGTTGACGATCGCGTACTCGATGGCGGCGCGGAACAGCCGCTCCGTGCCTTCCTGCGACACGGGCTTGATGCCGATGCCGCCGACTTGCGCGGCGAGCGCGTCCGACAGGTAGTCGCCGTTCAGATTCGGCGTCGCGATGACGTCGAACTCGTCGGGACGCGTCAGCACCTGCTGCAGCGTGATGTCGGCAATCGCGTCCTTGATCACGAGGCCGGCGCCTGGCCGCCCGTCAGGGATCCGGCACCACGGTCCGCCGTCGATCTCCACCGCGCCGTAGAACTCCTTCGCCACCTGGTAGCCCCAGTCGCGGAACGAGCCCTCGGTGAACTTCATGATGTTGCACTTGTGGACGAGGGTGACGTTGCGGCGCTGGTATTTCACCGCGTAGCCGATCGCGCTGTGCACCAGGCGTTCGGTGCCGACGCGGCTGATCGGCTTCAGGCCGACGCCGACCTCGATGCCGAGCTCGCGCGCCGGCGCGCCAATCGTCTCGAGCTGCGCCTGCCACTGGCGCACCGCCTCGACGCTGCCGAAGCGGATCTTCTTGAACTCCTTCGGGAAGTTGGCGGCGAAGAAGTCGAGCACCTTCTGCGCTTCGGGCGTGCCGCCGGCGTATTCGATGCCGGCGTAGATGTCTTCCGTGTTCTCGCGGAAGATCACCATGTCCACCTTCTCGGGATGTTTCACCGGCGACGGCACTCCTTTGTACCAGCGCACCGGCCGGAGGCAGACGTACAGATCGAGCAGCTGGCGCAGCGCAACGTTCAGCGATCGAATGCCGCCGCCGACCGGCGTCGTCAGCGGTCCCTTGATGCCGACGTAGTACTGGCGGAACGCCTCCACCGTTTCGTCGGGCAGCCAGGTGTCGAGTTTCTTGAAGCTCTTCTCGCCGGCGAGGACTTCCTTCCACGCGATCTTCTTCTGACCGCCGTACGCCTTTTCGACCGCGGCGTCGAACACGCGCACGCTGGCGCGCCAGATGTCGGGACCGGTGCCGTCGCCCTCGATGAAGGGGATAATCGGATCGTTCGGCACGTCGAGCCGGCCGTTTTTCAGCGTGATCGGATTGGCCATATGTTTTAGGTCAGCTCACCTGTTGGCGGTGGGAGATTTCCGCGGACGCTGTGGAAAACTCTGTGGAAAAGAGACCATCGTTACGCGGATGTGATGCGGAGTTTCGAATGTTTTAGCGAATTGCACCACAGCAGGGCGAGCCCAACGCGTTCGAATCGGCGTCTCACGGCGTTCAGAACCACGACGGTCCGAACCGACGGATTATACTGTAATCATGCGGGCCGGTCGGCCCGCGGCGGGTCGCCGGCGATCGTCCGGCCGTTACAGAGCGGGGTTGGTCAAGGAGCGTGGATCCATGTGGTACTGCGTGATTGCTCTCGCCGGTTCATTGATGCTGACGCAGGCGGCGCAACATCCGACGACGCCGGGCGCCCATCAGCATCCCGATGCCGCGAAACAGAAGAATCCCGTGGCGGCCGACGCGGCGTCGATCGCCGCCGGCAAGACGGTTTACGAGAAGAACTGCTCGAACTGCCATGGCCAGACCGGCGTCGACGACGGCAAGATGGGCGCCGAGTTGAACCCGAAGCCGTCCAACCTGAGTGACGCCGACTGGAAACACGGCGCGAGCGACGGCGAGATCTTCGCGGTGATCAAGGAAGGCGTCAAAGGCACCGCGATGAAGAGCTACAACAGCAAGCTCACCCCACGACAGATGTGGGACACGATCAACTACGTGCGGTCGCTCGGCCCCGCGAAGAGCCACTAACGGGGCATCTGCCCGATTCGGGCGGATCACCCACACAACGTCAACCGGCGAGCCGTGTCCTGGACGCGGCTCGCGCTACCTACGCGCCCTGCTCGAACCGCGCCTCACGTGACCCCGATGAAAATTGTTGTCGCCGACGACCTCCCCGCTTCCGCGCTGGAACTGCTCCGCGCCGAAGCCGGGTGGACGGTCGACGCTCGCTCCGGACGCAAGCCCGCCGAACTCGCCGCTGACCTCGCCGACGCCGACGCGTTGATGGTTCGCAGCGCCACCAAGGTGACCGCGCAACTGCTCGCCGCCGCCCCGCGCCTCCGCATCGTCGCCCGCGCCGGCACCGGCGTCGACAACGTGGACGTCGAGGCGGCGAGCGGCCAAGGCATCCTGGTCGTGAACTCGCCCGGCGCGAACAGCATCAGCGTCGCCGAACATGCGTGCGCGCTGATGCTGGCCCTGGCGCGGTCGATCCCCGCCGCCGACCGGGCGATGAAAGATGCCAAGTGGGAGAAGAAACGCTTCCTCGGCAACGAGCTGCGCGGCAAGACGCTCGGCGTCGCCGGCCTCGGCCGGATCGGCCAGGAAGTGGCGCAGCGCGCCCGGGCCTTCGGCATGCGGGTCGTCGCGCACGATCCATTCATCGCCAGGGACGTCGCGAACGCACTCGGCGTTGAGCTGATGACGCTCGACGAGCTGTGCGCGGCCGCCGACTACATCACGCTGCACCTGCCGTCGACGCCCGAGACCCGCCATCTGTTCAACGACGATCGCTTCGCGCACTGCAAGCAGGGCCTGCGGCTGGTCAACACGGCGCGCGGCGAGCTGGTCGACGAGGCAGCGCTGCGGCGGGCGATCGAAAGCGGCACGGTCGCCGCCGCCGCGCTCGACGTTTTCGAGACCGAGCCGCCGGCGAACTGGGCGCTGGCGCAGCTG
>DATEKT010000211.1:0-8379 GCA_035277305.1 Steroidobacteraceae bacterium | reverse complement strand
GGAACCGGCTGCCGAAGCACCGGCCGTGGAAGCGCCGGCTGGAGAGACTCCCGCTGCCGAGGCTCCGGCGCCTGCGCCCCGTCTGCAGCTGCCCCGTCCCGAAGCGACCAGCAACCAGGGCGATTTCGTCGTCGGCGACATCCGCATCGAAGGCCTGCAGCGCATTTCCGAGGGCACGGTCTACAACTACCTGCCGATCAACATCGGCGACCGTCTCGACCAGCGCCGCGTCGCCGAGGCGATGCGCGCCCTCTACGACACCAAGTTCTTCCGCGACGTCGAGATCCGCCGCGACGGCGGCACGCTGGTGGTCGCGGTGCTGGAGCGTCCCTCGATCGAGAGCTTCGAGATCAAGGGCAACAAGGACATCAAGACCGAGGACCTGCAGAAGTCGCTGCGCAACGTCGGCCTCGCGACCGGCAAGACGTTCGACCAGTCGGTGCTCGACGAGGTCAAGCAGTACCTCACCGACCAGTACTTCTCGCGCGGCAAGTACGCCGTGCGCGTCGACGCCAAGGTCGAGGAAGTGCCGGGCAACAAGGTGAAGCTGACGATCGACGTCAACGAAGGCCAGCGCGCCAAGATCCGGCAGATCAACATCGCCGGCAACACTGCGTTCCCCGACGACGAGCTGCTCGAGCAGTTCGAGCTGAAAACGCCGAACTGGCTGTCCTGGTACAAGTCCGACGACCGCTATGCGCGCGAGTCGCTGTCCGGAGATCTGGAGAAGCTGCGCTCGTATTACATGGATCGCGGCTACGCGAATTTCGGCGTCACCTCCACGCAGGTGGCGATCGCGCCGGAGAAGGACGACATCTTCATCACGATCAACGTGCATGAAGGCGAAGTCTTCAAGATCTCCGAGGTCAAGATCGCCGGCGACATGGTGGTGCCCGAGTCCTCGCTCCGGCACCTGATTTTCCTGAAGCCCGGCGACACGTATTCGCTGCGCTCCGTCACGCAGACCACCGAAGCGATGAAGCTGCGGCTCGGCGTCGACGGTTACGCGTTCGCGACCATCGATCCGGTGCCGCAGGTGAATCCCGAAACCAAGGAAATCTCGCTGACGTTCGTGGTCGATCCGAAGAACCGCGTGTACGTGCGGCGCGTGAATTTCAACGGCACCTCCGGCGTGAACGACGAAGTATTCCGGCGCGAGATGCGCCAGCTCGAAGGCGCGTACCTGTCGAACTCGATGGTCGAGCGCTCCAAGCAGCGCATCCAGCGCCTGCCATTCATCCAGAAGGTCGAGGTCGAGACCAACCCGGTGCCGGGCGCGGCCGACCTGGTCGACGTCGACTTCCAGATCGAGGAGGGCCTGCCGGGCCAGTTCGGCGGCGGCGTCGGCTACTCCGAGTCGCAGTCGGTGATCCTGAACGGCAGCTTCGTGCACTCGAACTTCATGGGTACCGGCGAGCGCGTCGCCGCCGAGATCAACTCCGGCCGCTACGCGAAGGCTTTCAGCTTCTCGCACACGGACCGCTACACGACAGTCGACGAAGTCCAGCGCACCATCTCGCTCGGCTACCGCGACGTCACGCAGTTCACCTCGGCCGCGTCGGACTTCGACACGGAGACGATCAGCCTCGGTCTGAACTACGACTGGCCGATCACCGAGTACCAGTACCTCGGCATCGGCGCCACTGCGCAGCGCGCGGAGCTGGTCACGACCGAGGGCGGCAGCGCGGACCAGGCGCTCGACTGGGTGCGCGACAACGGCCACTCGAAGGTCGTCTGCCGCGAGACCGTGGTCAACGGCGTCTGTACCGACCCGTTCGAGTTCGAGGTCATCAGCAGCAAGTTCGACACCTACGAGCTGAACCTCGGCTGGCGCTACGAAGGCCGCAACCGCGCGATCTTCGCCGACCGCGGCCAGCGTCACCGCTTCAATGTTTCGTACACGGTGCCGGGAAGCGACGTCGAGTACTGGACGGCGTCGTACGACTACCTGCAGTTCATCCCGATCTGGCGCCAGTTCACGCTGATGTTCAACGCCGAGCTGGCCTATGGGCGGGCGATGGGCGACACGACTGCGCTGCCGCCGTTCCGTCAGTATTTCGCCGGCGGTCCGGACTCGGTGCGCGGTTTCCGCGAGTCCCGTCTCGGCCCCAAGGACAACTTCGGCCGGCCCTACGGCGGCAACATCAAGACGGTGGCGCAGACCGAGCTGCTGCTGCCGATTCCGGAGAAGTGGCGCAACAGCGCGCGCTTCAGCCTGTTCTACGACATCGGCAACATCTTCTCCGACCAGAAGAACGTCGTGTTCCGGGCCCCGGACCTGGACGGCGACCCGGCCACGATCCCTCCGCAAATCGACTATGGGTTCAAGTATAGTGAGCTCAAACAGTCCGTAGGCGTGGCCGTCCAATGGCTTGCGCCGCTGGGAGTGTTCCGGTTCAGCTACGCATACCCATTGAACGCCGAGCGCGGCGATACAGCCACGCGCTGGGGGGACGAGATCGAGGGCTTCCAGTTCTCGATCGGCCAGGCGTTCTGACCGGACACACAACTACTACACCACGCATCGAGGTCCATTCGACATGGCACGTCTGAGTTCGCGTTTGATCGGTTCGATTCTGGCGGGCATCACGCTGCTCGCGCCGCTGGGCGTCGCGCACGCCCAGACGAAAATCGCCGTGGTCAACTGGCAGCAGCTGCTGGAAGAGGCCCCGCAGGCGAAGTCGGCGATGGCCGCGCTGCAGGACGAGTTCCAGCCGCGCCAGAAAGAAATCGTGCAGCAGCAGAAGGATCTCAAGGCCAAGGAAGACAAACTGCAGCGCGACGGCGCAGTGATGGCGGAGAACGAGCGGCGCAACGCCGAGAAAGACCTGCGCGAAGGCCAGCGCGAGCTGGCGCGCAAGCAGAACGAGTGGGTCGAGGACCTGAACCTGCGGCGCAACGAGGAAATCGGCAAGGTGCAGCGCTCGCTGCAGCAGGAAGTGCAGGCGTTCGCGAAGACCTCGGGCTTCGATCTGATCATCGGCGACGGCGTCCTGTACCGGAACGAGTCGCTGGACATCACCGCGCAAGTGCTGAGCGCGCTGCAAGCCCGCTACAAGGCGACCGGCGGTGCTGCTGCACCGAAGCCGGCGACACCGAAGCCGGCCGCGGCGACTGCGCCGCCTCCCAAGCCCCAGCAGTAAGGCCAGACTCCAGGCGTCGGCGTAGCGGACAGCGTCGTGAGCACCGCATCCTTAGGTGAGCTCGCGGTCCGCTTCGGTTGTACGCTCCAGGGCGATCCCGACGTGCGCGTCACGCACGTCGCGACGCTCGAGCGCGCGGACTCGCAGTCGCTCACCTTCCTGGCCAACCCGCGCTATCGGCGCTTCCTGCCGCAGACGAAGGCCGGCGCTGTCGTGCTGGACGCAAAGTCGGCGGCCGGGTGCCCGGTCCCGGCGCTCATCGCGAAAAATCCTTACGCGACCTATGCGCGGATCGCAGCGCTGCTGCATCCAGCGCCGAGTGGGGTTGCAGGCAAGCATCCGAGCGCGATCGTCGATTCGAGTGCCGTGATCGATCCGTCGGCTTCGATCGGCGCGCTCGCGGTGATCGGCGCACGTGCCCGCATCGGTGCGCGCAGCGCAGTCGGTCCGGGCTGCGTCGTTCTCGACGATGTGACCATCGGCGCCGACACCCGGCTGGTCGCCAATGTCACGCTCTGCAATTCCGTCGTCATCGGTGAGCGCTGCCTGATGCATCCGGGCGTCGTCATCGGGGCCGACGGCTTCGGCCTCGCGCCGGCGGACGGCGAGTGGCTCAAAGTCCCGCAGGTCGGCGGCGTACGCATCGGCAATGACGTCGAGGTGGGCGCGAGCACGACGATCGATCGCGGCGCGATCGACGACACGATCATCGAGAACGGGGTCAAGCTCGACAACCAGATCCAGATCGGCCACAACGTGCGCATCGGCGCGCACACGGCCATCGCGGGCTGCTCTGGCGTTTCCGGCAGCACCTCGATCGGCCAGCGCTGCATGATCGGCGGCATGGTCGGCATCGCCGGCCACCTGACGATCTGCGACGACGTCTTCGTCACCGGCCGCTCGTTCGTCAACAGCAGCATCCGCAAGCCGGGTTACTATTCCGGCGGCATCACGGTCGACGAATCGAGCCGATTCCGCAAGAATGCGGCGCGCTTCCACCGGCTGGATGAGCTCGCGCGCCAGGTGCGCCGGCTGAGCGGCGAGGCGGACGCGCCGGACCCGGACGATGCAGGGCCGCAAGACGAATAACGACCGACAGGGGCGAGGATGACTGAAGCGTTGACGATGGACATCCAGGAAGTGATGCGCCGGCTGCCGCATCGCTATCCCTTCCTGCTGGTGGATCGCGTGCTGGAGTGCGTCTCCGGCCAGTCGATCCGCGCGCTCAAGAACGTGACTGTCAACGAGCAGTTCTTCCCCGGTCACTTCCCACACCGGCCGGTGCTGCCGGGCGTCATCATCCTGGAAGCGCTGGCGCAGACCGCGGGCATCCTCGCGTTCGTGACCGCGGGCGTGTACCCGGACGAGAGCCGCCCGATGTACTTCGTGGGCATCGACAAGGCGCGCTTCCGCCGCCCGGTCGTCCCCGGCGACCAGCTGGTGCTGAAGGCAACGCTGGAGCGCTCGATGCGCGGCATCTGGAAGTTCTCGACCCTCGCCGAAGTGGACGGCGAAGAGGCGACGAGCGCCGAGATGATGGTGGCGCCCGGAACCAAATGACCTGAGCATGGCCATCCACTCCACCGCACTCATTGCCGCCGACGCTGCGCTTGCGCCCGGCGTCGAGGTCGGCGCCTACAGCGTGATCGGCGCGGGCGTCACGATCGGCGCCGGCACGTGGATCGGCCCGCACGTCGTCATCGAGGGACCGACCACGATCGGCCGCGACAACCGCATTTTCCAGTTCGCCTCGATCGGCGCCGCGCCGCAGGACCTGAAGTACGCCGGCGAGCCGACGCGGCTCGAGATCGGCGACCGCAACACCTTTCGCGAGAACTGCACGATCAACCGCGGCACGACCAAGGACCAGCTGGTGACGCGCATCGCCAGCGACAACCTGTTCATGGCCGGCTCGCACGTCGGCCACGATTGCGTCATCGGCTCGCACTGCGTCTTTGCGAACTACGCGACGCTCGGCGGGCACGTCGAGCTCGGCGACTGGGTGCACATGGGCGGCTTCTCCGGCGTCCACCAGTTCTGCAAGGTCGGCGCGCACGCATTCATCGCCAACAACACCGCGGTGACGCGCGACGTGCCACCGTTCGTCATGGCCGTCGGCCGGCCAGCCGAACCGCACAGCGTCAACTCGGAAGGGCTGAAGCGTCGCGGCTACACCGCGGAGCAGATCCGCCACATCCGCGATGCCTATCGCATTCTCTATCGCTCGCAGCTCAAGCTGCAGCAGGCGACCGAGCAGCTGGTGCAGCTCGCCGCCGAGCAACCCGAGCTCGAGCCGCTGGTCGCGTTCCTCAACGATTCCACGCCACGGCGCGAGCGCGTCGGGATCGTGCGTTGAGCGGGCCCGGTGCCCGTCAGCCCTTCATCGTTCTCGTCGCCGGCGAAACCTCGGGCGACAACCTCGGCGCGCACCTGATCGAAGCCTTGCGCGCGCGCCTGCCCGGCGCGCGGTTCGCCGGCATTGCCGGTCCGCGCATGATCGCCGCGGGTTGCGAGGCGTGGGAGCGCTCCGACAACCTCGCAGTGATGGGCCTGTTCGAGATCATCCCGCACCTGCCGCGCCTGCTGCGGATCCGCCGCAAGCTGCGCGAGCGCGTGCTCGCCGAACGGCCGGACGTTTACGTCGGCGTCGACGCCAAGGAATTCAACCTGCGGCTCGCGCCGCAGCTCAAGGCGCATTCGATCCGCACCGTGCAATACGTCAGCCCGCAGATCTGGGCGTGGCGGCAGGGGCGCGTCAGGACGATCGGCCGCGCTGTCGATCTCGTGCTGTGCCTGCTGCCGTTCGAGAAGCGGTTCTACGACGAGCATGGGGTGCGCGCCGTCTTTGTCGGTCATCCACTGGCGGATCAGATTCCGCTGCACCTCGATCCGCTCGCAGCGCGCGACGCGCTCGGGCTCGATCGCGAAGGCTCGTACGTCGCGCTGCTGCCCGGAAGCCGGCAAGGCGAAGTCGCGCGGCTGAGTGCCGACTTCGCGGCGACCGTGGCCTGGCTGCATCGCCAGCGCCCGCAGCTCAGGTTCATCGCCGCGCTCGCGAACGAGGGGGCGCGTCGGACGTTTGTCGCCGCCCTCGACGCTGCCGGCGTGCGCGAGCGCGTGACGCTGGTGGACGGCAACGCGCAGCAGGTGATGGCAGCGAGCGACGTCGTCCTGCTCGCCTCCGGCACCGCGACGCTCGAGGCGACGCTCGTCAAGCTCCCGATGGTCGTCGCCTACCGGCTCAGCGCCCTGACAACTTTTCTGCTTAAGACTTTGAAACTCTTCAAGGCGTCGTTCTTCGCGCAACCGAACCTGCTCGCCGGCCGGCAGGTCGTGCCGGAGTATTTCAACGACGAGGTGCGCGCCGACGTGCTCGGCCCGGCGGTGCTGGCGCAATTCGAGCGTGCCGATCGCGATCAGCTCGTGCACACTTTCGCATCCATCCACGAGACGTTGCGGCGCGACGCGAGCGCGCGGGCCGCGGAAGCGATCGTCGAGCTGCTGGAGATCCCGAAGATCAAATGAGAATGCAATGACGGCAGCGCAAGTGAGTTTCGATCTCGCCCTGCCGGGCCTGCGCGCCGGCGTCGACGAGGCGGGCCGCGGGCCGCTCGCGGGGCCGGTCGTCGCAGCAGCCGTGATCCTCGACCCCCGGCGACGCATCCGCGGCATCCGCGACTCGAAGGTGATCGAGGCCGAAGAGCGCGAGGAGCTCGCGATCAAGATCCGCGGCGGCGCCGTGGCCTGGTCGGTGGCGTGGGCCGACGTCGCGGAAATCGACACGCACAACATCCTGCAGGCGACTTACCTGGCGATGCGCCGTGCGCTGCTGGGTTTGCGAGTGCGGCCGGCGCACGTGCAGATCGACGGCGATCGCTGTCCGTCGTTCATGGGCCTGTCGCTGGAGTGCAGCTTCGAAGCGATCGTCGACGGCGATGCGCGCCGCGTCTGCATCGGCGCCGCGTCGATCCTCGCCAAGACCACGCGCGATGCGATGATGGTCGGGCTCGATGCGCTGTATCCGCAGTACGGCTTTCGCCAGCACAAAGGCTATGCGACGCCCGAGCATTGCGCGGCGCTGGAGAAGTACGGTCCGTCGCCGATCCATCGCCGCAGCTTCGAGCCGGTGCGCCTCGCTGCGGCCGCCATTCACATCTAGCCATGTTCGTCCATCTTCATCTGCACACCGAGTATTCGCTCGTCGACAGCGTCGTGCGGATCACGAGCGAGGAGGGCGATGCGCCCGGCCTGATGGACGCCGTCGGTGCGGCCGGCATGCCTTCCGTTGCGCTGACGGACCAGAGCAACCTGTTCGCGATGGTCAAGTTCTACCGCGCGGCTCAGGCTGCCGGAGTGAAGCCGATCATCGGCGTCGATCTGCGCG
This sequence comes from Steroidobacteraceae bacterium, assembly GCA_035277305.1. Taxonomy (GTDB): domain Bacteria; phylum Pseudomonadota; class Gammaproteobacteria; order Steroidobacterales; family Steroidobacteraceae; genus Steroidobacter. The sequence goes on along the minus strand of DATEKT010000211.1, from coordinate 852 downwards.
TGCGCGAGTACGGCGAGCGTGTGGAACCTTCCACGCTGGTGCTCCTGTGTCAGAACGAAGTTGGCTATCGCAATCTCACGCGGCTCGTGAGCCGCTCGTATCTCGAAGGCCAGCAGCGCGGCGTGCCGACGATCGATCGCTCGTGGCTCGACGCCGGCAGCCTCGTCGGACTGATCGCACTCTCCGGCGCGCGCGAAGGCGATCTCGGCCGCGCACTGTTGAATGCCCGCGACGCCGACGCGCGCAAGTCGCTCGAGAGCTGGCTCGCGCTGTTCGGCGATCGCTATTACATCGAGCTGCAGCGAACGCAGCGCGAGGGCGAGGAGCGCTACATTCATGGCGCGCTCGATCTGGCCGCGGAGTATGGCGTGCCGGTCGTCGCGACCAACGACGTGCGCTTCATCCGCGCGGACGACTATGAATCCCACGAAGCGCGTGTATGTATTCACGACGGCGCGCTGCTCGGCGACGCGAAGCGCCGGCGGCGGTACAGCACGGAGCAGTACCTCAAGACACCGCGGCAGATGGCCAAGCTGTTCGAGGACGTGCCCGAGGCCGTCGCGAACTCGTTCGAGATCGCGCGCCGCTGCAATCTCGAGCTGAAGCTCGGCAAGTCCGTGCTGCCGGCGTATCCCGTGCCCGGCGACCTCAGCACCGAGGACTATCTGCGCGAGCAGGCGCGGATCGGCCTGGGCGAACGCCTCACGCAGTTGAGCAGGACCGTCGTGCAGGGACGCGTCATCGAGCGGCCCGAGTACGAGGAGCGGCTCGCGATCGAGCTCGGCGTGATCTGCCAGATGGGCTTCGCGGGCTACTTCCTGATCGTCGCCGACTTCATCCGCTGGGCGCGCG
>DATEKT010000210.1:0-11488 GCA_035277305.1 Steroidobacteraceae bacterium | reverse complement strand
GATGACGCGGCGGATGTCGGCGATGAAGCCCATGTCGAGCATGCGGTCTGCTTCATCGAGCACGAGGATCTGCACGCGCGACAGATCGACCGTGCCCTGCTGGGCGTGATCGAGCAGTCGACCCGGCGTTGCGACGAGGATATCGGTGCCCCGGCGCAGACCCTCGATCTGCGGGTTGATGCCGACGCCGCCGAAGATGACCTGCGTGCGCAGCCGCAGGTGTTTGCCGTAAGCACGCACGCTTTCGTTGACCTGGGCAGCGAGCTCGCGCGTCGGCACGAGCACCAGTGCGCGCGGCGCCTTGGGCGGATGAGCGTTGCCGTTCAGCAGTTGCAGGATCGGCAGCGTGAAGCCGGCCGTCTTGCCGGTGCCCGTCTGGGCGCCCGCCAGGAGGTCCCGGCCCGCGAGAATTTCAGGGATCACGCGCGCCTGCACGGGCGTGGGTTCGGAATAGCCGCGCTCCGCGAGCGCACGCGTAAGTTCGGGCATGAGCCCGAGCGATTCAAATGACATTGCAGTCAAGTCCTCTACCAGCCCGCGTGCGACGTTTCGTCGCAGGTCCAGTCGAGGCGGAGATTGAGTTTCGAGGTGGGAAAACCGCGAGAAGTGAACGAGCTGACCGGACGGCAGCTTGTAAGCGGGCGGCACTGTACAGGTAAACCCCGCGGACCACAAATCTTTGCGCTGGAATCGCTAGAGTAGTCGCAGTGAAAACAACGACGGGGGACGGCTCATGCAGCTCGCTCGATGGGGAGTCCTGATCTGTATGGCGGGAGTGCTGGCCGCGTGCGCCGGCAGTCCCGGAGCCGGCACGGCGACGGGTCTCGAGATCAGAGTGCTGTCGAACCGCGCCGACCTCGTCAGCGGCGGCGATGCCCTGATCGAAGTCGTGTTGCCGAAGAGCGCGGCGCCGGAAGGACTGCGGGTCGATGTCGAGGGACGCGACGTGAGCAGCTCGTTCAAGCAGCGTGCCGACTCGCGTGTTGTCGGGCTCGTTACCGGCCTCAAAGACGGAGCGAACATCGTGACAGCTCGCCTCGGCGGCAGCGGCGCGCGCCTGACGATCACGAATCATCCGATCGGCGGACCCATCTTCTCCGGAGCGCAGCTGCATCCGTGGGTCTGCGCGGAACCGGGCGCGAGCGGGCTGAGCACCGCTGCGACCGACGCTCAATGCAACGTCGCAAGCGAAGATCGTCTGTTCTATCGCACGACCGAGCAGTGCTCCATGCGCAGCAACGGCCCGCCGTGCTTCAAGCCGTACGACCCGAACGCAGCGGCGCCGGCCGATCTCGCGGAGACCACGAACGATCAGGGCGTGAAAGTGCAGTACATCGTGCGCGTCGAGCGCGGCGTGATGAATCGCGCGATCTACGATCTCGCGGTGCTGTTCGATCCGGCCGGCAGCGGCGAATCCGGGCTCACGGGATGGAATCGCAAGCTGCTTTGGTCATTCGGCGGCGGCAGCGGCACACCGTACCGGCAGCTTGCGCCGAACACCGCCTGGCAACAGGCCGACTACGCGCTCGCGCGCGGCTATCTCGTCGCGCAGAGCGCGCACACCGACCAGCAGCTCAACTCGAATCACGTCGTCGCGGCGGAGACGGTGATGATGGGCAAGGAACACATCATCGAGCGCTACGGCGAGATCAAGTACACGCTCGGCGTCGGCTGCTCCGGCGGTTCGATCATGCAGCTGCAGCTCGCATCGATGTACCCGGGTCTGCTCGACGGCATCCAGCCGGCGTGCACGTATCCGGACGCGTACTCGACGGGCATCGAGGTCAGCGACTGCGTGCTGCTCGGCAATTACTTCGCGTCGCCGGAATTCGCGGCGCTGACGAAGCAGATGACGCCGCCGCAGATCGCAGCGAAGAAAGCAGCGATCGCGGGCCACCTGGACGACAAGGCGTGTCCCGCGTGGGCGATGTCGTTCGGCAGCTCGAACGAGCCGGGCGTCTACACGAACCCGCGCACCAAAAAGCCGATGAACAATTGTCTGCTGCCCGACAGTCAGGTATACGACGCCGCGAACAATCCCGGCGGCGTGCGCTGCACGATTCCCGAATACGCGATGGCTGTCTGGGGCGCAGAGTCCGCGCATCCGCGCGTCGCCAACCGGACCAACGACAACGCCGGCGTTCAGTACGGACTGAAGGCGCTGCAGGCCGGGCAGATCGATGCCGAGGAATTCGTTGCGCTCAACGAGAAGATCGGCGGCAGCGACAACGACATGAAAATGACGGCGCAGCGCATGGTCGCCGACCCGGAAGCGCTGCGTATCGCGTACCAGGTCGGCATCGTCAGCGACGCGAAGCAGTGGGCGAAGGTGCCGATGATCGACTGGCGCGGCAACGACAACTCCAACATCCACATGAACTGGCGCGCGTTCGCGGTTCGCGACCGGCTCGACCGGGTCAATGGCGGTCACGGCAACCAGGTGATCTGGCGTTACGGCCCGGGCCTGCTGCCGCCGCCGCAACTGATGGTCGATTCGCTGGTGACGATCGATAAGTGGGTCGCCGCGATCAAGGCCGATACCAGCGATACACCGCTAGAGCAGAAAGTCTTGCAGCACAAGCCAGCCGAAGCCTTCGACTTCTGCTACATCGGCAACGACTACACGACGAAGGTGACCGACTGGGCCAGGTGCGACGCGGATCCGGTGCTGCGCTACTTCTCCTCGCCGCGCCAGGTCGCCGGCGGTCCGCTCTCTGAAGACGTGCTGAAGTGCCAGCTGAAACCGCTGAAGCGCAGCGACTACCCGACCTCGTTCAGCGATGCACAGTGGGCGCGGCTGGGCAAAGTGTTCGCCGGCGGTGTGTGCGACTGGAGCAAGCCGGGAGTGGCGATGCAACGCTCGACGCCGTGGCGCTCGTTCGCTGGTGGCCCGGGTGGCGTGCCGATGGCGGCGGCGCCGCGGTCGAAGCAACTGTAGAAACACGCGCGACGGCGTGTTCGCTCACGCCGCCGTCATCCGCTCGAGCGCGCTCTGCAGCGCCGTCGCGACGTCGGTCTCCGTATAAGGTTTGCTCAGGAAGCCGACGGGCTGCGCATCGTACAAGCGCGGCCCGACGTCGTCGAAGGAGGCGCCGCTCATCAAGAGGGCAGGAATGCCGTAGCGATTTCGCAGGGCGATCGCGGCATCGATACCGTCGCCGCCATCGCCGGCCAGGCCGATGTCGACGATCGCGAGGTCGCTGGGTGTGCCGGCCGCGATGGCCAGCGCGGTGCGCAGGGAAGGCGCGACACCCGAAACGCGGTGGCCGAGTTCCTGCAGCACACCCTGCAGAAACAGGCTTACCAGCGATTCGTCCTCGACTATCAGGATGCGCAGGCCTTGCTCGCCGCCCGCCCTGTCCGCTGTCATCGCTCCTTCCCCCAACGCCCGATTCCTCGCTCAGCCTTCGGCGTAACGGCCTGAATGCGCCGCGCGAGCGAAGGTTCCTCGTCCGCAGTACACTCGCCTGCACTCAAGCATCCGGCCGCTGGCTGACCGAAAATGAGCCCCAACGAGGCACCGACCGCCGCGATTCTGGTGGTCGAAGACGAGCTCCTGGTACGCATGTTCGCGGTGGACGTGCTCGAAGATGCAGGCTTTCGCGTGCTCCAGGCCGGCACAGCCGCGGATGCGCTGCAGGCGTTGCAGGGCTCGCCCGACGTGCAGGCGGCGCTGGTCGATATCGGCCTGCCGGATCGGCCGGGCGATCAGCTCGCCAGAGAAATCCACGCGCTGCGCCCCGATCTGCCGATCGTGATCGCAAGCGGCCGCAGCGGGCGCGAGCTGCGCGAGACGTTTGCCGGGAATCAGCGCGTGACAGTGCTGGTCAAACCGTACACGGCCTCGCTACTGCTCGACGCGCTCGCTGCCGCAGGCGTTACGCCGGGCTGAGGACTCGTCAACGACCGCGGCTCCACTCATCCGGTGGATTCTCGCGCTTGACCTTCTGGGGATCCTTCGCTTCGCCCTTGCGATAGCCGCGCTCGAACCAGCGCTTGCGAAAAACGACGAACGTCAGGACCAGCGCCAGCGCGATCAGTACGAGTCCGCCCACCAAAAACTGACTGTAGAAATCGCTCATGCAGAAGCAACGGCCGAGCGTGGCGCCCGGTTCACTTCTTCCTGAGCCGCCAGATCGAGTTCTCGATATCCGACGTGACGTAGAGCGTTCCGCCTGCACCGACTGCGACGCCGGCCAGCGTGATCGGCACCTGGGGCAGGCCAACCGGCAGGCCGCGAGCGATGACTTCGACCGCGCCACTGCGCGCGTCGACTCGCAGGAGCTGTCCCTTACCCGCTTCGACGACATAGACAGCAGCTCCGTCGGTGGCGATGCCCTGCGGTCGATCGAGACCTTTGGCGATCACGCGTCGCTCGCCGCTGTTCACGTCGACCCACGACACTTGTCCGGCGAACATCTCACTCAGGTACACGGCGTCGTCGCCGGCGAGCGCGAGGCCGAGCGGCGCGACGAGATCGCCGAGAATCTGCGAGCGCTGCTCGCCTGAGATCCTGCTGAGCTTGCCTTGCGTCGTCTCGGCGACGATCAGGGCGCCCGAGGGCAGCTCGATGGCGTTACCCGCGTGCGTGTCGCTCCAACTCTGCATGAGGCGCATCGTGCCGCGGTCGTAGCGCTGCACCGGACCTTCGTTGTTGGTGACGATGACGTGGCGCTGGTTTGCCGTGATCGCGACGGGATAGCCGATCGGTGTCCCGGCCGCGTGTGCGCGCGCGATGTCGGTCACCTTGCCCTGGCTATCGACAGTGCGTAACGCGAACACGTCGGCAACATAGAGCGTGTCACGCGCGCCGTCGCTGATCGATGCGATACCGAGCGGAATTGCGAGCGCGCCCTTGACCACCTGGCGCACCGCGCCCGTACGCACGTCGACTTGCTGGATGCCGTTGTCCGCCATGTTCGAGACGAACATACGGTCGTGCGAGTCGATCGCGAGGTTGTCGAGCGATGTCGAGAGCTTTGCCAGCACCTGTTTCTGGCCGCTGCGAATGTCGACGCGCACGACTTCGCCCCGCGCCGTGTCGAGCACGTAAAGATTCCACTTCGAGTCGAAGTTCGCCGCTGCGGGCGTCTCGATGCCGTCCGCAATGACCTTGAGCGCGCCGCTGTCCGGATCGATGCGCACGACCTGGTGCTTGAACCACAGCGGGCCGTACAACATGCCGTCCGGGCCGATGTCGAAACCGTTGAAGCCACCGAGGTCCTTGAGGATCAGGCGCGGCGGCTTCACGCCTGCCGGATCGATCTCCCACAGCGCGTCGCCGCCGAAGACCTGCGCCGCGAACAAGCGGCCGTCCTTGCGCACGTTGATCGAATTGACGCTCACGAGATCGGCGATCTTGCGCACCGGGCCGTCGCCTGTGCGCGCGCGCACCACGCCGTGCTGAATCGAAGTCCACACCACTGTGCCGTCGGCGAGGAAGACGAGGTCGTCGGCCATGCCCTCGGGCGCGCCGACGAAACTGCTCGCCTTGCCGTTCGTCGTGTCGACGGCGTAGATGCTGTGGCCGACGACACTGCCGGCGTAGAGCCGGTTCTGCGAATCGAACGCGAGCCCGTGCACGCCGTGAAACGAAGACGCGGGAACGAGGCGATCGAGCGCGTACTGCTCGCTCGTCGGCTGCGCGTGCACGGCATGCCACGAGAACAGCGCGAACACCGCGAGCCACTGACTCAGCCAGCGAGCCGTGAGCATGGGATCCCCCTTACTTATTCTCCGCGCTTGCGCTTCGCCCGCATCCAGATGATCACGAGCACGATGGCGACGACCAAGAAGAGCAACGCGATACGCATCCGATCATTCCTGTGGCGGCACTTTGAAGCGTTCGGTGAGCGCGGCGAGATCCTCGGGCGTGTCGAGATCGATCGCGGCGTTCGACATGGGCACGCGGACCAGACGGTAGCTGTTGCGCTCGAGTACCGAGCGCGCACCGTGATCGCCGCGTAACTCGGCCAGCTCGGAGAAGCACAGTCGCGGGAAGATCGCCGGCACGCCGACGCGCAGCTCGTACACGCTCGCAGCGATCAGGCTCTCCTCGCCTTTCCACGCGGCGGCCAGGCGCTTGAGATCGTCGGCATTCACGCCGACCTGGTCGCCGAGCAGGACCAATACGGCATCGCAGCCCGGCGGGAGCGAGGCGACGCCGAAGCGCAGCGACGCGCCCATGCCTTCTTCCCAGGAGCGGTTCACGATGACCGACGCCGGCGAATGCGCCAGCAGGTGCGTCATCTCGCGCGCATGGGCGCCGACCACGACCGTGACTGCGTTGCCGGCCAATGCAACCGCATTGGACACGACGATGTGCAACGCCGGCCGGCCGCCCAGCTTCACCAGCTGTTTCGGCTGCCCCAGGCGGGTGGATGCGCCGGCGGCGAGGACCAGGACGTGCAAGGACATGAGTGGGGCGTGGGGTTTCGAATTCTCCCGGAACCCCAATAGTATAGTGACCTCAAACCTTATCCCCTCCAGATCCGTTACCGCGATGATCCGTCCAGTCCTGAAAATGGGTGATCCGCTGCTGTTGCAGGTCGCCCGGCCCGTGCAGCGGTTCGATACGGTCGAGCTGGCCGCGCTGCTCGACGACATGCAGGACACCATGGAGGCGGAGAACGGCGCGGGCCTGGCGGCGCCGCAGATCGGCGTCTCGCAGCAGGTGGTCATTTTCGGGGTCAAGCGCAACCCCCGCTATCCGCAGGCCGAGGAAGTGCCGTACACCGTGCTCATCAACCCGCAGCTCGAGGCGGTGACGCAGGAGATGGAGGAAGGCTGGGAGGGTTGCCTGTCGGTGCCCGGCATGCGGGGGCTGGTGCCGCGCTACACGCATCTGCGCTACCGCGGTTTCGACCAGTTCGGCAAGGCGATCGACCGCACGGTGAGCGCCTTTCACGCGCGTGTCGTGCAGCACGAGGTCGATCATCTGAACGGTGTCCTGTACCCGATGCGCATCCGCGACCTGCGGAACTTCGGCTTCAGCGAGACGCTGTTTCCGGGTCAGGATTTGCAAGACGACTGATGTCTTCGGAGTGAGTGCTCATGGCTGCCGTACCCCAGGCTTCGATCTCGTTGCGCGACATGTCGCTGTTTCGCGAGCAGGCGTTCGTCGCCGGCCGCTGGGAAAGCGCCGCCGGCGGGCAAGTGAAGAAGGTCTTCAATCCCGCGACCGGGCAGCTGCTCGGCACGGTGCCCAACATGGGCGCGGCGGAAACGCGTCGCGCGATCGAGGCGGCTGACAAAGCGCTGCCTGACTGGCGCGCGCGCACCGCGAAGGAGCGCGCGCAGATCCTGCGCAAGTGGTTCGACCTGATGATGGCGAACCAGGAAGACCTCGCGGTGCTGATGACCGTCGAGCAGGGCAAGCCGCTGCTCGAAAGCCGCGGCGAGATCGCGTACGCGGCCTCGTTCATCGAGTGGTTCGCCGAGGAAGGCAAGCGCGCGTACGGCGACGTCATTCCCGCGCACGGCCGCGACAAACGCATCGTCGTGCTGAAGCAGCCGATCGGGGTGACCGCCGCGATCACGCCGTGGAATTTCCCGACCGCGATGATCACGCGCAAGGTCGGACCGGCGCTGGCCGCGGGCTGCACGATGGTGGTCAAACCTTCGGAGCTGACGCCGTATTCGGCGCTCGCCATGTGCGTGCTCGCCGAGCGCGCAGGCGTACCCGCGGGCGTGCTCTCGGTCGTGACCGGCGACTCGAAGCCGATCGGCGCCGAGCTCACCGGCAATCCGATCGTCCGCAAGCTCAGCTTCACGGGCTCGACCGCGGTCGGCAAGCTGCTGATGGCACAATGCGCGAGCACGGTGAAGAAGACGGCGATGGAGCTCGGCGGCAACGCGCCGTTCATCGTGTTCGACGACGCGGACCTCGAGCCCGCGGTCGCCGGTGCAATCGCATCGAAATATCGCAACGCCGGTCAGACCTGCGTGTGCGCCAACCGCATCTTCGTGCAGTCCGGCATCTATGATCGCTTCGCCCAGCGGCTCGCGGAAGTCGCGGCCGCCCTCACGGTCGGCAACGGTCTCGACAAGGACACGAAGATCGGCCCGCTGATCGAAGAGAAAGCGGTCGCCAAGGTCGAAGAGCACGTGCGCGATGCGCTCGCGAAGGGCGCGAAGATCCTGACCGGCGGCAAGCGCGGCGACGGCGCGGGATACTTCTATACGCCGACCGTGCTGACCGGCGTTCGCGAGGACATGCTCGCGATGCACGAGGAAACGTTCGGCCCGGTCGCGCCGCTGATGAAATTCGACACCGAGCAGGAAGTGATCCGCCTCGCGAACGCCACCGAGTTCGGTCTCGCGAGCTATTTCTACAGCCGCGACGTCGGCCGCGTGTGGCGCGTGGCCGAGGCGCTGGAGAGCGGCATCGTCGGCATCAACGAAGGCATCATCTCGACCGAGACGGCGCCGTTCGGCGGCGTCAAGGAAAGCGGCATCGGCCGCGAGGGCTCGAAGTACGGCCTCGAGGAGTACCTCGAGATCAAGTATCTCTGCTACGGCGGCGTATGAAAGCCACGGTTCGATGGGTGCAGGACGTGATGTTCCTGGGCGAGTCCGGCTCGGGACACGCTGTCGTGATGGACGGCGCACCCGATGCTGGCGGCCGCAACCTGGGCGTGCGGCCGATGGAAATGTTGCTGCTCGGGCTCGGAGGCTGCACGGCGTTCGACGTCGTGATGATCCTCAAGCGCAGCCGTGAGCCCGTCACCGACTGCGTCGTCGACATGGATGCGGAGCGCGCCGCGACCGAGCCGAAGGTGTTCACGCGCATCGCGATGAAATACCGCATCAGCGGCCGCGGCCTGGATCCGAAGAAGGTCGAGCGCGCGGTGAACCTGTCCGCGGAGAAGTACTGCTCGGCCACCGCGATGCTCGCCAAGACCGCGCAGATCTCGCACGAAATCGAAATCATCGACGTCTCTCAACCAGGAGCTACAGCATGAAACGCAGCGCATCGGCCGTCTGGAACGGGGGCCTGAAAGACGGGCGCGGCACGATCTCGACGCAGAGCGGCGTGCTCGAGAACACGCAGTATTCGTTCAGCACGCGCTTCGAGGAAGGCAAGGGCACGAACCCCGAAGAGCTGATCGCCGCCGCGCACGCGGGCTGCTTCACGATGGCGCTGTCCGCGCAGCTCGACACGGTGGGCAAGAAGGCTGAGAGCATTCAGACCGAAGCTGTCGTGACGCTCGACAAGACCGACGCTGGCTTCACGATCACGGCCGTGCATCTGAAGGTGCGCGCCAAGGTGCCGGGCGCCTCGCCCCCGGATTTCCAGACTGCGGCCGAGAACGCCAAGAAGGGCTGTCCGGTTTCTCGCGTGCTGAACGCGCAGATCACGATGGAAGCGAAGCTGGAAGGCTGGACTTAGAGGGCACCTCACGAAATCGCGCCGCCGTTCGCTATGCTTGCAATGTCCGAGGAGCGATTTCGCGGGGAACCCCGCCCCCGGAAAAGACGCCTGCTCACCCTCGCTGCTGCAACGCTGGTTGCGCTGGCGATCGCCGGCTTCTGGATCGGCTCGCGCGAACCGAGCTATCAGGCGCCGCCGGGCGAAGAGATCGACATCCTGCTCGAGCTCGCCGGTGTGTTCCCCGACAAGTACGGCATCATGTGGCGCGAGCACGGCGTGCTGCACTCGACCGATCCCGACGCGCAACTCGATCCTTCGCTCCTGCGCGATGCGCAGTTCATGCACAACCTGACGACCGGCGGTGCACCCACGGAAGGCGACATCCACATCGAAGTCGCCTACCGGTTCTACGCACACGATCATGAGATCCCGGCACGCGCGAGCACCGGCATGAAGCTCGACAAGCTGACGGCCGACGCTGGTCAGATGTCATGCGTGTGCCAGCCGCCGGCCATCGGCACGGAATGCACAGGCTCGCTCGGCTTCGGCAACTACGAGTTCACGCTGACGGCCAACTACAACACCGAGCAATGCCCGAACGGGATCAGCCCGCAACGCGAGAAGGAATTTCGCAGCTCGATGATCACTGCGGACCGCCTGATCTCGTTTTATCTGAAACCGCTACGTCGCAAGCCGAGTTGGCTCTGAGGCGCCGCGGGCCCACAGATAGCTGACCCACGTCAGCGCGCCGCCGACAGTCATGATTGCAGCGAGCGTGCTCACCGTGCCGTCGTTGAATGTCGCGACGGCGAAGCCGCTCAACATCGCGAGCGCTGATTGCAGCGCTCCCATCAATGCCGACGCCGCGCCAGCCTCTTTGCCGTGCGGCGCCATCGCGAGTGCTGCAACATTCGGCGTGACCCGCCCAACCGTGACGAAGAACGTGAGCTGCAGCGCGACGATCATCCACAGCGGCACATGCCAGAGCCACGTGATGAGGAACAGTGCGCCGCCCAACAGCAGCGGCAGCCACACGTAGCGCGCCAGCACTTCGCGCGGCCCGATCGTGCGCAGTGCAATCATGTTGAGCCTGCTCGCTGTCATGAATGCGAAGCCGTTCAGGCCGATCAACAGTCCGAACTGCTGCGCCGACAGGTCGTAGCGATTCGTCAGCACCGTCGGCGCACCCGTCACGTACGTGAACAGCGCGCCCATGCCGAAGCCGCCGACGAGCGAATAGCCGATGAGTGTGCGATCCGCGCCGAGGCGCAGATACGTTCGCAGCACGCTTCCGATGTTCAACGGCACTATCGACGACTCGGGCCGCGACTCGCGCAGCGCGAAGTGCGTTGCCGCGAGCAACGCGACGCCGAGTGCGGCCTGGAACACGAACGTCGCTCGCCAGCCGAGATGAGTCACGACGAGACCGCCCGCGGCCGGCGCGAGCACCGGGCCGAGCGCGACGATCATCATCAGGAGCGAGAACGCGCGCGCTGCTTCGTGCGGCTCGCAGCGATCGCGCACGATCGCACGTCCAATCACGAAACCGGCCGAGCCGCCGAGCGCCTGCACGACGCGCATGAGCGTGAGCGACGGGAGACTCGTCGCGAGCGCGCAGCCTGTCGCGCCCAGCGCATACAGCGCGAACCCGAAGTACAGCGGCGGCTTGCGGCCGAAGCGATCGCTGATCGGTCCGTAGAACAGCTGACTGATTGCGAGCCCGACCAGGTACGCGGCCATCGTGGTCTCGACGCCGCGCGCGGCGAACTCGCGCTCGATCGCCGGGAAGCCCGGCAGGTACATGTCGATCGAAACGGGGCCGACGGCGGCCATGGCCGCCACCAGCAGCAGCCAGCGGGGAATACCGTGATGCAAGCGACTCAGTAGACCACGACGCTGCGAATCGATTCGCCGGCGTGCATCAGGTCGAAAGCCTTGTTGATGTCGTTGAGCGGCATCTGGTGCGTGATCAGATCGTCGATGTTGATCTTGCCCTGCATGTACCAGTCCACGATCTTCGGCACGTCGGTGCGACCGCGCGCGCCGCCGAATGCCGTGCCCTTCCACACCCGTCCCGTGACGAGCTGGAACGGTCGCGTCTTGATCTCCTGCCCC
>DATEKT010000209.1:0-8455 GCA_035277305.1 Steroidobacteraceae bacterium | reverse complement strand
TGCGTCCTGCCTGCACGTCGCCAAGGTCTGACCGAGCGTCCGGGTCAGCGGAACCCGAGCCGGGTCAGCGCCTGGTCGATCCGGCCGCGCATGGCGTGGGAGCGCATCGGAAAAGCGCGGAAAAAATCCTCGCGGCTGAGCGCGGCGTTGCGCTCGCGCACGTTCGCCGACCAGAAGGCCGCTCGCGACGCGTCGCCGGCGAGCTCCTGCGCCGCGGCTGCAATCATCGCAATCAGGACATGCGCACCGGGCGAGCGGGCGCCGCGCTCGGCCCAATGCGCGGCGTCGGCATCTTCGTTCAACACCATATGAGTGAACGCGCGCGTAGCGAGCATCGCGTAGTGCAAGGGATCGAGCGGGCTGAGACGCATCGCCAGATCGACGTGCTCCCGGCCATCGCCGGCCTGTCCCGCCAGCGCTTCGGTCCAGGCGCGCGCGTAGATCCCTTGTGCATAGTGCGGGCTGATATCGGTCGCGCGCTCGAGCCAGCCGAGGCTGGTTTCGAGATCGCCCTCCAGCCAGTACGTACGGCCCATCGTGAAGTTGACGAACGGATCCAGCGGATCGAGCTCGAGCCCGCGCTCAGCGCACCGCCTGGCCTGACCGACCGCGCCGGCGAGATCGTTCGTGTAGTGCATGAACGCGCTCTGGAAATGCACGAAAGACGCTGCGGCGTGCGCGCGTGCGAACGTCGGCTCCAGCGTCATGGCGCGCTGGAACAAGCCGGCGGCAGCATCGTTGTCGCGACGATTGAAGCGATACAGATGCTGCAGGCCCAGGTGATAGGCGGACCAGGCGTCGAGATTTTCGACTGCGGAGAGCCGCGCGAGGCCGGCTTCGTGCAAGGGAATGCGGATCTCCAGCGCCATCAGCACCTGCGAGCGGATCTGCTCGCGCATTGCATGCACGTCATCAACGCGGCCGGCGAAGCGCTCGGCCCAGACGACGGCGCTGTTCTCGGTGTCGACGAGATTGACCATGACGACGAGCCGCTCGGCCGACGTCTCGAGCGTGCCCCACAGACAATAGCGCACGTTGAGCAGGCGCCCGATCTCGCCGAAATCGGCTTCCGTCGCACGCAGGCGGAACGAAGACCCGCGTGCGGTCACGAGCAGCCAGCGCAATCGCGCGAGGTCCGTGATCAGCTCGTCGGGCAATGCGCTGGCCAGCGGGGCATATCTTTCGTTGCTGCCGCTGAAGCGGAAGGGCAGGACCGCCAGGGATGGACGCAGCAGGCGCTCTGCACGACTGACCATCTCGCGCAGGCCTTCGCCTTTGGTTGCAGCAGCTGTGACCGAGCGAGTCCCCCGCTCGGCGCGCGCCTGGCCCACAAAACGATAGCCCTGGCCGTGCAGGGTCTTGATGAGTCGTTGCGTCTTCCCGTCGTCGCCGAGCGCCTGGCGCGCCGACCTCACCCGGCTGGCGATGGCGGCGTCCGAAACGATCCGGCTGTCCCACACTTTCTCGGTGATCTCGTCCCGCGAAACCATGCGTTCGCTGTTCTCGACCAGCAGCGAAATCAGCGCGAAGACCTGCGGTTCGACGTGCACCACGTCGCCCGCCTCGCGCAGCTCCGCTGCCGCGAGATCGAGCTCGAACCGACCGAATCTGTAGATCATCGCCGCAAGGATAGCCAGCTTTCTGCATGATTTCTTCACAGGCCCTGCAAGTATCGGGGCAGCACGCGTGAGAGCGTAACGCTGTCCCCATAACCGAGAAGGAATCGATATGAAGGTGAATCTCAACAAGCCCGTGCTGACCGTGCTGGCCGCCGCGATTTCGTGTGCGCTGCCGCTGGTTGCGGCTGCGACCGAGCAGGCCGGCACCGACAGCCATTACTCCAGCAACTTTCAGCCGATCGTCGAGCGCGTGCGCCAGGCCGTGCTGAGCCTGCCGAAATCGGAGCTGGCCAAGTACGGCGCGATTCTCAAGACGCCGTGCGTGACGGGCCCTGAATTCGGTGCGATGGGCGTGCACCTGATCAATGCGGAAAACGTCGACGCCGTCGTGAACGTGGACAAGCCCGAGGCGCTGATCTATGAGCCGCAGGCGAACGGCAAGCTGCGCATCGTCGGCGTCGAGTACATCGTGCCCAAGGAAGCCTGGGACGCTGCCAATCCCGCGCAGCCCGGCCTGCCCTCGCCGCGTCCGGCCCTGCTCGGACACCTGCTGAACTTCGTGGACACGCCGAACCGTTTCGGCATCGAAGGCGGCTTCTTCGAGATTCACGTCTGGGCATTCGAGGACAACCGTCTCGGTGCGCTCACCGACTGGAATCCCGGCGTGACGTGCGAGAAACAGCGCCTGCCAGCCGGCTGACCCCGAGCCCACAGCTTCGATGAGGTCTCGCAAGGCCTCTGATCGGGTCGCGGAGTCCACCTCCGCGGCCCGATCTGCGATTCCCGGCGTTGGCCGGCCGTCCGGGATTGCTGTCCGAGCATCCGCCCCTGCCGGCCCCCTACTAGGCTTGCGGCTCCGACACGCCCAGAATCGGAGCCGGACGATCCGGGGAGAACGATTTCATGTCGGCTCAATATGTCGCGGACGCCATGCAACGCGTGGCAGCCGTCCTGCGCAGGCGCCCTGATATGGGCGTGCACGACGACGCGCCAGCCATCGCGAGCTGGCGCGGCAGCACGCGCATCGTCACCAGCCACGCCAACGGCATCGAGCTCACGACCGACATGCCCAACGAGCTGGGCGGTACCGGCGACCAGGTAACGCCGGGCTGGCTGTTGCGCGCGGGCCTGGCCGCCTGTACGGCGACGCGGATCGCGATGGGCGCGGCCGCTGCGGGCATCGAGCTCACGAAACTGGAGCTGCGCGCCAGCAGCCGCTCCGATACGCGCGGCATGCTCGGCATGACCGAATCCGATGGCACTCACATCAGTGCCGGACCGCGCGACGTGGAGCTGCACGTGACGATCGCCGCTCACGGAGTCCCCGCCGAGAAGCTGCGAGCGCTGGTCGAAGAAAGTCATCGTTGCTCGCCCGTGCCCTGCGCCGTCCAGGAAGAGACGCCGGTCGGGCTGCAGATCGAAGTCGCGGACAGCTGATGGACGCGTTATCGCAGACGCTGAAAGTGGTGCACCTGATCGGTGCCATCTTCATCAATGCGAAGTTCACCGCGCCCTGGTGCTATCTCTCGCAGCGCGCCGACTCGGTCGCGCCGTTGCTGGAGCCCGGCGCCGAGCGGGTCGTGATCTTTCACCTGATCACCGAGGGCGAGTGCTACACGGAGATCGAGGGTCAGGAGCCGATCAAGCTGATCGCCGGCGACGCGGTGCTGTTCCCGCAGGGCGATGCGCATCTCATGAGCTCGAAGCCGGGACTGACGCCCGCGAAGGGCTCACGACTCAACGAAGTGCTGGCGCGCCGACCGCGACTTCTGACCTTCGGCGGCAAGGGCGCGACGACGCGCCTGCTCTGCGGTTACCTCGCGTGCGAAGCGCGGCTCGCGAAGATGCTGCTCGCGGGATTGCCGCCGATCGTGCGTGTCAACGTGCGCGGCTCGAATGCCGGCGCGTGGCTCGAGAGCTCAGTACGCTACGCGCTCGCAGAAGCCCGCTCGCCGCGGGCGGGCGGCGCGGGCGTGTTGGCCAAGCTCGCAGAAGTGCTGTTCATCGAGACGCTGCGTCTGTACATGCACGAGCAACGGGACGATCGCACCGGCTGGCTGGCGGGCGTGAACGATCGCATCGTCGGCGCGGCACTCGCTGCGCTCCACAAGCATCCGGCGCAGGCGTGGACGCTCGAAGATCTGGCGCGCGCGGCCGGCACTTCGCGCTCCGTGCTGGCGGAACGCTTCCAGCAGCTGGTCGGCACCTCGCCGATGCAGTACCTCACGCAGTGGCGCATGATGCTCGCGGCCAACCTCCTGCGTCATAGCAATACACCTCTCGCTCACATCGCCGAGGGCGTGGGTTATCAAACCGACACGGCCTTCATCCGCGCCTTCCGGCGCGAGTTCGGCACGCCGCCGGCAGCGTGGCGCCGCAGTCAGGTGAAACGCGAGCAAGCTCTATAAAATAGGGGCATGGTCGCAGCGAGCGTTCACGCTCAAGTCCTCGGTTCTTCCTTCGATCGCCTGCCGCCGCTGATGCGCAGCGTTCACGACGCGCGCGTCCGCAAGGAATTCAGCGGCCGCTGCAGCATCGAGAGCGGCCGCAATTGGCTGGCTCGATTGGTTCAACTGTTCGCCTCGCTCCCGCGGCGATCGCACGCGGACGTCGCGGTTCATGTCGTCATCGAACGCAGCGAACGCAGCGAAAATTCTGCAAGCAGTGAAACCTGGACGCGCCACTTCGGCGAGCATCGCATGCAGTCCGCCATCCGTGCCGGGCGTGGCGCGCTGGAGGAATGCTTCGGGCCGGTCGTTCTCAGGTTCGCGCTGACCGCGGAACCGGACCGCGTCGTGTGGACGCTCGTCGGCGCGAGGTTTCTGTTCGTGCCTCTGCCTGCAGCGCTTTTCGCTGGCTGCGGCGCTTTCGAAGCGATCGTCGACGGACGCTACTGGTTCGATGCCCGCGCGCACATCGCTGGCATCGGTCTGCTTGTGCACTACAAGGGATGGCTGGTCGAGCATGGCCGCTAGCTGTGCAGTCGTTCTCGGTGGCTACGGCAACTTCGGCAGACTGATCGTCACTGCACTCGGCGCCGATCGCGATCATCGCGTCATCGTCGCCGGCCGGGATCCCCAGCGTGCGTCGGTGGTGCTCGACGCTCGCTCCAGCGATCTGGCTACGGAGCTGCGGAAACTGGGAGCAACTGTCCTTGTGCACACCGCCGGACCCTTTCAAGGCCAGGACTACGCGGTGCCACGCGCGTGCATCGAGGCGGGAGTTCACTACATCGATCTTGCAGATGCACGCGGCTATGTCTGCGGCATTCAATCGCTCGACGATGCGGCGCGGAGCAACGACGTGCTCGTGGTCAGTGGAGCGAGCTCCGTGCCCGCGTTGTCATCTGCTGTCGTCGATCACTTGCGACCGCAGTTCTCGACGATCGAGTGCATCGACCATGGCATTACATCGGGCGCACGACCGCCGGGGCTCGCTGCGATGGAAGGCGTGCTCGGCTACGTTGGCAAGCCAATCGTGCAATGGCATGAAAGCGCGTGGCGGACAGCGTATGGATGGCAGGATCTTGCGCGACGCAGCTATCCGCCGCCGGTCGGAGCGCGCTGGCTCGGTAATTGCGATGTGCCGGATCTCGAGCTGTTTCCGCAGCGCTATGCGCCC
Organism: Steroidobacteraceae bacterium; assembly: GCA_035277305.1. Taxonomy (GTDB): domain Bacteria; phylum Pseudomonadota; class Gammaproteobacteria; order Steroidobacterales; family Steroidobacteraceae; genus Steroidobacter. The sequence goes on along the minus strand of DATEKT010000209.1, from coordinate 3,215 downwards.
GTGAGGACAGTTGTGTTCCGCGCCGGCGTTGCGATGCGAGTCAGCATGTTCTCCACCTGGGCGGCATCGTGGCTCGTGCGTGCCGGGATCATGAAGTCGCTGCTGCCGCATGTGCCGCTCCTGCGTCGAGCTGCGCTCGCGATCGAGCGTTTCGGGCCGACGTGCAGCGCGATGCACGTTACGGTCAGCGGGCTCGACACGCAGTCACGGCCGGCATCGCGAACCTGGTGGTTGCTGGCGCGTAACAATCACGGACCGCAGGTCCCGTGCTTGCCGGCGATCGCGCTGGCACGCAAGCTCTTGCGTGGCGAAGTCAGCACGCGTGGCGCGATGCCCTGCATGGGCTTGCTGACGGTCGAGGAGATTCTTGCCGCTGGGCGTGGCCTGGACCTGGAAGTGATCGGCGACCGCTGACTACTGCCGCGATGGCGGCAAGCGTGTGTTCTGATCGTGGATCAGCCGCCACTGTCCTGCTTCCTTGTGAAATGTGAAGGTGACCCAGCTGCGGCTGCGACTGCCGTCGGCCTTGTCCTGGTAAAGGCTCTTCGTCGTCAGCACAGCAAAGTCGGAACCCACTGCTCGATCGATCGGCTCGAACTGGATCGTCCAGGTCTTCGTTGCGAAGAACTTTCTGTGAAAATCGATGTAGGCCTGGCGCGTCCCGGATATTTCGCCGTTCGGCAGAATCAGCGTCAGTTGCTCGCCCGAAGTTATCGTTCTCTCCAGCGCCGCAAGATCGCGCGCCTGTACTGCTCTGACATGCTCGGCAAACACCGCGTCTATGCCGCTCTCCACCCCGACCGGCGCAGCGTCGGCCAGCGAACAGCACAGAAAGCTCATCAGTAAGGCGAATCGGCGGACCATGCAAGTCTCCGGCAGTCAGGATTGATGTCGACTATACCGGGACCGCAATGGAATTCTCTCAGCTGTGCACACTCCGCGAGTCCTGCGGCGCCTGAGCCCGGTCGCTGATCCCGTAATCCCGCAGCACTTCCGCGACGCGAATCCGGTAGTCCTCGAAGATCGAGCGCCGTCCGAGGCTCTGCACTTCGCGATGCTGCTCCAGGTTGCGCCACTGCCGCACCGCCTGCTCATCGCGCCAGAACGACAGCGACAGAATCTTCTCCGGCGTCGTCAGGCTCTGAAAGCGCTCGATCGACAGAAACCCATCGATGTCCGCGAGCAGCGGCCGCAATCGCGCGGCGGCGTCGAGATACGCGTCCTTCTGCGCTTCCTGCGCAATGCCTTCGAATATGACCGCGATCAATCCTCTCTCCTTCAGTGGCAGCAGGGGCAGTCGGTCGGTGCAATTGCGAACGTGCCCTCGACGTTGGCGACGAACGTGCGCTCCTCGCGCAGGATGAAGCGCCTGCTCTGCGCGAACTTGAAGTTCTCGACGCTCTCGGCGTCGGCGCGCAGCCTGGCGCGATATTTCTCGTAGTCCGCCAGGCTGGCGAAGGAGATCAATCCCCAACCGACGTAGTTGGTGCCTTCGTGCGGCAGGAAATAGCCGACCAGGTGCCCGCCGGCGCGCGGAATCAGCTTGCCCCAGCGCTGCGCGTATTCGCGGAACGCGTCGAGCTGGGTCGGGTCGATCTCGTAGCGGATGAAACAAGTCAGGGCCACGTTTACTCCTGCAGTCGACAAGTCGACGCTTGGCGCCAACAATACCGGCTCACGACAACCCATTGGTTCGAGGAGCATCGAACAATGACAGATGGAACCAGCATGGTGGCCGCCGCGACCCTGATCGGCGACTACGCGCGTGCGAAAATGCTGACGGCGCTCATGGGCGGCCGCGCGCTGACTGCAACGGAGCTTGCCGGCGCCGCGGGCATCACCAAGCAAACCGGCAGCACGCATCTGCGCAAGCTCCTCGATGCGCGCTTCGTCGCGATGGAGGCGCACGGGCGGCATCGCTACTTCCGCATTGCCGACGAGGAAGTCGCGCAGCTGCTCGAAGGCATGATGAGTTTTTCGGTGCGTGACCGCACGAGTGTGCACGCGACCGGACCGAGCGATCCGGCGCTGCGCAAGGCGCGCGTGTGTTACGACCATCTCGCGGGTGAGCTCGGCGTGATCCTCTACGCGAGCTTGCAGCAGCGGCAGGCGTTCGATTTCGAAGGCGACACAGTCGGGCTCAGCGCGGAAGGGGAGCGCCTGATCGGCGAGTTCGGTGTCGACGCCCGTGCGATCCGCAATCAGAAGCGCGCGCTGTGTCGCGTGTGTATGGACTGGAGCGAGCGGCGGCATCATCTCGCCGGAGCGGTCGGCGCCGCAATGCTCTCGCGGGTCATTGATCTGCGCTGGGCCGTCCGCGATAAGTCTTCGCGCGCTGTATGCTTCCGCCCGAGCGGCGAGCGCGCGTTCCGCACCTGGTTTTCATTGAACGGAGTTCGTCATGCAGTTGTATGAGTTCAGTTTCACCCGCTCGATCCGTGCACGCTGGACGCTGCAGGAGCTGGGCGTCGACTTCGAAGCGATCAACGTGAACCTGTTCGCCGGCGAGGCGAGCCGCCCCGAGTTTCTGCAGCTCAATCCGGCCGCGAAGCTTCCGGTGCTGGTCGACGGCGATTTCGTGCTGACGGAGTCGGCCGCAATCGTGCTGTACCTCGCGGAGAAGTACGGCAAGTTTCTGCCGGCGGACGCGCAGGGGCGCGCCGAGGTGAACAAGTGGTTGCTCTTCACGGTGACGGAGCTGGAGCAGCCGCTGTGGCGCATCGCCAAGCATCGCAATCTCTATCCCGAAGCGCAGCGCATCGCCGCGGACATTCCGCTTGCGAGCGAGGATTTCCGGCGCATGGCTGACGTCGCAGAGAAACACATGCAGGGGCGCACGTTCGTCGTCGGCGACAGCGTCACCGTCGCCGACTTCGTGCTGGCGTACACGCTCGACTGGGCGAGCGAAGTCAAGTTGCTGGATCGCTGTCCTCAGCTCGTCGCGTACATGGAGCGCATGTACGCGCGCCCCAAGGCCGCGAAGCGGATTGCGCAGTTGCGGGGATAGGAGAAGAAAGAGAAAAAGAATTAGACGGGATTAACGGGATTAACGGGATTAAAGCGGAAGAGGGAGGGGAAGAGATCATCCCTCCATTCTTCAATCCCGTTAATCCCGTTAATCCCGTCTATTCTTCCTCTTTTCCGCGCTTCCTCTTCTCTCCTCTCTAAACCGGCGCCGGCGTTCTTTCCGCGAACTGTCCATTCCAGTACGGGTA
>DATEKT010000208.1:0-24979 GCA_035277305.1 Steroidobacteraceae bacterium | reverse complement strand
CATAGGCGCTCCAGCCCAGCGCGTGCAGGGACCAGAACGTCAGATTTCTGTTCTTGTTGAGTTGCATGAGAGTCATGTCCGCACTCTAAGCAAGGGGGGCTGCAACGTCCATCGACTCGTCGCGCAGCGGGCACGCTTCGTCGCAACGTTTGCGTTATGTGCGCCGGCGGCGCTCCGTGCGACTTGTGTCCGCCGTGTCCGGCTAACGCATTTCTTGCGAGAACGTCCAAGCGAAAGCTAGGCGCGACGAGCCGACGGAGCAGATCGCGCGAGCTGTGTTCAAAACACGCTGTCCGCTGCAACCCTTGTCGTAGCGGACGCATCGCAAGTCATGCAGTCAATGCCCCGAGGAGAATCGTCATGTTGATGCATCAATCGCGACTCGCACCGGCCCGCGTATTCGGAGCACTGGTCGCCATCGCCGCGGCCACGCTGATCGGCGACATCGCCGCTGCGAAGGAGCGCGACGCCGAAAGCATCGCGGTCAACTACACCGACCTGGACCTGACGCGGTCGGTGGATACCGCACGTCTGTATTCGCGTCTGAAGTATGCGTCGCAGAAGGTCTGCAACAGCTACGACAGTCGCGAGCTGAGAACGCGCGACCTGTACTCGGCGTGCTTCGACAAGGCGCTGAACAATGCGGTCGCGGAAGTGAATGACGCGCGGCTGACCTCGCTGCATGCGGCGGAGCCGAAGATTCGGCTGGCGAGAAAGTCGGGCTAGTCGACGCGCTCCGGCGCCGGCTCGGGTTTGCCGAGCCGTGCTTCGCGTAGCGTGATGTAGATGGTGGAAGCCATGACGATGCCGGCGCCGAGCATCGTCATGGCATTCGGAACGTCGTGGAATAGCACGTAGCCGAAGATCACGGCGAACACCAGGCGCGTGTAGTCGATCGGCGCCATCGCGGCCGCGTCGCCTTCGGCCATGCCGTTGATGTAGCACGCTTGCGTGATCGTGCCGAGCACGCCCATCGCGCACAGTAATCCGAAGTCGCCGAGCGTCGGCCAGCGCCAGACGAACAGCGCGGGCGGGACTGCCAGCACGAAGCCGAGCACGGCCGACCACGCCATCAAGGTGAGCGTCGAATGATCGCGGGTCATCACCTTCATGCCCGTGACCGTGAGCGCGAACAGCAACGATGACGCGAGCGCCGCCGCGGCCGGCCAGCCTGCTTCGCCTTGCGTCGCCGGCTGGAGCATCAGCAGCGCGCCGAGAAAACCGACGATCGTCGCGGACACGCGGCGCGGCCCGACTGTCTCCTTCAACACGAACGCCGCGAGCGGCACGAGCCACAACGTGCGCGTGAACGACAACGCGTTCGCATCCGCTAGCGGCAGCTTCTGATACGCGTAGAACGCGAGGATCATCCCGATCGTGCCGGCGCCCGACCGGAACAGCAGGATTCCAGGTCGCGTCGTGCGAAACACCTGGCGCGGATGCGGCAGGATCACCGGCAGCAACACGATCAGGCCCGCGAGCTGGCGATAGAACGTCTGCAGCGCCGGCGAGTAATCGGTCCCGAGATATTTGATCAGCATCGTCATCACGGTGAACGTGATCGAGGATGCGAGCATCCACAGCGCGCCGCGCGCGTTGCGGGGCAGGCGGGCGTAGGCGGCGGCGTAGCGGCCGCGCGCGCTCAAAGACGCAGCGGCCCGAACAGACCGAGCAGCCCGATGATGATGAGATAGATGGCGACGATGTAGTTCAGCAGCCGCGGCACGATCAGGATCAGGATGCCGGCGATCAACGAGACCAGCGGACCGATGCTCATATTCATGCTCGTGCCTCCAACCGCGCCTGCAGCCACTTCGAGATGTCCAGCACTTCTTCCATGCACACCGAGTGCTCCATCGGGTACGTCTTCCATTCCACCTGGTAGCCGAGACTCTGCAGCAGATCTCGCGCAGCCACACCGAGCGCCGCGGGCACCATCGGGTCGCGCACGCCATGGCAGATCAGGATCGGCACATCGCTATTGGCTTGCGTCGCTTCCTTGGCCAGCGATTCGCGCAGCGGAAGATAAGTAGAGAGCGCCATCACGCCCCCGAGACGCTGCGGATAGCGCAGCGCCGCCTGGAACGCTATCGCACCGCCTTGCGAGAAACCCGCAATCACGATCCGCTCAGTCGCGATGCCGCGCGCGTTCTCCTTTTCTATATAGCCGCGCACGACTTCGGCGGATTCGCGGATGCCGGCTTCGTCTTCCACCCGGTTCGGGCCGAGGCTGGTGATGTCGTACCACGCACGCATGACGAAGCCGTTGTTGATCGTCACCGGTCTCGGCCGCGCATGCGGAAATATGAAGCGCACGGCCATCGCCGGAGGCAACCGCAGCTCCTCGACGATCGGCACGAAGTCGGAACCGTCCGCGCCGAGGCCGTGTAACCAGATGACAGCCGCGTCAGGCGCGGCAGGTGGATCGAGAACGATGGCCTCGGGCGTTTGCTGAGTCGTGTAGGGCATGCGTCATCTTACATCGGCCAGCGTCTCGGCCACCGCCGCACCGAGCTCGGAGACGTCGAAAGGTTTGCGCAGCAGACGCGCGCTGCCGAGCGCCTCTTCGACCGCAGCGCTGTCGGCATAACCGGAAACCATCAGGACCTTGATGCTCGGCTGGCGGTTCTGCGCCGCGCGCGCCACCTCGGCGCCGTTCATGCCGGGCATCGCGAAATCGACGAGCAGCAGCTCGAAACGCTCGCCGCCGTCCAGCGTCGCGAGCGCCTGCTCGCCGTTCTCGACCGCGGTGACCTGGTATTGCAGGCTCCGCAGGCCGTCCGTCATGAGGCGCCGGACCAACCGGTCGTCGTCGACGATCAACACGCGCGTCTGGTCGCGCGGCCTTGCGCCGGGAACCGTCGGCGGCGGTTGCGAAGCGTCGCCCGTTCGCGCCGGGGGTGGAGTGCCGGCCGGCAAGAGCAAGCGTACCGTCGTGCCGCGACCCGGCTCGCTATCGATCGCCATCGTGCCGCCGGATTCGCGCACGACCCCGTAGACCTGCGACAAACCCAGGCCAGTCCCCACGCCAGTCGGCTTGGTCGTAAAGAACGGCTCGATCGCGCGCGAGCGCACGTCCTCGGTCATGCCCGAGCCCGTATCCGCGACCGACAACTCGACGTGCGGCAACTTGCCTTCTGCATCCTCGACCACCCGACCCGTGATCGTCAGCGTGCCGCCCTTCGGCATCGCGTCGCGCGCATTCACCGCGAGATTGAGCAGCGCAAGCTCCAGCTGATTCGCATCGCTCACCGCATAGCGCGCGTCTTCGTCGATGCGCAGGTCCACGCGCACATTCGGACCGACCGACTGCGCCAACAACCCGCTCATCCCATTCAGCAACTGCGCGAGATCCACCGACCCGACATTCAGTCGCTGACTGCGCGAGAACGCGAGCAGCTGCGAAGCCAGCTTCGCTCCTTTGCGCGCCGCTTCGAGCGCATTGTCCGACATGCGCTGCAGCCGCTCGTTCCCCGTGACACGCGTGCGGATCATGTCGAGGTTGCCGATGATCGCAGTCAGCAGATTGTTGAAGTCGTGCGCGATGCCGCCGGTGAGCTGACCGATCGCTTCCATCTTCTGCGACTGGCGCAACATCTCCTCGGCGCGCCGCCGCTCCGCCATGTCGCGCACCACCAGCACCACGAGGAAGCCACCGAGCACGAGACCGCCGAGCGCCGCAATGCCCGCGGCGACGAACGACAAGCGCGTCGGCGTATCGATGCTCGCCGAAGCGACGGCGAGATGCGTCGACCATCCCGACATGCCCGAGACGTTGTAAGCCGTGTAGTTCTTCAGCCCTTCGTACGTCGTGCCGCTGTAGAGACCGGAATTTTTTGCGCGCACCGCATCGCGCACGTATTGGGTCGCCGGCGTGCCGACGCGCTCGGCGTACTCGATCGTCCTCGCGACGAAGTCGCCATTGGCGTCGACGATGCCGGCGGTCGAGCCCGGCGCGGCGTAGGCCGTCAGCAGATCCTGGAAGATGCGCGGCTTGAGGCTCGCAGCGATCACGTGCGTGAGCCTGCCCTCGTTGCGCACCGAAACGTACAGCCACACGACCGGATGCTCGTGACTTTCGATTTCGCCGACCATCGATGTGCCCGAGGTCACCAGGCGTCGCAAGGCATCTTCGTGCACCGTCGGGACGGGAAGGGGCTCGGTGAACGGTGCGCGCAGATCGAAGATCTGTTCGCGCCGTTGCGCATCGATCAACGCGATCGATTCCCACTGCGGATTTGCGGCCAGCAATCGCTGCACGCGCCAGTAGAACTCGCCCCAGTTCTTCGTCTCGAAATAGACGGAGCTCGAAAGCACGTCGAGCGCAGCCAGGTGACGCTGCAGCTGGGAATCGACCAGCGTCATCACGACCTGGCTTTGCGCGAGGGTCGCGCTGCTGACACGCTCGCGCTCGAGCCGCAGCATGTGGAAGACGGTGAAGGCGGCAAAGACGACGGTCGGGAGCATTGCGGCAATGCCCAGGGCGACCAGCGAGCGCCGGAGAAACGTCATGGAGTCGGCGATCCTCTCACAGGTGTAGGTGATCTTTTACGCGGGCTGGCGGCGGTGGGCGAGTTGTCGCTGACTTGCGTCGTCATGTGTCCTAATCTTGGAGTTGCGTCACAGAACTGGCAGAGTCGCCGCGCTTTCATGCCCTCCGGCCCAAGATATTTCCAACAACATTCGGACTCGACCATGCACACGCGAAAGTTGCACGCCCTCATGGCCTGCGCAGTGTTTCTCCTGGGAGCCAGCGTTTACGGGTTGCTCACCGGCATGCCGATCGAGCTGTGGCGAGTGGCGTTCTGGAGCATGGTAGGCGTTGCGAGTTACATCGCGCTGTCGCGGCTGTTCGGCTTCGATCCGCATCGTACCCGGGTCGCGCGCTTTGCGTCGCCGCTCGTGCAGTACGTCGATCGGTGGGAATTGCGCCTGGGGCAGGCGACTCTATCGATGCTCGGCTGCGTCGCGCTCGCGGCGGGCCTGCTCGATCGTACGAATTTCGTGACGGCGGTCGTCAGCGGCACGCTCGCCGCGTGGACGTACTTCGCGCTGCGCCTCTATGCGGGCGGTTACGGCAACGCGAACCTGGCGCAACGCTCGGGTTGAGCGGGGCTCAGCTCGAGATCGATCCTGCGAGCTCCAGCATCCGCAGCTCGTACGCGACCAGCCACACGTAAACGCCGAGTACGGCGTACACGACCAGCTCGCCCGGAATCCTGCGGAACAACCGCATGCGGCTGCATGCGACCAGCACGCACAGGCCCGCACCCGTCAGCGCGATCTTGGTGAGCGCGAATCCCAGCAGATTGTGCGGCAGGAACCACGCCATCACGGGGTTGAGCTCGGCGGCGCCGTGCCTCATCAGCGTGACGGTCAGTCCCGCGTCGAGCGCGGACAGACACAGAATCGCGAACACGGGGATCAACAATCGCGGCGAATGCCAGTCGACGACAGCGCGATGATCGGTTGCGCGGCGGCCGGAGCGCCGGCGCGGATTGCGGGCTCCATGCCAATACGCAGCGAAAGTCACCGTTCGACGTTCGATACCGCTGCGACGATCCAACTCCCCTGTACTCAACTTCGACTTCCTCCACTCGACGGGATCAGTGTGACTGCAACGCAGCGCAGGGTGGGCCGGAGTTACCTTAATCAAAGGTCAGGAAGTGTGGGCGGCCGGATAGATCAGCGGCACCGCTGCCTGCTCGGTCAGCACGCGGAACGTCAGCGTCTCCTGCAGATACAGCAACACCGACGTGCCCGTGTGATCGAGATACCCGACGGAGAAATCCTGACCGACGGTCAACTCGAAATCCCCGCCGCGCAGACTCATGACGACGGCGCCGTCCGCCGCCGGCGCCCAGACAATCGGTCCATCCAGCAGCTCGCGAACGTGATTGATGACCGGATACCCCCGTAACGTGCTCCGCGTGAGCCCCGTGTAACAGCGCGGACCCAGTGCGATTCCATACGGCCCGCTGACGCCTTCGCTGCGCAGACGGTGCGTCGCTTCGGCGACCACATCGGGATAGGCGCCGTAGTCGGACGGAATCGACAGGCTCTGCCCGGACGACGCCTCGAAGATCCCCTCGATGCCTGCCGGCGCGTACCCGCGGAAGATGGCGCGGTCCTCGGCGATCGCCGCCGCTCGCGCCGCGTTGCGCACCGGATCGAGGTCGGCGTCGCGCGCGCCGCGTCCGATTGCGTCCAGTTCCTCGCGCGAAACCTCGAACGGCACACGCAGCTCCATTAGCGAAAGCGCGCTCCGCAACCGCGAGACGGCGCCATCCTGCAGGGGCGGCGACAGCTTCTCCGTGCGACCGGTGGGTATGCATGTGGCCTCCCAGCCCAGCGGGCCGTGGAAGTCCACCAGCCGGCGCGCGGCCAGCAGCGTCTTGAGCGTCCGGGTTGCCTCAGCGTCGATCTCGCGCCAGGCCTCAGCCGAGATCGGCGCGTGCTCGCGGAAAAGATCGTTCATGAGCGCAGGCTCCCGATGCCGAGGCTGCCGTCGCCCGACGATTCGCCGCCGCCCTTGCCCTCGGCCTCCTCGATCTCCAGCAGCGAGCCTTCGGTGAACAGGTAGGTGCGCAGATGCTCGTTCAGTTTCGGATCCCGGCGGCGCAACCACTCCAGCACCATGGCGGCGTGCTCCTTCTCTTCGTCGCGGTTGTGCGCGAGGAGCTCCTTCAGCTCGGCATCGGTGGCGGCGGACACGCGCTGGTCGTACCAGTCGATGGCCTCCAGCTCCTCCATGATCGAGACGATCGCGCGGTGCCGATCGATGATCTCGGGATTCAGGGACTGCTCGTTCTCGTGCAGGGATCCACTGCTGCCGGCCATTGAATTCAACCTCTTAGCGCGCGTTATCCGTCAAGTCAGTACGCATGAGCGCAGCCGGGGTTCCGTTCAGCGAGCGGCGCGCTTCTTTGCACTTTCTGCGCTTGCGCTGCGGGCACGGCTTCTCTATTAGTGGCTGACGTCCTCTATGTTCGAGCTCCTGTTCACCCATCCTCTGTGGGCCTATCGAACCGGCCAGTTCGCTTTCGCGAGCGCCTGGCCGCTGTGGCTGCTCGTTGTCTCGATCCTGCTGGCAGTCGTCCTCATCATCGCCACTCTGTGGCGAAGGCGGCAGCTCGGCCTGCGGTTGCTGTTGCCGGTCGGGATCCTGCAGAGCCTGCTGGCGGCCGCGATCCTCTGTCTGTTGTGGCGGCCGGTGCTCAACGTCGAGCGCGTGCGGGATCGGGAAAACGTCCTCGCGGTCGCCATCGACGCATCGGCCAGCATGGCTTACGGGGACACGGATCCGAATCGATCGCGCCTGCAGGACGTGGCGGCTGCGCTGCAGAAGGGCACGCTAGCGAAACTCGAAGACACGTTCGAAGTGCGCCTGTTCGGCTTCGCGCAGACCACGACGCCGCTGGAGTCGCTGGACGCGATTCCGGCGCCGGGTCCGCAGACACGCATCGGCGATTCGCTGGTCCAGGTGCTGCAGAGCGCGGGCAGCGTGCCGCTCGCGGGCGTTGTGTTGTTCAGCGACGGCGCCGAGAACGGCGGCTCGCTCAGCGAAGAGCGTCTGACCGAGCTCGCTTCGTACGGCGTGCCGATTCACACGGTCGGCGTCGGTCCGGAACAGATCGAAGGCGATCTGGAGCTGGAACGGCTCGAGCTCCCGGCGAGCGCGCCGCTCGGCTCGACGGTCACAGCACAGGTTGGAATCCGCCACTACGGCGCCGCGACTACGCGGCTGCGCGTGTATGACCGCGACGCGATCATCGCCGCGCGCGACATCCAGCTGCCGCGCGATTCGAACGCGACGAGCCTCGCGATCGATCTGCCCGCAGGCGAGGCCGGCACGCACGAGCTGCGGTTCGTGCTCGATCCGGTCGAAGGCGAACGCAACACTGTCAACAATTCACGCACGCGCGTCGTCGACGTGCCGGCAAGCCGGCGCAACATCCTGTACGTCGAAGGCGAGCCGCGCTGGGAATACAAGTTCCTGCGTCGCGCGGCCGAGCGCGATCGCGCGCTGCGGGTCGCGAGCGTCGTGCGCACGACGCCGAACAAGTACTACCGCCAGGGCATCGATTCGCCCGGCGAGCTGGCGGATGGATTCCCGGCGAACGCGGCCGAGCTGTACGCCTACGACGCCGTGGTGATCGGCAGCTACGAGGCCGCCAGCCTGCGCCCCGAGCAGCATCGATTGCTGAAAGAGTTCGTCGATCAACGCGGCGGCTCCGTGCTGATGCTCGCAGGCCGTCACGGCCTTGCCGCGGGTGGGTGGCAGAACGCCGCGCTCGCGCAGACCTTACCGGCGCAGCTGGGCGGACGGCAGGTCACGGCGCTCGTGCAGCGGCCGTTGCGCGCGCAACCGACGCTCTATGGCGTCCAGTCGCCGATCCTGCGCTTCGATCCCGATCCCAAGCGCAATGCGGATCGCTGGAAGAGTCTGCCGCTGCTGGCCGATTACCAGGCTGTCGGCCGGCTGAAGCCCGGCGCGATCGTCCTGCTGGAAGGCACCGCCGATCGCACGCGCATGCCGTTGCTGCTGTGGCAACACTATGGACGCGGTGCGACGTTCATGCTCACAACGGCCAGCACGTTGCGTTGGCAAATGCAGCTGCCGCCGGAAGACGAGAGCCACGAGATTTTCTGGCGCCAGCTGTTGCACGCGATCTCCGCGACAGCGCCGCCGCGTGCTTCGATCGAGCCTGAAAGGCTGGCTTACGACGACGAGCGCAACGTGCGGCTGGTGGCGGAAGTGCGCAACGAGCGGTTTGAACCGATCAACGACGCGAGCGTCGAACTTCGGGTAGCCCCGCAGGCCGAGCCGGCGTTTTCACAGCCCATGCAGCCTTCTGGTCAGGGAGACGGTCGATATTTCGCCAGCATCGACGCCGCGACGGCTGGGCTGTACCGCATCGAAATGACTGCACGCGAGGGCAGTCGCGAAGTCGGGACCGCCACGACGCACGTGTTGCGCAACGACGGCGTCGCGGAGCACTTCGCCACGCAACAACATCGCGCGCAGCTGGAACGGCTTGCCGCAATGACCGGCGGCCGCTACTGGCCGCTCGCGGATCTCGACGGCCTCGCGGCCGCGATCCCGTATTCGAAAGCCGGCGTCATCGAGCGCCAGACGCTCGATCTGTGGAATCTGCCGATCGTGTTCCTGGTCCTGCTGGCGCTCAAGCTCGGCGAATGGCTCTTGCGACTGAAATGGGGGCGGCTGTGAGAGTCGTGGGGACATTCCTCATTTCGCTCCTCATTTCCCTGGCGCCGGCGATCGCGTCGGCCGCGCCGTTCACGTTCATCGTCGCGGGTCTCGGCGGCGAGCCGGACTACGAGCAGCGGTTTCGCGAGCAGGCCGCGGCAATCGCCGAAGCAGCCGAGAAGGCGGCCGGTGCGCCGGGACACGTCGTCGTGCTCACCGGCGAGCAGGCACGTCGCGAATCTCTGCGGAAAGAGCTCGAAGCGTTTGCCGGCAAGGTGAAAGCGAACGACAGCGCGACCGTCGTGCTGATCGGGCATGGCAGCTACGACGGCGAGGAATATCGCTTCAACCTGCCGGGCACGGACATCACGGGCTCCGAGCTCGCGCAGCTCTTCGACAAGCTCGCGGCGAAACAGCAGCTCATCGTGAATGCGACCAGCGCGAGCGGCGCGACCATCGATCTCTGGAAACGTCCGGAGCGCATCGTCATCACCGCGACGAAGAGCGGCGGCGAGCGAACGGCAACGCGCTTCGCGCAGTTCTGGGCGCAGGCTGTGACAGGCGATGGCGCCGACGTGAACAAGGACGAAGTCGTGACCGCCGCGGAAGCTTTCGATTTCGCGAACCGCCAGGTCGCCGCGTCGTACAAATCGGATGTCGCGCTGGCGACCGAGCATGCGCGCATGGCCGCCGATGAGAGCGCGACGTTTTTGGTTGCGCGAGTCAGCGGCAGCGCCGTCGGTTCTACGAATCCCGAAGTCGCTGCGCTGCTCACGCAGCGGGGACAGATCGAGCATGACCTGGCCGGCGTCAAAGAGCGCAAGGCGGCGCTGAGCCAGGACGAGTATTACGACGCGCTCGAAGGCGTGCTGGTGAAACTCGCGCTGCTGCAAAAGCAGATCGATGCGAAGCAGGGGGCGCGATGACGCTGAGATTTGCGCAAGGGATGTTGCTAGCGTCGGCGCTGTTCGCAACGGCGCCGGCCGTCGCTCAGTCGATCGACTACGATCCGCGCCGCGCCAGCGAGCTGCGTGCATGCGACGAGCATCAGTATCACGGCCGCGTGGAGCAGGCTCGCAACTGCTACTCGCAGCTCCTCAACTCGTCGAACGCAGTTACACAGGCGGAAGCCTACTGGGCGCTGGGCGACCTGAAGACCGCGAACGAGCGCTTCCGCGATATCGCGCAGGCGAACCCGCGGGCAGTGCAGCCGCGCATCCGCTGGGCGCGCTTGTTCCTGCAGACCCATCAGTACAACGACGCGGCCGAGCTGTTTCGCGATGCGCTGAAGCTCTTCCCGAACGACGTGCACGCGAAAGTCGGCCTGGCGCGCGTGCTGGCCGAGCGATTCGAAGGCGAAGCGGGCCCGATGCTCCGTGAAGCCCTGGAGCAGGATGACGAGCTCGTCGAAGGCCATCTGCTCGAGGCGCAGCTCGCGCTCGAATCCGGTCAGATCGAAGCGGCGCAAAAGGCGCTGGAGCGGGCTGGCGATCTTGCAAACAAGCAGAAGCTGCCGCCGCTCGAAGTGTTCGCGATGCGCGCCGCGCTCGAAAGCTCGCGCGAGCGCGATCCGTCGCAGTGGATCAAGCGCGTGCTCGAGTACAACCCGCGCTACGGCGCCGCGTTCGAGCAGCTGGCGCATTTCGAAATCATGCGCCGCCGTTATCGCGAGGCGACTGCGCTGTTACGGCGCGCGGTCGAAGTGCAGCCGGACCTGTGGTCCGCGCACGCGGAGCTGGGCTCGAACTTGTTGCGCCTCGGGCAGATCGAGGAAGCGCGGCAGCAACTGACCGCCGCGTACTCGGGCGATCCGTACAGCCCGACCACCGTCAACTCGCTGCGACTGCTCGATCGCATCGACGAGTTCGACGTGTCGTCCACGCCGGTGCCGGTCGCCGGCGATACATATGAAGTGCGGCTGCGACTGCATCGCAGTGAATCTTCAGTCCTGGAACCCTACGCGATCGATCTCGTGCAGCGAGGCATCGCCACCTTCTCGCAGCGCTATGGATTCAAGCTGCAGGAACCCGTGACGGTCGAGCTCTATCCCGATCACGACGACTTCGCGGTGCGCGTCGCTGCGTTGCCGGGCATCGGCCTGCTGGGCGTGACGTTCGGCTACGTCGTCGCGATGGACAGTCCCTCGGGCCGCGCGAGCGGCGACTTCCATTGGGGCAGCACCCTGTGGCACGAGCTGGCGCACGTCTTCACGCTGGAAGCGACCGATCATCGCGTGCCGCGCTGGCTCAGCGAAGGGATCTCGGTGTTCGAGGAGTGGCGCACGGGGCCGACGCCGGGCGTGGTCGTGCCGCCGGATGTGATCACGGCGATCAACGACAACAAGTTTCTGCCGGTCAGCGATCTCGACACGGGCTTCATCCGCCCGAGCTATCCGAACCAGGTGCAGGTCTCGTATGTGCAGGCCGGGCTGATCTGCCTGTTCGTCGAGCAGCGCTGGGGCTTCGAGCGGCTGTCGCTGTTCCTGCATCAGTTCGATCGCAACGTCACGACGGCGGCCGCGGTCGAGTCCGCGTTCAAGATGAAGCCGGCCGACTTCGACAAGGAGTTCAATGCCTTCGTGCGCACGCGCTACGGCGCTCTGCTCGCCGGCATGAATGAATGGCAATCGCAGTACCAGGCGGCTCGCAAAGCGATTCAGGGCGAGCAGTGGAACGATGCTGTCGCACCGGCGCAGCGAGCGGTCGAGCTCTATCCGGAGCACACCGGTCCGGGCAGTCCGTACCTGTTGCTCGCCCGTGCATTGGACAAGAGCGGGCGGCGTCCCGAGGCGATCGCGGCGCTCGAAGCGTATCGCAAGGCCGGCGGTTGGGATCCGGCGGCCTTCCGCGAGCTGGCGCACTGGCTCGACGAAGCAGGACGAGCGAACGACGCAACGACTCTGTTGCAGGCGTTGAACTTCGCGGATCCGCTGAATCCCGAGCAACACGCGCAGCTCGGCGAGCGCTTGCTCACCGCGCAGCGTCCGGAGGATTCGCTGCGCGAGTTCCGCGTGCTGCTCGCGCTGCGCGAGCACGATCCGGCGCAAGCCTATTTCGGCGCCGCCCGCGCGCTGGACGCGCTGGGCGATCGCGCAGCGAGCCGGCGTAACGTGCTCGATGCGCTCGCTGCCGCCCCGCATTACAAACCCGCGCAGGAATTCCTGCTGCATCTCGTCGAGGAGCGAACCAAAAATGAATGACGTCGCAGGCCGGCAGCTCAGCGAGACGGAAATGGAGCAGCAGGTCCAGACCTTCCACTCGCGCCTCGGCGCCATTCGCACCGAAGTCCGCAAGATCATCGTCGGCCAGGACGAGGTGGTCGATCATCTGCTGCTCACGCTGCTGGTCGGCGGGCACTGCCTGATCACCGGCATGCCCGGCACGGCGAAGACACTGCTCGTGCGCACGCTGGCTTCTGCGCTCGGACTGAAGTTCAAGCGCATCCAGTTCACCCCGGACCTGATGCCGACCGACGTGACCGGCACCGACATCATCGAAGAGGACATCACGACCGGTCATCGCCGCTGGACGTTCGTGCCCGGCCCGATCTTCACCAACGTGCTGCTCGCCGACGAGGTGAATCGCACGCCGCCGAAGACACAGGCCGCGCTGCTCGAAGCGATGCAGGAACATTCTGTGACCGTGCGCGGTACCACGCACCAGCTGAGCCCGCCGTTCTTCGTGCTCGCGACGCAGAACCCGATCGAGCTGGAAGGCACTTACCCGTTGCCGGAGGCGCAGCTCGACCGCTTCCTGTTCAACGTGCTGCTGGATTACCTGACGCCAGAGGACGAGATGGAAGTCGTCGACCGCTACGCGTCGCGCATGGAATTGCCGGAGATCACCGCGTGCACGACCGCCGAGGAGATCATGAATTTCCAGTGGCTGGTGCGACAGGTGCCGCTGTCGAAGGAAGTTCGCCAGGACGCCGTGATGCTGATCCGCGCGACGCGCCCGAACGAGTCGGTGGCGCCGGAAGGCGTGCGCCGCTACGTGCGTTATGGCGCCAGCGTCCGTGCAACGCAGTTCCTGTGTCTCGCTGCGAAAGCGCGCGCGTTGATGGCCGGTCGCTATCACGTGACTGGCGAGGATCTGCGCGCGCTCGCGCTGCCCGTGCTGCGTCATCGCGTCCTCACGAACTACCAGGCCGAGTCGGACGGCAAGTCGGTCGATGACGTGCTGCGCGAGGTCATCAACAGATGAGCTCTCAAATCGGTGAAGGAGCGCTCAATCGCCTGTTGTCGCCGACGACGCTCGCAGGTCTTGCGAACCTGGAGCTCGTGGCGCGCACGGCGGTCGAGGGCTTTCTCACCGGGCTGCATCGCTCGCCGCACTACGGCTTCAGCCAGGAGTTCAAGGAGTATCGCGCATACGTCGAAGGCGACGATCCGCGCTTCGTCGACTGGAACGTGTACGCGCGCACCGAGCGCACTTACATCCGCCGCTACGAAGGCGAGACCAACACTCGGCTGATGATCCTGCTCGACGCCAGTGCGTCGATGGACTACAGCTCGGTCAGCGTCAGCAAGCTGCAATACGCCAAGTATCTCGCCGCCGCGCTCGCGTACCTCGCCGCGCGCCAGCACGATCCGGTCGGACTGATCGTGTTCGACGAGCGCATCCGCCAGTTCCGCCCGGCCACGAGCCGACCCGGCAGCCTGCAAGCGATGATTCACACGATCGATGGCGTGACCGCGGGTCAGGGCACGAACCTGGAGGAGTGCTTCCGCAGCTTCGGCGAGCACCTCAAACGTCGCGGTCTGGTGGCCGTGATCTCCGATCTGTACTGCGATCCCGCGGCGATGACCAAAGCAGTGCAGCCGCTCGCGTATCACGGCCACGACATCATGCTGTTCCAGCTGCTCGATCCGCGTGAGCTGAAGCCGGACTGGAGCGAGTCCGTGCTGCTCGAAGACGTCGAGACTCATCGCATGCTGAATGTCGCGCCCGAGTATCTCGCCGGTGAGTATCGCGAGCGCCTCGGTAATCATCTCGCGTCGCTGCGCAAAGCGGCGGCTGACGTAGGCGCACACCAGCTGCTCATCTCGACGGACGAGCCGCTCGACCGCGCGTTGCGACGCTACCTGCTGTTTCGCGAGGGCAGGAGCTGACCATGTTTCTCGCGCCCCTGTTCCTGCTCGGCTTGCTCGCGATCGGCGTGCCGATCTGGCTGCACCGGGTGGCGCGCGCAAATCCGACGCAGCATCCGTTCGCGTCGCTGATGTTCGTCGAGGCGAGCGAGACGCAGCGGACGGCGAAGCGGACATTGCGGTATTGGCTGCTCCTGTCACTGCGCATTCTGCTACTCATTGCGCTCGTGCTTGCATTCGCGGGGCCGCTGCTGAGCGATCGCGTCGTGCCGGCGACGGACGCCAATGCGCGTCTGCACGCAATCGTGATCGACCGATCGCTGTCGATGCACCACGGCGAGCGCTGGCAGCGCGCGCTCGATGAAGCCGACAAAGTTCTCGGCGAGCTGCGCTCGTCGGACCGCGTGATGCTCGCGGCCGCGGAAGGACGTCGCGTCTCCGTGCTCGAAAATTCCGTTCCGGCCTCGCAGGTCGGCACGATCCGCGGGCTGCTGCGCAGCCTGAAGCCCGGCATCGAGCGGCTCGACTACGGTCTGGCGATGAGCACCGCCGACAACTGGCTCGGCTCGCCGCGGCCGCCGGTCGTGCTGCACCTGATTTCGGATTTGCAGCAGAGCGCCGCGCCGCTGCGATTTGCCGACCTCGAACCGCCGCCGCAGACGCAGCTCGCCCTTCACGATGTCGGCAATGCTGCCGCCGAGAACGTGTTCATTCAGGGTGCGTCGCTCAAGACTGTCGACACACGCTCGCTGGAGGTCACGGTGCGGGGCGCATCCGCGAAGCCGCAGCAGCGTCAGGTGATCCTTGCAATCGACGGCAAGGAATACGCGCGCCGCGGCGTCGAGCTTCCCGCCGGTGCGGCGAGTGTTGCGACACCGCCTGTCGAAGGCGAGGGCGGTCAACTCGGCCCCGACTTCCCGGCGCAGAGCAGCGCCAGCCCGGCGGCGAAGGTGCTGTTCTCCGATCTGAAGCTCTCCGCGGGCTCGCACCGGATCCAGGTGTCCCTCGAACCCGCGGACGCCTTGCCGCAGGACGATCGCTTCTACGCGGTGCTCGAGCATGCGGATCCGAAAGCCCTGCTCGTGGCGACCGACTCGCGCGCCGACGATGTCGCGTACTTCGGCGCGGCGATCGGCTCGCTCGCCGCGCCGACTCTCAGCATGGAGCAGCGTGCACCCGACGCGATTGGCTCCAGCGCGTTGACTAACTACTCGTTGCTGGTGATCGCAAACACCGGTGCGCTCTCCGACGTGCAGGCACGGCGAATCAAGGAATACATCGCAGCTGGTGGATCGGTGCTCGCGACGCTGGGCAGCAGCGCGTCTCTGGACGCCGGCCCGCTGCTCGAAGGCTGGCGCATCGGCGAGCCTGAGCAACGCAGCGCGTCGGTCGGCGAGATCGCGACGACGCATCCCGTGCTGCGCGATGCCGGCGACTGGCACTCCGTGCGTTTCTTCCGACATCGCTCGGTCGACATCGGCAAGGACGACAAGGTGCTGATCACGTACGAAGGCGGTACGCCGCTGCTGGTCGAGCGCACGATCGGCGCGGGTCACATGCTGGTGCTGACGTCGCCGGTCGATCGTGACTGGAACGATCTCGCGATCCATCCGCTGTTCGTGCACTTCATTGCCGAAGCCGCGCGTTACCTGGTGCGGGGCGATGCGTCCGCCGCCAGTACGACCGTCGGATCCGTGGTTTTGACAGGATTGACCGCGGCCGGCGGCGGGCAGATATTCGATCCGCGGGGCGAGCGCGTGCTTGGCCTGGCGCAGACGGCGGCGGCGGATCGGCTGATTCCCGATGAGACCGGGTTCTACGAGATCCGCGGTAACGAGGGCGTCCGCTGGGTCGCCGTCAACGTCGATGCGCGCGAATCCGACCTGACGCCGCTGCCTGCCACATTCGTGCAACGCTGGCAGGCGATGCAGATGCGCAAGGCCGCGTCGAGCGTCGCCGCCGTCGCGCCGACACCTGCCGAGGCGAAGCCGCTTTCGCTCGGGCCCGCAGTGCTTTGGCTCGCCGCAGCGTTCCTGCTGGCCGAGCTGTTGCTGGCGAATCGCTACCTGGCGATTCGCCGGGAGACGCCGAAATGAGCGCTCGAGAGCGACTCGAAAGTTACCTGCACTCGCTACAGCTGCGACTGCGCACACATATCTATGCGCGTGCCGCCGCCGTCGCGATCGGCGGCATTCTCGCCGTCACCGCGCTCACGGTCTGGACTCTGCAGCGCAAGGAGTTCTCGCCCGCGATCACGATTGCGGGTCGCATCGCGATCGGTCTGCTGATCGTCGGTGTCCTTGTCGCATTGCTGTGGCGTCCGCTGCGCCGGCTCGGTCGCGATGACGGCGCGAACATTTTCGAAGAGCGGCTGCCGGACGAAGACGGCCGCATCAAGACGTATCTCGATGGCAAGCGTCGCGAAGCGCGGGGACAGGCGACGCCGCTGCTGGCGTTGCTCGCGGCGGATGCCGCGACGATCGCCGAGCGTACGCCGCCCGATGAAATCGTCTCTTCCCGTCGCATCGCGGCGGGCGCGTTGATAGCGGGCGCTGCGCTCGTCGTGCTCGTCGCATTGCTCGTTGCCGGTCCCACGTATTGGGGCTTCGGCAGCCGCCATCTGTTGTTGGGTGTGGATCTGCCACGCAACGCCGTGCCGGTCCGGCGTGTGATGGTGACTCCGGGCAATGCGACCGTCCGTCGCAACAGCGATCTTGCGATTCATGCGACCGTCGAGGGCTTTCATCCGCAGGACGTGCAGGTCTTCGTGCGCTTCGCGGATCGACAGGATTGGGAACGCGCGCCGATGCAACCCGCGGAGGGGCAGGAGTCGCGCTTCGAGTTCCGTCTCTATGCGGTCCGTGCGCCGCTTCAGTATTACGTCGACGCTGAAGGTACGCGCAGCGTCGCGCACGACGTCACGGTCGTCGACCTGCCGCGCATCGAGCGCGTGCAGCTGACCTATCAGTATCCGCAGTGGACCGGCCTCGATCCGAAAGTCGACGACACGTCGCGAGACATCAGCGCCGTCGAAGGCACGAGTGTGAAAGTCGAAGTCGTCGCCGACGGGCCGCTCGATGCTCCGGCGCTGATCGTCGACGGTCAGACCGGCGAGCTCGCGCAACAGGGCAAGATGGCCACCGGCGAGATCGTGGTCAAGAAGCCCGGCCGCTACCAGATCGGCGCCCGCGTCGCGAACGAGTTCGTGCCGCTCAGCGACGAGTACGTGATCGAGGTCATCCCCGACGAGAAGCCGACGATCGAGATCCGCAAGCCGGGCCGCGACTGGCGCGCGACGAGCATCGAAGAAGTGCCGGTGCGCATTCATGCCGAAGACGATTTCCGGCTGCGCGACGTGTCGTTGCGCTACTCCGTAAACGGCGGCGAATGGCAAGCCGTGAACGTCGGTGGCGGCGGGCAGAGCAGCGAGGGAGAAGAGCTGCTCGACCTGGAGGAGATCGGTGCGCAGACGAAGAGCGCGGAGAAGCGGCTCGTCCCGGGCGATCTCATCTCGTACTACGCCGTCGCGCGGGATCGCAAGGAGTCGGTGCAGACCGATCTCTTCATGGTCCAGGTCCAGCCGTTCGAGCGGAAATTCCTGCAGGCGCAGGGCGGCAACACCGACGGCGGCGGCATGGCCGACGAGCAGGGTGCGATCTCCGAGCGGCAGAAGGAGATTCTGCTCGCGACCTGGAATCTGCAGCGCAGTGACGAGCGCGGCGCGCGCACCCAGCAACAGCTGGAGGACAGCGCGAAGATGCTGTCGGAACTGCAGGCGACTCTCGCTCAACAAGCGCGCACGCTCGCGCAGCGGACTCGTGCGCGTGCATCGTTGGAGGAAGACGAGCGCATTCGCACGTTCGTCGAGAGTCTGGAGCGCGCTGCCACGGTGATGGACCCGGCGGTGGCGCATCTGAACACGTTCAAATTGTCCGAAGCCGTGCCGTTCGAGCAGCAGGCGCTGCAACAACTGCTGCGCGCCGAATCTGCGTTCCGCGAAGTTCAGGTCTCGATGCAGCAGAGCAATGCGGGCGGCGACGGCTCGCAGACCGCGAAGAACTTCACCGAGATGTTCGAGCTCGAGATGGATCTCGAGAAGAGCCAGTACGAGAGCGAGTCGCAGCTGTCGAACCGCAACATGCAGAAGGATCTCGACGAAATGATCCGCAAGCTCAAGGAGCTGGCGGAGCGCCAGGAGCAGCTCGCGCAGGAACGCCAGCAGGATCTGCGTACGCCGGAGCAGCGCTGGAAACAGGAGCAGCTGCGGCGCGAAGCCGAAGACCTGCGCCGGCGTCTCGCGGAGTTGCAGCGCCAGCAACAGCAGTCAGGCGATTCGCAACAGGCTTCACGCGGCGGCAGCGCAAGCAACGAGGCGCGCGATCGGGATGAGCGGCAGCGCGAGCAGCTTTCGCAGGCGCTGGAATCCGTGAACAAGGCGCTGAAGGACATGCAGTCCGCCAACGACAACAACAGCCAGGGCGAGCCGCGCCAGGGCGAGCAGGCGGGTCAGGCGGCCGAGCAGGCAAGCCGCAATCTGCGCCGCGCCTTGCAGCAGATCGATCGCCCCGAGCCGTCGCACTTCGACGAGACGCTGGAGAAGTTCGCCGACCGCAGCCAGCAGATGCTCGAAGAGCAGCGCCGCATCGAGAGCGAGCTCTACGAAGCGCTCTCGCAAACGCCGCCGCCGGGCCAGAACGGCCGCGGCGGGATCGATCAGAAGCGCGCACAGGAGCTGGTGCGCTCGAAGCAGCAGATGGCGAGCGACCTGACGAACCTCGAGAAGGACATGCGCAACGCGGTGCATGAGAACCGCAAGGATCATCCGAAGAGCTCGCAGCGCCTGAGCGACATCATCCAGGACGTCGAAGGCTCGGATCTCATGTACCGGCTGAATCGCAGCGCTGCCGAAATCTACTACGGGCGCGCGCGCGAGGCTGCGCCGCGCGAAGGCTTGACCACCGACGCACTCGACACGCTCGAACAGGACTTGCGCGAAGCCGCGATGCAAGCAGCCGACGAAGGCAAGGGCAAGCGCGAAGACGTAACAGCGGAAGCGCTGCTGTCGCAGGTAGCCGAGCTGCGACGCGCGCTGCAGGACGCCCAGGATCAGAACGGCCAGCAAGGCCAGAGTGGCCAGCAGGGCGAGCAGCGTGAGGGACAGCAAGGGCAGCAGCAGGGCGACAAGGGTCAGCAGGGCCAAAATGGCCAGAAGGGTCAGCAAGGCCGTGAAGGCCAGGGTGGCGAGCGTGCCGCCGACAACGGTCGTTCGGGTCAGCCGCAGCGCGGCGGCTTGTCTGCGTGGACGCCGAACGCACCGACCGCTGGGCTCGGCGGTTTCGAGGAGGGCAGAGGCTCGCTTGCGCGTCAGACCGCGCAGATCAGCGAGCGCATTCGCGAACTCGCGAACCGCATGAATCGGGGCGATCTCACTGCGCAGGAGCTCGAACAGCTGCGACGCGCGGCCACCCTGTTGCGACGTCTCAGCGGCGACCCGCTTTCCGCGCAGCCCGACGTGATGCTGAAGCTGATCGACCAGATCGAGCTGCAGGCGCTCGCGTCGACGGCGAAGACGCGAGAAGCGGCCGCTGCGCGCGCGACGCTACCGGATCCGGACTCGCCGAACTATCGCGAGGCGGTGGCCGAATACTATCGGCGGCTCGGAAATCAATAAGAGAATCAGTAAGAGCCATCAATGAGGATGCGATCCGCTCTTGCTGCGGCCCTGGTCTGCTTCTCGCTCGGCGCCATCGCCTCATCCAACCTGATCACCGGCGACGGCGGCCGCGCCAGCACGCCCGCCGACATGTCGAAGCTGAATTTCGCGCGCATCATTTACGACAGCGAAGGCGGCATGGGCGAGGCCTATTACGCTTACGACGGGCGCGTGTGGGCGCGCTGGGAGACGGATTTTCCGGAAGGCGACGACAACTTCAGTCATCGGCTCGCGCAGCTGACGCGCATCCAGGTGAACCGCGTCGCCTCGAGCCGCATGCTCACCGCGCCGGACCTAGGCGATTTTCCGCTGCTGTACATGTCGGATCCCGGGTACATGATCGTGTCGAAGGAAGAGCGCGAGGCGCTGGCGAAATATCTCGCCAACGGCGGCTTCGTCTGGTGCGACGATTTCTGGGGCGACGCCGAATGGCAGCAGTTCGCGGACGTGATGCGCAAGGTGCTGCCCGGCCGCGAATGGCGCGTGCTCGCGCCGGACCATCCGATCTTCCACACCGTGTTCGATCTGAACGAGGGCATGCCGCAGATTCCGGCGCTGCCGTTCGCGAGCCCCGGCGCCAGCACGGCCGAACCCGCGAACGCGCACAAATTTCCTGCCGGCACGCTCGACGTACCCGAGATGCGCGCGTGGGTCGACGACGACGGCCGCATCATGGTGCTCGCAACCCACAACACCGACGTCGGCGACGGCTGGGAGCGCGAGGCGTACGGCGAGTGGTACTTCGAAACGTTCTCGACCAAGTCCTACATGATCGGCGTCAACGTCATCATCTACGCGATGACGCACTAGGCGCCGCGCCCGCGCCGAGGACGATGAGCGGTTGCGAGAAGTTCGGACGCGAAGCCTCGGCTGCGGTCTCGAGCATCAGGAAACGCGTCCCGGAGGGATCGACGTCGTAACGCGCACCCGCGACGCTGATGACGACGCGCGGGAATAGAGCGGCGCCGACTTCTTTCTGCCACACAGGCACGGGAGCGTCGACGGTCAGCTGCCCGTTCGCCTGATGCGTGGGAGCCGACAGGAACAGATCTTCGCCTGTCTGCCAGAAGACGAGATTGCCGGCGGCGTCCCACGTGGGCCAGCGAGCGCCGCCCGTGGACACGCGCACCTTGTGACCGCCATCCGGGAACGAGCGCGCATAGATCTGCACGACACCATCGACTTCATCGGACTCGTACGCGACCCAGCTGCCCTCGCGCGATATCGAGGCGTTGGCTTCGTGAAACGGCGTGGCCGCGAACGCTTGCGGAGGGCCGACCGCATTTCCCGCTGCGTCCAGCTGCAGCATGTACAAATCCCAACCGGTGTCGGGGCGCCGCTGCTGGAACAGCAGATAGCGACCGTCGGGTGACCATGCGCTTGGATATGTCCGATACGAAGCTTCGTACAGGGTTTTCGGCGCACCGTTGCCATCGGCTGGCAGCGTGAGCAGCCGCCAGGCGCCGTCCTTTTCCGCGCCGACGGTGATACCGCTGGCATCGGGAGTCCACGTCGGGCGGTGCGGTGAAATTCCGAACGACAGCCGCGACAGCGTGCCGTTGGCATCGAGCAGCCAGAGATCGGATTCGGCGGCGCTGCCGACAACCACTGCGACCCGCTTGCCATCCGGACTTGCGTGAGGATCGCGGAACGGTCGCGGAGTATCGACTGCGTGCTGCAACTGGCCCGCCTGGTCCACCCAGGAGAGGTAATAGTCGGATGAGAGCGGCGTACCCGGGCCGTACAGCATCACGCCGGTCGCCGAGACCGCCAGGTGAGTGCCACCGTTGCGCTGGTCGTAGCGAACGGCGTCGACCACCACTTCCGGTGTGCCACGCACGATGAGACGTTCGGGATCGAAATCGACCGCGTGCAGTTGTCCGCCGCGGACGAACAACAATCGGCCGCTGCTCGCGTCGTAGCGCGCGAATCCAGCGCCGTTGACTAGCACGCGCCGCTCGCCAGTTTCGAGCGAGACCGCTTCGATGCGACCCTCGTCGAACGTTGCATCGTCCAGGCCGACCGTGAAAGTCGCCCACTTGCCGCCGGGCAACACGTCGGGCCAGCGATGCGAGTACTCGCCGCGCGACTCGTCGAGCGTGGTGAGCGGCGTCGGCTTGTCACCCCGCTCGGGAACGCGCGCGAGTCCGGACGTTTGCGTGGTCGCGAGGATGATCGAGCCGTCGGGCGCCCAGGCCGCGCCGCGCGGATTGTCGCCGATGTCGGCGAGCTGCACGACCGGGCCCCCGGCGATCGGAATCTTCCACAATTTGCGCCTGGCGAAAAACGCGACCCAGGCTCCGTCCGTCGAGACGATCGGCTGCCGCGCATCTTCGGTGCCCGGCAGCGCACGCAGCGCAGGCTCGCTCAGCTCGCGCGCATACAGACGCCGCTGGCCGCCTTCGCTTGCGTCCAGGATGAGCGGCGAGCCCGCCGGCGCGATCGCGAACGGGGCGGGAAAGTCGTTCGCGAGCGTCACGCCCGCCGGCAGTTCGAGACTCAGCCGTGCGGGCTGCGATGCAAGCACGCTGCGAGTCGTGCGCGTCGACAGGAAAGTGAAGAGCGCGGCCGCTCCGGCGATCACCGCTGCCAGCGTCACGAGAAGCGCGACCCGCATCCACGCCGGGCGAGTTGTTTGCGCAGGCGCAATCTCGGCATCGATCTCGACCAGGTCGAGGCGTGCGTCACCGATGTGATGCAGCCGGTCGTGCAGATTGCGGCGCAGACAGCGGCGCAGCAGCCGAACGATGCTGGGCGGTGTCTCGGCCGGGATGGCGCGCCAGTCGGGATCGTCGCGCAACACGGCGGCGACTGCCTCCGAAACCGATCGACCGGGGAACGCCGGCTGCCCGGTGAGCATCTCGTAGAGCACGCAGCCGAACGCCCACACGTCGGTGCGCACGTCGACATCCTCGCCCATCACCTGCTCCGGGCTCATGTAGCGCGCGGTGCCCAGCACGATACCGATCTTGGTAATCGGCTCCACGGCCTCCTGCGCAGTTCCGCGAGTGTCGACAGTCTTGGCCAGACCGAAGTCGACCAGCTTCACGCGGCCGGCGCGCGTCAGCATGACGTTGGACGGCTTGAGGTCGCGGTGAATCACGCCCTGCGCGTGAGCTTCTTCGAGCCCGGCGACTATCTGCACCGCGACGGCGAGCGCTTCCGTTACTGGCAGCGGTCCGCGGTTGAGGCGCTGCGAGAGGGTGTCGCCCTCTACGCGCTCCAGCACCAGGAACGGCGAGCCTTCGAGCCGCTCGAAGCCGTAGATCGTCGCAATGTTCGGATGGTTGAGCGTCGCGAGCACGCGCGCTTCGCGCTCGAAGCGCCGCAAGCTGGCGGAGTCGCCGCGAAATGCTTCGGCGAGGGCTTTGAGCGCAACCTCGCGTCCGAGAGTCGCATCGCGCGCGCGATAGACGGTGCCCATGCCGCCGACACCGAGCAGATCGATCACCTCGTAGCGACCGAGGTGATCGCCGGGGACCGGCAAGGGCCGCGAGGTGCCCGCGGAAACTTCTGGCCCGGCGCCGCCGCTCACGGGCGCTTCCACTCGAACGCGGGGCACGGGGCCGGTCTGCGACTGACGGAGCAGCTCGCGCAGTTGCTCGCGAACCTTGCTGTCGCCGGCGGCATCGATCCAGCGCTCGCGGTCCTGCGGCGGCAGCTCGAGCACCGACCGCAGCAGTACGCCGAGTTGCTCGATCGAAGGTCGTGAGGAGCCGGGCGGGTTGTCGTCGCTCATCGGATATCAGTGAGTGGAACGCGCCGTCCCTGGCGTTCCCCCAATGGTATCGGAACTGCGACGACGAGTGCGCTCAGCGCGGGCGCATGATCCTGTTTTCGCGGAACGGGTTCTTGTGCATCTGGCCGTCCGCCGCCGACATCGACGCCTGTCCCGGCTTCAACTGCGCGCCCGGCGCGAAGCCTGAGGCGGCCGGGCAGGTCACGTTGCCGCTCGCGCGGAACGCGAGCGCCGCCGCGAGTCGACCTTCTGCCGGATCGCCGAGCGCCTCCGTGAAGTCGTCGGCCACCGAGCAGCCGGCGAGCTGGATGCTGCTGCGGCCGGTCTGGTTCTGAGGCGCGAAGCCGTCGGGATAGTCGCCTTGTCCCATCGAGTTCAATCCCTGGAACTGGATCGAGAAGTACGTGGTGCCGCAGTTGTCCTGCGGATAGAAGCCGTACGGCTTGCCGCAGGTCGTGGAGCCGATCTGGAACACCTGCACGTTCACGCCGCGCAGGCCGTTGATGATCGATTCGCTCGCCGAGCAGGTGTTGGGGCCGGTCAGCACGTACACGCGATCCAGGTCGAGGTGCGGGAGCGGCGTGCCCGGAGTCGGGTTGCCGATGTCGCCGACGTCGAGCGCCGTGGTGTGGAAGGACGTGCCCGGCGCGAGCAGCTCGCCGCTGATCGGATCGCGCGTCGGGTTCTTGTTGTTGAAGACCAGCCGCTCGAAGATCTGTCCCGTCGTGCGCGTCGGGCCGGCGATCATGAACGACAGCTCGTTCGCGATGTCGAGGAAGCCGCCGCCGTTGTAACGGATGTCCAGAATCAGGTCGGTGACCCCGGCCGCCTTCAGCGCAGTCACCGCGTTGATCAACGCAGCTTCCGACGTCGCGATGTGATCGTTGAACAGGATGTAGCCGACCTTCTGGCCGCCCTGGTCGATCGTCTTGCTGACGAGCACGGGCGAATGCGTGATGTCGGCCGTCGTCATCGTCACGTCGCGCGCCGCACTGCCGATCGGCTGCACGCGGAACGTGTGATTCACGCCCGTCGCGGTGGGAAAGAACGCCTCGTTGAGCGTGTCGATTTCGGCCTGGGTATTGGCTGTCGCGACGTCGACGCCATCCGCGAGCAGCACATCCATGCCACGCGACAGGTTCGCCGCGCCGGTGGCCGGCGTGCCCGGCTCCACGTACGCGATCACGACGCGTCGCGAGCCAGTCTGCGGAATGATCACAAATTCGG
>DATEKT010000207.1:0-51510 GCA_035277305.1 Steroidobacteraceae bacterium | reverse complement strand
CCGCACGACGCTCGACGCCATCGAGCTCTCGCCGAAACCGATCGCGATCACGCATTCGAACTGCCGCGCGCTGAACAATCATCCGCGGCTCAAGACCGACGAGGCGATCCAGAAGCTCGCCGCGAAGGGCGGCGTGATGGGCATCACCGGCGTGCGCATGTTCGTCAAGGGCAAGGAGCCGACGACGCTCGACGACATCATCGATCACATCGATCACGTCGTGAAGCTGGTCGGCATCGAGCACGTCGGCATCGGCTCGGACTCGGACCTCTGGGGCTACGACGACATGCCGCCCGACCAGTACAAGCAGCTGAAGGAATCCTACAAGGCCAGCTACGGCTTCCGCGACAAGATCGACATCGAAGGGTTCGATCACCCGCGCAAGACCTTCGACCTGACCGAGGCGCTGATCCGCCGCGGTTACTCCGACGACAACATCGCCGCGATTCTCGGCGGCAATTTCCGCCGCCTGCTCGGCGCCACCTGGACCTGATCGCATCCGGAGCATTCGCGTGCAGTTGCCGCAGCCGTATCTGTTGTTCCTCGGCGATGTCACCGATCCGACTTACGCCAAAACCGGGTTCGGCCTGCGCGACTGGGCGCGCGAGCGCTGCGTCGGCGAATGGTCGTGCTCCGATCGCACCGTCACGCTCGGATTGCCGCGCCTGAGTCCGGCGCAGGCGCACGCTTCGGGCGCGCGCTCGATGGTGATCGGAGTCGCGAACATCGGCGGCAAGATCGTCGACACCTGGTTGCCGCATCTGCTGGGCGCGCTGGAAGCGGGGCTGGACGTCGTGAGCGGCATGCATGCGCGGCTCTCCGATACGCCCGCGCTGAAGGCCGCCGCGCAACTGCACCGGCGGCGGCTGATCGATGTTCGTACGCCACCGCACAACATCCCGATTGCGAACGGGCGCAAACGCAAGGGCATGCGGCTGCTGACGGTCGGTACCGATTGCGCGCTCGGGAAGAAATACACCGCGCTCACGATCGCGCGAGCGCTGAAGATGCGTGGCGTCGACGCGGACTTTCGCGCGACCGGACAGACGGGAATCATGATCGCAGGCGCCGGCATGCCGATGGACGCGGTGGTGTCGGATTTCGAAGCCGGCGCCGCCGAGATGCTGAGCCCGGACGCTGCGCCGGACCACTGGGATGTCATCGAAGGGCAGGGGTCGCTGTCGCATCCTTCTTATGCAGGTGTTTCGCTTGGACTGCTCCACGGCAGTCAGCCCGACGTGATCGTGGTCTGTCACGAGCCCGGCCGGACGCACGTCATCGGTCACCCGGAATTGCCGATGCCCACCGTCGAGTACACGATCGAGCTCAATCTCACGATGGGTCGCCGCACCAATCCGGCGATTCGCTGCGGCGGCGTCAGCTTCAATACGTCGCAGTTGTCGGACTCGGAAGCGCGGCGCCTGATGGCGAGCGAATCGCAGCGCCTGGGCTTGCCGGTCGCCGATCCGGTGCGCGGTGGCGCGGAGTTCGAGCGTCTGCTCGACGGCTGTCTGGGAGGATCCAAGTGATGCAACGCCTGGCGACGAAGCTCGTCTGCCTCGCGGCGCTGTTTGTCGCGAGCGGAGCGGTTGCAGCGCCACCGGCTGATCTCGATCGCTATGCGCAGAAGGTCCTGCAGACGTTCGGTACGCCGGGCATGACCGTTGCGATCGTCGAGCAAGGCAAGCCGTACGTGGTGCGCAGTTATGGCGTGCGTCGCATGGGCGAGCCGGCGAAGGTGGACGAGCACACGCTGTTCGCGATCGGCTCCACGACGAAGGCGTTCACGACCGCATTGCTCGCGATGCTGGTCGACGAAGGCAAGGTCACGTGGGAGACGAAGGTAGCGGACGTGCTGCCGGGCTTCAAGATGTACGACCCGTATGTCTCGAGCGAGATGACGATCAGGGATATCGTCGTGCATCGCAGCGGCCTCGGTCCGGGTGCAGGCGATCTGATGTTCTTCCCGCCGACAACGCTCACGCGCGCCGACATCATTCACCGGCTTCGCTACATCAAGCCGGTGACGAGTTTCCGCAGCAGTTTCGCTTACGACAATCTGCTGTACATCGTGGCGGGCGAGGCGATCGCGACGGTCGAGAAGTCCAGCTGGGAGGACACGATTCGCAAGCGCATTCTCGCGCCGTTGCAGATGATCGATACGACCACGACTTCGACGCTGCCGGCGGGAGCGAACCGCGCGTGGCCGCATGCACGGGCCTCGCAGGAAATGCGCGGGCTCGGCCCCATGAGCGCGCTTGCGGAAGTGACCAGCGTCGACGTCGCCGCGGCCGCCGGCGCGTTGAACTCGAACGGCATCGAGATCGCGAGGTGGCTCGAGCTGCAGCTGAACGCGGGCATGGATGCGAAGAGCGGCACGCGCTTGTTCAGCGAAGCTCAGTCGCGCGAGATGTGGACACCGCAGACACTGCTGCCGATCGCCCCCGCGCCGCCTCGCCTCGAGCTGGCCAAAGGCCATTTCCGGGCGTACGCGCTCGGCTGGGGTCTCGGCGACTATCGCGGGCAGACGATCCTTTCGCATGCCGGCGGCGTGCCGGGCATGGTCACGCTGTTCGTGCTCGTGCCGGAGAAGCACGTTGCGTTCGCGTTGTTCACCAATGCAGAGGAGCCGGGGGTGCTGACGTCGATGCAGTATCGGCTGCTCGATCACTATTTGGGATTGAAAAGCCCGGATTGGATCACCGCGGTGAGCGAGACATTCAAAGAGAGGCTTGCGAAAGGGCGGGAGCAGTTGGCGGCGAGCAAGGAGCAGGGGAAAGATGAGCCGGTGCGAGGTCCGTCGTTGCCGCTGGAGAAGTACGAGGGGCGGTATCGCGACGCGTGGTATGGCACGGTGACGATCGAGCGGGATGGGGAAGGGATGAAGATTCGGTTTGATAACACGCCGTCGATGAGCGGGAAGCTCGAGCACGTGAGGTACGACACGTTTCGGACGCGGTGGACGGACAAGGATGTTGAGAATGCGTATGTGACGTTTGCGCTGAAGCCGGATGGGAGCATCGAGAGGATGACGATGCAGGCGATTTCGCCGCTGGCGGATTTCA
The DNA here is from genome assembly GCA_035277305.1 of Steroidobacteraceae bacterium. GTDB lineage: Bacteria > Pseudomonadota > Gammaproteobacteria > Steroidobacterales > Steroidobacteraceae > Steroidobacter. The sequence goes on along the minus strand of DATEKT010000207.1, from coordinate 48,445 downwards.
GTTATGACTTTGGGGATTTGATGTTCGCGCCGGAACGCCCGTAGAGGCGGGTGGCAGACATAACTATGTACTGAGACTGTGCTGATCTAGTCCAAAAGGGGTTAAACACGCGGGATAGCCGGTCTCACTGGCAGGGGCAGATGTCGTAACGTTTCGGCAACAGGAGTTTTGCCGGACGTGATGCGCCCAAGGTGGCACGCGCTGTGGAAGGAGGCCTGCGCGCTTGCCAGGGTGACCAGAGACAGAGGGAAAAAACAATGAAGTCCATCTTGTCCGCCGTGATCGGTGCGACGCTCGCTTTGACTGCCATCGAAGCGACTGCCCAGGCAACTCCAGGAGAGCGACAGGTTTCGCTCACGATCGAGACCGACACGCTCGCAAGCGCGCTCGACAAATGGGCCCAGCAGAGTGGATTTCAAATCTTCGTCCAGGATTGGGAAGCGACGAAGAAACTACCCGCGCGGAGTTTGAAAGGGACGTTCACGGCGCAGGATGCGTTGGAGCAGTTGCTCTCGGGCACGTCGCTTACCTACACGTGGATTAGTGACAAGGCTGTGTCGATCCGGAGGAAGACGCCGCAGACGGTGCCCACGGCGTTGCAGCGGACGAGTTTGGAGGGTGACCACCAAGGTGTCCCGGTTGCAAAGTTCAGTGATGATGTGGGTAATCGCCCGGGCGCTGCGAGCTTCGAGTCCGCTGCATCGGAGATAAGCCGAGATCGTCCCAATTCCCTTGAAGTGGAAGAGGTGCTAGTAACAGGGACTCATATAAGAGGTGTGACGAACACCGGATCCAAGGTCACTGTTGTAGATCGCTCCTACTTCGAGAAAAGCGGCTACTCGACTGTTCAAGACGTCCTTAAGACTCTGCCGCAGAATTTTGGTGGAGGGGAGAGTGAGGATTTCACAGTCAATACCAACGCCGCCAATTTCAATTCCGGTTCTTCGATCAATCTTCGCGGCCTGGGTGCAGATGCAACGCTCGTCTTGGTTGACGGCCAACGCCAGGCGCCAGGCGGCATCGGTGGCGCCTTCATCGACGTCTCCAACATCCCGGTCGCCGCAATCGAACGTATCGAAATCCTGAGCGATGGTGCTTCGGCGATCTACGGATCAGATGCGGTTGGAGGCGTTGTAAATATTGTCCTGAGGCATGAGTTTGATGGTGCTGAGACCCGGTTGCGTGTCGGCAGCTATGGTGGCGATGCTTCGGAGACGCAAGCGTCGCAACTCGTCGGTACAAGCTGGTCCGGCGGCAGTCTGTTGTTGGGGTACCAGTTTCTGAAGAGAGAAGCGCTCCAAAGAAAGGACCGTGCGTATGCAGCAAGCTCGGATCAAACTCGAAACGGCGGCAGCGACTTTCGATCGCCATTCAGCAATCCTGGAAACATTTTTGACCCACTTACCTTTGCGCCGGGTTTTGGTATCCCGCAGGCGCAAGACGGCACGCAGCTGACTCCTGCCGATCTCAGCACGCAGACGAATGCGCAAGACAACGCGCGTCTGCTCGATCTTTTGCCTGAACAGAAAATGCACAGCGCATTCGTCGAAGCAAGGCAGACAGTAGGTGACCGCGTGAACGTTCGGGCGGCGGCACGGTACAACCGCCGAAGCGTCGAGTCATTGCCGGCGGTGCTTGGTACTCCTCTCTTTGTAACACCCGAGAATCCGTTCTTTGTTGAGCCGTACGGATTTCCTTTCGCGGTGGTTGGGTATAGTTTCGTAGATGATCTCGGGCCGCTTCGCGCAACTGGAGATACTCGAACAACCAGCGCGCTAGTCGGCGCGACAGTCGACATGGCAAGTTCGTGGCAGATGGCAGTCAGCGCTTCGAGGACTGAAGAGAAAACTGAGTTCAAGAGTGAGAATCAAGTCAATTTCCCAGCGCTGACTGCCGCCTTGGCAGATCCTGACCCAACAACGGCCTTCAACCCCTTCGGGGACGGATCGCACACAGCGCCAGCGACCATCGAAGCGATCAGAGGTACAGAGCGAGATCGAGCGACCGCAACGACGACGCTCGCACAGTTGAAAGCCGACGGGTCCGTATTCGATGTGCACGGCGTCGCTGCAAAGCTTGCGGTGGGGCTCGAGTATCGAGCGGAGAAGTTGAATTCGGAAAATCTGTACGCCGATCTTGGTTTTCCGGATCAAATTCGAAATCTCACTCGGAACGTCAGTGCCGCTTTCTCCGAGCTGGCGATCCCATTATTGTCCAGATCCAACGGCCAAGGCGACGTGGGTGCCGTGTGGGCGTCATTGGCGGGACGGTTCGAGCACTATGACGATTTCGGTGACACGTTTAACCCGAAGCTGGGTCTCAGCTGGTCACCCAGCGACAGCTTCGCGTTGCGGGGAACCTGGGGCACATCCTTCAAGGCACCCAGGTTGATAGAACTGAACGAAGCAGGGTCTCGCTCCGCTTCACTCCAGCCAGTAGTTGATCCGACTTCGCCGGCGGGAACTTCGGTAGCGCTCGTGTTGTTCGGCAACAATGCTGAATTGAAGGAGGAAAGGGCAACCACTTGGACGATGGGATTTGACATCACGCCAACGTCGATCCCGATAACGCTTTCTCTCACCTACTTTGACATCGATTACAAGGATCGCATTGCAGCCGGCGGTCCACCATCTGATCCCTTGAGTATCCTGCTCCAAGAGAGTCAGTGGTCAGAGGTTATCAATCGCAATCCGTCACAGGCACAGATCGACGAGATCTGTAACAGCCCGGCATTTTTTGGCTCCCCGATCGACTGCGCGACTTTACCGCCCAGTGCAATCATCGATTTGCGCTTGCGGAACCTCGGCGTTGTTCGCACGAGAGGCGTCGATCTCGTAATCAAGGATGCGTTGGAGACAGACCACGGAACGTTCAACTTCGAACTCGATGGGACGTATGTCCTTGACATTGAGCAGGCGGTGACATCACGTGCACCACGTCTGGACATACTGGACACGTTGAACAATCCATTGTCGCTCCGCTTGCGGGGCTCCGCTTCATACTCCTTGGGAAACCTCTCAGCGGGTCTCCAAGTTAACTATGCCGATTCATACAAGGACACGCTGAGTCAGCCCGCTCGCCGAGTCAATTCATGGACGACGCTTGATGGTTGGCTAAGCTATCGAACGGGAGCCGGCGCGGGTCTGCTGGAGAATTGTGAAGCGTCGCTGACACTCGTAAACCTGCTAGACAAGGATCCACCGTTCGCCGATCGAGAGTTGGGATATGACGCCGCGAACGCTGATCCTTACGGAAGAGTGATCAGTCTTCAGGTTCAAAAGGATTGGTGAGCAGCGCCTTGGCACGCCGCGTGCGGTTCAGCATCCTGCTCGCAATTCTAGTCGTGCACCTGCCGGCCGTGTGTCAGTCGGCAGGGCATAGGCAGTTTTCGGTGCGAGATTCGATTGAGCTCAATCACCTCGTAGATCCCGATGCGGCTGCGGCCCCTTTCCGCACACCAAAGTTCAAGTTTTCACCGGATGGAACCAAATTTGCCATCGTCTCCAGGCGGGGCAACTTGGATAGTGGTCAGAACGAATATTGCCTATCAGTGTTCTCGACGAAGCAGGTTCTGCAAAGCCTTGCAAAAGCTGGCAACCGGCGGTTGCCAACGCCAATTGTTCTGGTGAGGCGCGCTACTAGTGGGTCGCAACACGCGATCGATCAGGCGACGTGGCTCGCAGACAGTACGCACATCGGATTCATTGAACGTGACAGTGACGGTGCCAATGGCAGGGTAAGCGTCGTCAACATGGATCAGCAGGTGTCGACGGTCACTGACGGTTCGCGCGACATCGTACGGTTCGGGTTGGATGCAGCCGAACGAATCCTCGTGTATGCGGCGCGAATTTATCCCGACTGGAGTGTTCGCAACGCAAAGGGGTACGTCGTTCAATCCGAATACATGGATGATCTGAGCAATGTGGATCCGAGAGCAGCCTTACCGAAGTATCAGCTCTACGTTGCGGATCTCAAGTCAGGGTCAGTCTCCGCCCTCGATCTTCTGCCCTCGACATTGCTGCCGACATTTGCAGTTTCCCCTGACGGGGCTGCAGCCGCTGTGCTCGAAGAAGTTTCAGAAGTTCCGCAGGCCTGGGCTTCGTATGAATTCATTCGCGGAATGCTGGCGCTTGCTGCACAGACAGCCGACGTACAGGGGATTCCTGCTACACAAGCCTTCAAGCCTGGGTCCTTTGGTGACGTGCTTCGTGATCCGGCGTTCGGGAGACGGTCACCATGGCTGAACAGAATGGTGCTGGTGAATCTGAGGACATTGGCGGCGAGACCGCTCCTCGATGCCCCCATCTTCTCGGACGCTGAGGTCAATTGGTCGCCGGACAGTATGAGTGTCCTTGCGACACCGGCTTACCTTCCGCTGGTCGGGGTTTCGATCCATGAGCAACAGCGACGGCGCGAAATGCAGTCGATTGTTGCGGTCGAAGTCGCAACTCGGGAGTACAGAGATCTAGGTCCATGGATACCATCTTCGGGCGCGTACCCGAAAAGGCCACGGATCGAATGGGTCCACGGTCGTAACGATGCCCAGCGGCGCTCGGCCTTTGGGGCGGTGCAGTCGGCTGTAAATGCAGAGCATCGCGATCAATGGCGAATATACAACCAGAAGAATGCCACAACCCATATCCAGCCACTCGAGCTTTCGATCCGCCAATCGCTCAATGAACCAATCGAGATCGTGGCCACAGATACTGCTTCTGGAGTCGAAGGAGTAATCACGAACCTAAATCCTCAGCTCTCGCAGTTCTCACTGGGGACGATGCGGACGTATCAATGGCGAGATTCAATGAACCGTATGTTCACAGGTGGACTCCTGTTCCCGCCTGGCTACCGCAGCGGCCAGCGGTATCCGCTAGTCATCCAGACATATGGGTTTCATGATCATGAGTTTCTTGTGGACGGACCCGGTGGCATCACGACGGCGTACGCTGGACGCGCTCTCGCAGGTAGTGGAATGCTTGTCCTGCAGATGCCGGAGCTTGCGCACGTCCAACTGCCGACCGACGCTGCTGCCGCCCTGCCGGTGGTTGACGAGAACCAGCTCTTCCTCATCGGACTCGAGGGGGCCGTTGAAGACCTCAACTCTAAAGGGCTCATCGATACGGCACGAATCGGACTCATCGGCTTTAGCCGAGAAGGTATGCACGTTCAATACGCCGTCACCTTCTCCAAGTTCCGCTTCGCTGCTGCCACCATTGCCGACTCCGTGGCAGCCACACCGTTCTGCTACGCCACTGTCTATGGGTCGCCATTTCCTGGAATGCTCGAGTTCGAGTCGGACCAAATGATGGGAATGGGTGGCCCGTTCTGGGGTTCGCACTTGCAGCGTTGGATTGAGCGCTCCTATGTCTTTCACCTAGACCGAATCACGACTCCGATTCGCTTTGAGCACCTTGGAACAGGCACGCCCTGCCACTGGGATGTCTTCGCAATTCTCAAACGTGCTCGCCGCGCCGTCGAGCTCGTTCATATTCCGATGGGAACGCATGTAGCTCAGACTCCGTTCGCCCGCTATACCTCACAACAGGGAAATGTTGACTGGTTCGCGTTCTGGCTCAAAGGCGATGAAGATCCAGCGGACGATAAGCGCGAACAGTACGAGCGTTGGCGGCTGCTTCGGATGCAAAATCAGACGCTATTGTCTATCCAGAGCCAGGCACCATCGCATCAGCCCTCGGAGGCAAGCCAGTAGCACTGTCGCAGCAGTTCTGCTCTTCCTTCAGGCTGCTTCGGCGTGCCGCGTGGGAGATGACCACGCCCGCACCCATGCTTCGATGCTGACGTAGTCGAATATCTCTGCCATTCCGCCCATTCCTTTGGTTGGCTGCCCACTGAGGACCGCCGCCACACGCTCTCGATCCAGAACGCGATTCTCCACGAGCAGTCCGTCCAGGAGCATTTCGCGCGCAACGCCCTGGTTCCGCAATAGGATTTCCTTCGCATACTCCTCCATTCCTCCCTTTGACCTTCTTCTTGCGATCTGGATAGGTAGCTCATCGTTGAACGCGCGTCGCGCGATCGCTCGATCCCATCCGTTCGATGCGTGCAGGTACGTGGGTATGCGCAGACAGAGCTCAATCAGCGGCTGAGAGAGAAGCGGAAAAAGGCGCTCAGGGTCTCCAGGGCGAGCGAAGTAATTGAACATTTCAGTGGGGAAAGACAGGCTGGCGACGTGCCAGAACGTCCCGGGCGCAGCACCTCGGGACAGTGAAATCCAAGGATGCTGGAAGCGGCTCTCAGATCGTCGCGCCGCATCCAAAGACTCCCGAGTGACCAACGTCTTGCACGCATAAGTTTCTTCGGCGATGAACGCGTGATTCTTCTTTCGCGCCGCGCGGATCGAGGTCCCCAAGATTTCCCAAATTGATTGATTCTCGAGCTGCGCCGCATTGAGTGCGACAGAAAGCAATCCGCGAGTCAAGCCATGCCTATGGATGAAGTCAGCGCAGCCCAGCATCGCCTCGCTTTGGAAGAACAGCTGGTCACCTCCAGTTCCATCGAAGAATGCCTGGAGTTGATAGGTCCGAGCGATTTGAAGTTCGCTTCGATTCACGGCGAGGTGATCCACATAGATGGTCGGACTCGCAGTTAGCGGCAGGTAACGGACTTCAGAAAGATCGGTGCGCGAATCGCGCTCTCTCTCTAGGAGAGTACAACGCGCGCGGTCCGCAGCGAAGCGTGCGTAATGGCGCTCATCGCTGTCGCTGCCCGCCGAAAAGTAGTTGAGGCAGACAATGTCCGGTCGACACGGATCATCTTGCATGCATGCCAGCACTATTGAGGAATCGAGCCCGCCCGAGAGTTTGTGCAGTATGCCCGTGTAGCAGCTGCTCCAGCTCCGGATGCAGGTGATTGCAGCTTGCCGCAGCGTCGATGCAGCAAGATCGGCGTCCTCGATTGGAGACAAGCGGGCTATGTCGAATGGGTTCCAACACAACTCGTGATCCACTTTACCTGAAGAGTGCGTAGCACATTCACCGCCAACTAGTCTCGTCACCTCGTTAAGGGCAGTCTCGCGCGTTTCCATCATCGTGGTTGCGACGCGCATCTGGATGTACGGCCAATTGACGGTTAGTGTCAGTATCCTGAGCGCTGCAAGGTCTTCCGCCGACGAAAAATAGATGTGCACCCCTTGCATGCAGGTGACTAGACACGGAATTCCACCAGTGGGGTCCCGCAACACTGACGTTTGAGCAGTACCTGCATTGATGACGAACGCAACGTACCTTCCCCAGTATTCCCGCAACAGCGAACGTCCGCTGCTTCGAACGATCTTGTCGGTCGACGCCAAAGCGAGATGCTGAATCGCCTTCGTTGGTACCGATGATTGTTGGAACAGAGTTCCAAGCACGACGCCTCGGTCCTGTTCAAGCAGTAGCGCGTCCATCGAACCGTTGCGAAGTCCGATCGTGTACACACGGAGACCGGCGCCGCTGGCGGTGCGGGACCAACCGGCTAGCGTGCGATCCACCTGCTGCTGCAGCAGCAGCGCAGCACGTTCTTGCTGCTCGTCTGCTGCATCCCACACGAGACCTATGTATCGGAACATAGTTCAGCTCCCGATAGACGTCAGACTTTACACCGTCATGATCGGTGTGAAGCCGCGCAGGAATTCATGCCCACCAGTCACGGCGTACTTGTCCAGTTGCAGCCAGCAGTGCGCACCAAAGGGCCGAGTTCGGATCCCGAACACCCACAGCGGAATCAATTCGTATCGCGAATAAAAGAGCAGTAGAACATAGCAGTCGAAGAGACATGCCTGCTTCGCTGTATAGAAGAAGGGACGCACGCGGCGGAACACGTCGAACAGCTCACCGGCACGTCCAGCGTCGCAGCTGCCGCTTTCGGGGCATCTATTTCGCAGCAGGCGAATTCGCGCGACACGCTGCTCGAGAGAGAGGCGACGAAACGCGATCCGCGCCTGCAGCCAAGAATAGACGAAATTTCCGACATCTCGAGCAGTGATCGGGCGGGCTGGTGACAAGTGGGCTTCGGAAAGGGAAGCTGTCGGCACGCAACCGAGCTCGGCTGCAACGAATGCTTTGCCTCGGTCTCGATTCACCGTGAGAACTCCCGCGTCCGTGAGGTCTTGAATCAGACGGTCTGTAGGGATTGCGGGATGATCGTTGGATTCGATTGCCTCATAGACGTCGTTCAGTTCGGACGCGCTGATCGCTAGATATTTGTTTGTGCTTAACTGCAGGAAGACCGCGCCATCCGGCGTTACAGACATGTACGCGTCCCTATTGAGCAAGTACCGTCCCATACTCTGCCCTTCCGTGCTGATCCAGCGTCCGTTGCTAGCCAGGCGGTGTGCGACACCGTTGGATGTCGCACACCGCGTCGTGCTGGATTAGGTCCCAGCCTTCTTGAACTGCGTGGGAGAACCGTCCAGGACCTGCGGCGGCTGAATCGGGCCCTTCGTCTCTTCCGACACTCTTCCGACTTCGAGAATCATGACAGTCTCCTTCTGAATGAAGTTGATCAATGCGCCATCCGCGGTGGCGGAGCGAAGTTGCACTCGACTGCCGGCTTGGTCAATCGGTTTGTCTGGCGAACAGTTTCGCGCGCACTTGTACGTTCGGCGGAGAGATGGCGGATCTGCAGGAAAGGCAGGACCAGCGACGATTTGTTTGCGACCGGGGTGGCGCCCTGCAAGGACAAGAGCGTGCCCCCCATCAATGCCTTGCAGCGATTTCTCATGAATGCCGAGCGGTCCATGGCTCGGCACAACACGTGTGGTTGTGAGATGGGCTCCGCGCGCGGCGACCCCGGCGGTCAACCTCGAAGGCAACTGTGACAGACTAGGAATTGCTGCGCTTGTGACATCTGGGTCATGCTAACGCCTTCCCAAACACTGCCAACATCCTGCTCCAGGCCTTCTCTGCCTGCGCCTCGCTATAGACCTGCGAATCTGGCGGACACCACCCGTGTAACGTTCCCTCGTACACCTCAATCTCCGCGGGCAGCTTCGCCTTCGCGAAAGTCTCACGCAGCACATTCTTGGCGTCAGGCTGCTTCTCATCATCATTCGCAGCAATCGCAAACAGGAACGATGCTTTCATCTTCGGCACGAGCAGATGCGGGCTGTCGGGTGTGTCGGTCACCAAACCGCCGCCATGGAATGACGCACCCGCGCCGACGCGATCAGGGAACGCAGCCGCGGTACGCATCGTCATTGGTCCGCCCATGCAGTAGCCTGTGGTGCCAATCTTGCGCTTCTTGTCGACCGCTGCTTGCTTGTCCAGCCAGGGAATGAACGCCTTTGCATCGGTGTCGACAGTGTCCTTGCTCAGCGTGCCGGCAAGTTTCATCAAGGCAGCGCGCACATCCGGATCCTGGAAGCTGGCACCTTCGGCAGCGATCGGGGGCTTCTTCGTGCGATAGAACTGATTGACGACGAGCACGGAATAGCCAGATTCGGCGAGGCGCTTGCCCATCTGCTTGAATGCGGGACGCAGACCGAAAATATCGGGCCACACCAACACAGCGGGATGCTTTCCGTCCGCCGGATGCACGAAGTACGCATCGCATGTGCCGTCCGCGGTCTTGATTTCGACCTCAGACTCTTTTACTTCGGCTGCGTTCGCGAGCTTCGGCAGCATGAACATCAGACCCGTTCCCACTGTCATCGCACCAAACTGGCGTCGCGAGAGCTCTGCGCGGCGCTGAAACTCAAGAATGTCGTGAATCGAATCGTTGTCGCACATACTTGCCTCACACGGATCGTGACATTGTGGAATGCGGCGGGCTGATCGCAGGCGCACATGCTACTCCTGCTTGTGCCGTAACTGCCTGTGGCCTTGTGAAGAATCGCAAGATCCTCCAGCTTTCCAACAACGCGGACACACCTAGCCGACCGATCGTTTCATCGTATCCGCCGGCGACCGGTGTGCTGGGACACTGTCGTTTTTTCCTGGCTGCCAGTTTTTTTAGAGATTGCGGGCGTTTGGACGCTTCGGGCGTGCGTCCATCGCATCCGTCGGCCACTCGCTGGGGGCGGGGACGGCTGCGTCGTGGACGGTTGCAGGGTGCCGGCTTGCATATCGCTGGCCGGAAAGTAACTTCGACGCCAGCCAACGGAACCTGGGACTCGCATCATGCGACGACAATTGAACGACAGGCTGGACAACATCAGGGCAGTGTTCGCGCTGATCTGGCTGCACACGGACCGCTTCGTGAAAATCCGCCTCGCGCTGGCGGTGTCCTCGCTCGTGCTCGCCTCGATCTTCACGGCGCTCGGTCCCGTCGCGCTCAAGAATGTCGTCGATGCGCTCGCAGGCGATCATCCTGCCGCTGAGGTCTCAATCACCTTGCTCGCGATCCTGTACGTACTCACGCAGTGGTTGGCGCGTGGAGCGGGCGAGTTGCGCGCCCTCCTGTATGCCTACGCGGAGCGACGCATGTTTCGCACGCTGAGCGAGAACCTGTTCGCGCACGTCATGAGGCTGCCGTTGCGATTTCACCTCGGGCGTCAGACTGGAGCGATCGGCCAGACGCTGCAGAACGGCTTGCAGGGATACGAGCTCATCCTCCATCACCTGGTCTTCACGTTCCTGCCCGTTGTGGCAGAACTCGGCACGATCGTCATCGTCCTCGCGCGCATGGACCAGCCCATGTTCTTCGTTTTCTACGCCGGTGCGTCGCTCTGCTACGCAATCGTGTTCTCGTTCACTGTGTCGAAGGTGATGAGGACTGCGAATGCCGCATCCGAGACGAGCATCGACGCGAGTGCGACGATGACAGACAGCATCCTGAACTACGAGACGGTGAAGTATTTTACGGCTGAGCCTGTCGTGCAGGAAAAAGTCAGCCGGGCATTGAAGAAGACCGAGAAGGAATGGGTCGGGTTCTATCGCATCTATTCGGTGAGCGGTCTCGCGGTCGCAACGACATACGCCGGCTTCCTCGCTCTCACGATTCTCTACGCTATCGGGCAAGTTCAGGCCGGTGCTCTGACGATAGGCGGCTTCGTGCTGGTCAACACTTACATGCTGCAGATTATTCGTCCGATCGAGATGCTGGGCTATGCGGTACAAGGTTTCAGTCAAGGGATTGCGATGCTCACCAGCATGCTCACGTTGCTGCAGGAAGCGCCGGAGCCCGAGTCTATGGATGCGGCGACTCCGTCAAGCGGCCCGGGCAGTCTCGAGTTCGATTCCGTCGCTCTGTCATACCGCTCGGACCGCACAATCCTCAACGGCGTCAGTTTCCACATACCTGCAGGCAAGACGCTCGGCATCGTCGGCACGAGCGGGGCCGGCAAGTCGACGATCGTCAGGCTCGTCACACGTTTGCTCGAGGCCGACTCCGGCCGCATCCTGCTCGATGGCGTTCCGGTGTCGAAGTTGCCGCTGGCGGTCGTTCGCCAGGCGATTGCAGTGGTGCCGCAGGACACCGTACTTTTCAACGAGACGATCGGCTACAACATTGCGTTTGGCAAGCACGGCAGCTCGCAGCAGGAGATTGAGAGTGCGGCTCGCGTTGCTCATCTTCATGACTTCATCATGAGCCTGCCAGAGGGCTATCAAACGCAAGTTGGAGAGCGCGGCGTGAAGTTGTCGGGGGGTGAGAAGCAACGAGTCTCTATTGCACGCGCGGCACTCAAGCATCCTCGAATCTATATATTTGACGAGGCGACTTCATCGCTCGACAGCAGGACCGAGCGACAGATCCTGCGCAATCTGCGTGACATCTCCAGCACGCATACGACATTGGTGATCGCGCATCGCCTGTCGACCGTCGTTCACGCGGACGAGATCGTCGTGCTCGATCATGGCGCGATCATGGAGCGGGGTACTCATTCATCGCTGCTGGAGCAGAGCGGCCGGTACGCAGCGCTATGGTGCGCCCAGCAGATCGCCGCGAGTCAGTTCGAGAACGCGTAGGAGATCTTTGCAAAGATCTGGTTGTGCCGCGAATCCGGATGGATCGGGCCGCTGCTCTCGTCCGATCCCGTCAAGACACCGACGTAGTATCGGGTCTGCCAGTTGCTCTGGTAGCTCAAGAGCACTGACGACAAGCGGCTCCTCGCGTGCACATCGGATTGAAGCCCTCCGAACGGTGGCGCGGCATCGAAGGATGCTTGCTGATGGGTGACTCGCAAGTTCAACTTGTTGGAGAAGTGCCAAGTGGCTGTAACCTGCATATTGCGCTCCGTGAACAACGTCTTCTCATCGTTGTCGAGAGCGCGGGAACGCAGCGACTGGTAGCTGATGGTCGAGCCGACTTCGAGCCGCGAGAAGCGGAGCGGGATCGTCGCGATGAGATTGATGCCGTCGCCGATCGCACCGGTCGCGTTGTCCGGGGTTTCGCCAGCCGAAAGCGAGATCATTGCTTGCGGCATCCATGCGAAAGGCGTCGATGAGAATCCGAGTACCCATGAGTCACAGTATCGAGGACCGGCGAGTGTGGTGCTGAGTGCGTTAGGCTGCCACGCCAGCGATACATACGTATCTCGTGCAGCGCGAATGACGACCCCCGGGGCAACTGATTGGCTGATTCGACCGCCGGAGTTGTCTTGTACCCGCATCACGGTGAGTTCTGGCCCGAACCGATTGATAAATCCGCCGTCGTCGGGATAGAAATAGGCGTCCGTAATGGCGACCAGGGATGACACGCCCACCTGTGTCACGAATCCGTCCCAAGCGCGAAAGTCACGTGAATACGACTGGTACATGACGTTCGCGTACCACGCGTCGCTGCTGTGGGCCCAGCCCAGCGCACCGGCCTCGCCGTTCAAGCCTTGCCCCGTCCAGCTCTCCAACAGATCCGGCCTCTGCGGATTCTTCGTCTCCGACCTCAACCACTGCGCCGAAACCTGATCCGCCGCGGATGGCGTCCACGTCCCATCCACCCCAACCACCACATTCTGACTCCCATCATCATTGAACCTCCCAGTCGCCAACATTCCGACCGACCCGTTGTCCAGCAGAAACCGATCCCTCCCCACGAACGCCGTCGACTCGAAATCCTGCAGCGCCGCCCGCGAGTTGATCGGCCCGGGCTCAATGACCGTCCCTCCACCCGCATCGCGAAGCGCCATCGCCGTGTACTCATGCCTTGCCGACCGATCCGTGATCCTCACCCCCACATCCGGATCCGTAAACGCGCGCGTGTAGACCACCGGGATCTGCGTCGTCAGCAAATCAGTTCCTTCCAGAAAGAACGGCCGCTTCTCCGTCAATGCAAGCGCGAACTGCGTGTTCGCCGTCAGCTGCGGCGCATCCGCCTCGATCTGCGAAAAGTCAGGAAAGATCGTCGCGTCGACGACAGTGTTCTCGCGCGGCTTCCAGGTCAGATCGATGCCGCCGTCGAGTTGGTTGCTTCCGCTCATACCATCATCCAGGCGCGCATACTCGACGTGCGGAATCACGGACAGCGAGCCGCTCCTGGAGACTGGAATCCCTTCGATGACATTTGCATAGCACAGATCGCAATTCGCGCCGCGAGGAATAGGCGCGCTCGCGATCGTGACCACCTGCTCGCGGGGCAGGTTGCGATAAATCACATACGCCCAGGAGTTCTCCACACCCGCCTGGTAGCGCAACGAAGACAGCGGAATCCTCATTTCGGCCGTCCATCCTTCCTCATCGATCACCGTCGCAGCTTCGAAATCGAAGTCCGGCGAGTAGTCGCGCAGACGGTTCTTGTCGTCGTACTGCCCATCCGTGACGATGCCGCGTGCGCTCACGCGAAAAAAGAACGCGCTCCGCCGCGTATTCAGAGGATCCAGAAACACTTCGATGTAGTCTTGATCCGAAAGAACCTGGTCACGCCGCACGATGGGTGCGCGAATGGCTGCCGGCCTGGGGTCGAGCGCGCGAACAGCAACGTAGATGTTCCGATCGTCGTAAAGAAACGAGACCATAGTCGCAACCGGCGGCTCGCCGATGTTGGCCGGGTAGATCTCGTAGAACTTCGTTTGTGGAGTTGCTGACTTCCAGCTTGCGTCGTCGAGCCGGCCATCGATCACGATCTCTCCAGCCGCTCGGCCGAACGCCGCGCGCTCTGGCGCCGCATTCTCGGCCGCGCTCGCAGGACACGACGCGGCGAGCAATGTCGCGGCTCCTGCCATGACCCACGCTGAATTCCGTATCCCGCGCACCGGCTCCGTCCAGGTAGTCCCTGCGAACGGTGCACTCTAGCGATCTATCTATGATCCGCGAGCCGCACGAGCCAAGTGCAGGTCGCCGCGCGCCTCAGCTGTCTGCTCTGGCACTCCCTGATTGGATTCTGCTGTGCTCAGCAGGCGGCGTTGCTGTCTTTCGACGGCCCCGCAATACACACCGTCGTCGTAGTCGAAAACGGCAACTTCCCTTCATCCTGAAACGACGTCTCAACGAACGCCGCCGTATAACCCACTGCTCCGCGCGAAGCCGAGCAAGCATACCCATCCGTCTCTTTCTCTTTCGTGCACTGCCGTGCCGTCCACTTCGCTTCCCGAAAATCCTGCGACGGACTCTGCGCGCTCCACACCAGCACCTTGCGCGCTTCGCGGTCCGCCTTGACCTGGATCTTCAACTCCCCCGGCGCCGACGTGAACGACCACGTCGTCTCGGGCATCGGCTTGCCGGCCGCCGCGTATCGATGCACCGCACTCACACCGCCGATCACGCGCTCGGCATCGCGCAAGCCGTGCCCCTGGTTCGGTACGTACAGCACGTTCTTCGGCCCGGGCAATTCCGACCAATACAGCTTCAGCGCGTCCAGCGGCCAGTAGCGATCGTTCGTGCTCAGCAGGATCAACTTCGGTCGCGTGAGCTGCTTGCGATAACTGAACGGATCGACCATCGCCAGCAGCTCCTGGCCGCGCGGAGTCTTCAACCTCTCCGGCAGATTCAACGCGGCGTAGTCCTGGATCTCATCCGAGACCGCGCCCCACGTCTCGCGCTGATGATCCATCTGCGCGCGCATGTTCAGAACATCGATCACCATCGGCGCAATAGCCATCACGCGTTTGTCGACCGCGGCTGTGAGCCACGCTGTCCAGCCGCGCTTTGACGCGCCCGACACCGTGAACGATTCGATCGAGGCGCCCCAGCGCTCGTGCACGATGCTTTGCATCGCGTCCATCGCGCGTACCGTGCTCTTCACCATCGGCAGCAACAGCGGCCAATCGGTTTCACCCGTTTTCAGATACTGATCGAATGTGTACGCGATCAGCGCATCTTCAGTGCGATCGAACATCGGCGCGAACGGCACCTGGCGCAGCACGCCGACCGGTGCACCGATCGATTCGGCGAGTCGCGCGAACAGCAGCGCTTCGCTCGGCAGCTGCGTTCTGCCGCGCTCGCCTTCGTATTCCGGTTTCCAGCGCCCGCCATGCACGAACAGCAGCGCATGCTTTTCGTCACGCACCATGTTCTGGGGCCGCAGCACGAACAGCTGATGTTTCCACTCGATGCCGCGCCACGTTTGCGAGGTCAACAGGTATTCGGCGTACTGAACGTTGCCGATCGTGCCCGAATCGACCTCGTGCCAGGCGAAGCTCTTGTCCGGACGAGCGACATAGGCAGCAAGCGCGCCGGACGCGCCCGGCCCGCTCGACGCAGTCGCCAGCGCGAGGGCGCACACGAGCGCCGCGCCGACGACGAGGACGCAGGAGAGAACTCTGACCTTGATCATTGAGCTGATGAGAACCGATACCCCAGTGGCGCGCATCCTAGCTGCGCGGCCGGCGCGGCAATATCGGCAAAAGCTGCACGGCGCGGGCGCCGTTGTCGCCTTCAGGCGACTGCTTTGTCGCCTGCGTCGATCAGGTGAGCAATTGACGCGCGCAGCCGATGGTTCGGCACCGGCTTGTGCAGCAGCAGGAAGCCGCTTTCCTGCGCCTCGCGCAGGCGATCCGCGGCGGTGTCGCCGGTGATCAGCATTCCCGGAATCTCGTCGTTGTACTCGTTGCGCAAGCGCTCGATCGCGTCGATGCCGCTCGCGTTGTCGCGCAGGCGATAGTCGCTGATGATCAGGCGCGGCGCCGTGCCATGCGTGGCGATGAGCTCCAGCATTTCTTCGCACGAGCCCGCGGTGATCGCTTCGTATCCCCAGCTCTCCAGCAGGCTCTTCATCGCGATCTGAATCGAGACCTCGTCGTCGATCACGAGAATCAGGCCGACGCCGTGCGCGAGGAACGGCGCAGGGAACTCGCCGGTCTGCGCCGTCCGCGCGGCCGCAGGATCCGCATACGGTGCGCCGACTTGGAACAGGCTTCCCTGGCCGAACTCGGAGCGCACGGTGAGCGAATGGCCGAGCAGCAGGGTGAGGCGGCGCACGATCGCCAGCCCCAATCCCACGCCCTTGGTTCGATCCCGCTCCGGATTGCCGAGCTGATAGAACTCTTGAAACACGTGCTCCTGCTCGTGACGCGGAATGCCACGCCCCGTATCCCACACCTGGATGCTCAGGTGCCGGCGTCCGCGCCGGCAGCCGACGACGATGCGGCCGTGATCCGTATAGCTCACGGCGTTCGAGATGATGTTGCGGACGATGCGCTCGAGCAGCAGCGCATCGCTCATCACGGTCAGCGAGCAGGGGTGCAGGGTCAGCTCCACACCCTTCGCATTCGCCAGCACTTCGAAGTCGCGACATACCCGCTCGAGCAGCGGCTGCACGGCGACCGGTCCGCGATTCACCTCGACGACGCCGGCATCGAGCCGCGAGATATCGAGCAGGCCGCCGAACAGGCCGCCCATCGCGCGCACGGAATCATCGATGTGATCGAGCAATTCGCGCGCTTCATCGTCCATCGTGCGCGGGCGCATCGCCGCGACGAACAAGCTCAGCGCGTGCACCGGTTGCCGCAAGTCGTGACTCGCGGCCGCGAGGAAGCGGGACTTCGCGGCGTTCGCCTGCTCGGCCGCGAGCTTCTCGCGCTGCAGGTTCTCGACCAGGTCGAGGTTCTCGAAGCGCAGCATCACGGACTCGGTGAACGAGGCGGCCGTGCGCCGCGCCAGCTCGAGCACCGCCGCGAACCAGATGACATACATCACCGCCAGCGAGTTATAGAGCACGCCGCCGTGCAGGATGAGCCAGAACATCGGCGCGATCGAGGCGGCGACGAAGAACCAGACGAAGGCGCGCAGGTACGCGCCGAACGCAGTCACGGCGCCGCTGGTGAATGCGCAGACCATCAGCAGCGAGATCGCCTGCAGGTCGACGCGGCCGGTCGACATGATCCAGGCCACGCCGCCGCCGATCGTGAGACCGCCGACGATCGCTCCGACGGTGAAGCGTTGCGCCCACTCGCGCCAGTGCAGGTCCACTTCGGCGCTGCGGCTGTGCGCCCGGGCCAGCAGCAGGCGCGCGGCGGTTTGCGCGACGATGATCACGATCAGGATCGCGGCGCCATCCACCCGCACCGCCTCGATATAGGCCAGCACGCTGGTGAAACCGGCCAGCGCCACGGACGTCGCCAGCAGACCCGGCGGCGTATTGCGGTAGATGGAGCGGATCTGCGCCGCCCGGACGCGGTCGGGAACGATCATGCGGGTGCTGAGCGCTCTACTTATATATGAGTCGGCCGCAGTGTACGGCGAACTCGCGCGCCAGCACAGCGGGTTACATCAGGTTGGCGGCCCGCACGGCGTGCGCCGCCTGCGTGCGGTTGACGACATTGAGCGTCTTGAAGATCGCGGCCACGTGCGCTTTGACCGTCTTCTCGGCAATGCCGAGCCGCGCACTGATTTCCTTGTTGGAGAGCCCGGTGCACAGATGCCGGAGCACATCTATCTGCCGATCGGTGAGCTGACTGATCGCGAGCGGCTGCTGCTGCGGACTGCTGTCGTCCGCTATCGGATGCGCGGCATGCGCCAGAAGCGGCGGGATATAGATGTTGCCGCTGAGCACGAGCTGCAGAGAGCTCAGCAGCGTCTGCGGGCTCGCGGATTTCGGGATATAGCCGAGCGCGCCGGCTTTCAGCGCGCGCCGCACGTCGCTCGGATTCTCCGAGCTCGACAGCACGATCACCGGCAGCTCCGGCCGGCGCTTGCCGAACTCGCGCACGGCGAGATCGCCGCTCATGCCCGGCATCATCAGGTCGACGAACACGGCATCGAGATCCGGATGGTCGGCCGCGACCCGCAGCGCCGTCGCGCATTCGGGAGCCTGCAGGATGACCGTGTGGTCGGCGGCCTGGCGCAGCAGCGCCGCGAGCCCGTCGCGAAAAACCGGATGATCGTCCACCACCAGCAGCTTCATAAACAAACTATCCGTCACCGGCACTGCCTCCGGCAAGTCCCAGCCGGCCGCGCCAGCAACGGTCGAACGACCTAAGACCAGTCGTAGGAACACCGTTGCATTTACGGCAGGCCGCCTGCGGCGCTGCAATGCGGCCACGCGGGGACAAGAACAAATGGACATAACTATGGTCGCCAGGATGTTTGCGGCAATGCTGGTCTTGCTGCTCGCTGGATGCGGCGGGGGCGGCGGCGCCAACATTGAAGAGCCCGGCAGTCCGCCTCCCGGCGGCGCGCAGGGCACGGTGCAACTGAAGGCCGGAGCGCCGAGCGTCTCGGAAGGCGCGGGGACGGTGAGTATTGCCGTCACGCGCACCGGCGGCAGCACTGGGGCAGTCTCGGTCTCTGTCACTACCGCTTCAGGCACCGCGGTGGCCGGTGAAGACTTCACGGCCGTATCGACGACCGTGCAGTTCGCCGACGGCGACAGCGCCGATAAGATCATCGAGATTCCGCTGCTCGACGATGACGTGCCCGAAGGCACCGAATCCTTCAAGGTCAGCATGGTGTCCGCGGCGAATCCGTTCGCGACGCCGCTGACCGTTACGATCGCCGACGACGATCCGCCCGGCGTGCTCGGGCTTTCGAGCGCCACCTACAGTGTCGGTGAGGGCGGCGGCTCGATCTCGATCAGCGTCACGCGCACCGGCGGCAGCTCCGGTCCCGCGAGCGTGACCGTCTCGACGCGCGACGGTTCGGCACTCGCCGCGCAGGACTACGACGCGACGACTGCCACGATCTCCTTCGCCGCCGGCGACGTCGCGCCGAGAACAGCAACGATCCCGATCATCAACGACGCGCTCGCCGAGCCGGACGAGACGTTCGAAGTCGAGTTGTCGAACGCCAGCGGCGCGTCGCTCGGTGCGACGACGAGCGCGACCGTTACGATTCCCGCCAACGATCAGCCGGCGCCGCCGCCGGCAAACGGTCAGCCCGGCAGCCTGCAGCTCAGCGCATCCGCCTACTCGGTCAACGAATCGAGCGGCAATCTGATCGTCACCGTCACGCGCGTCGGCGGCACCAGCGGCATCGTCGGCGCGACCTTGACCATTTCGCCGGGCACTGCGCTCGCGGGCCAGGACTACACCGGCACCAGCTCGACCGTGTCCTTCGGATCCGGCGATGCCTCGAGCCGCATCGTTTCGATCCCGATCGTCAACGACAGCGCGGCCGAAGGCGTCGAGTCGTTCTCCGTGACGCTGACTGCGCCGACCGGCGGAGCGACGCTCGGCGCACCGATCTCCGCCATTGCAACGATCACCGACAACGATCCGCCCGACGCGCCGGCCGTCACGCTGGACGTCGCCACGAAGCAGCTCGAGCTCAGCTGGAACGCGGTGCCCACCGCGCTCACGTACAAGGTCTTTCTCAACCCGGACGGCGCATCGGGCTTCACGCAAATCGGCGCGGATGTCGCCGCACCCGCGACGACTGCGACGCTCGATGTGTCCGTCCACACTTTCAAATGGGCGGCCGCTTCGCTGCGCGTCGAAGCATGCAACGCGACCGCATGCTCCGGCTCTCCTGCGCTCAGCGTCGCGGACGCAATGCTGGGCGCGATCGGGTACCTGAAAGCTGCGAGCGTCGACCCGAACGACACCTTGGGCACGAGCGTAGCGATCAGCGGCGACGGCACGACGGTCGTCGTCGGCGTGCCCGGCGACGACAGCGCGGCGACTGGCATCGACGGCAATGCCGCGCTCGGCGGCGCGCCGAATTCCGGCGCCGCCTATATCTTCGCGCGCACGGCCGGCGGCTGGGGACAGCAGGCCTACGTCAAGGCATCGAACACCACGCTGGCC
Organism: Steroidobacteraceae bacterium; assembly: GCA_035277305.1. Classification (GTDB taxonomy): domain Bacteria; phylum Pseudomonadota; class Gammaproteobacteria; order Steroidobacterales; family Steroidobacteraceae; genus Steroidobacter. The sequence goes on along the minus strand of DATEKT010000207.1, from coordinate 28,395 downwards.
AACTCCTTCGGCGCCAGCGTTGCGATCAGCACAGATGGTTCGACGATCGCGATAGGCGCGCCGGGCAGGGCGACCTCGGCAGGCGCGGTGTATCTGTTCGTGCGCAGCGGTGCGAGCTGGTCACAGCAGTCGATGCTGACGGCCAGTAACGCGGAAGGCGACGACCGCTTCGGTGCAGCGCTCGCACTCAGCGCGAACGGCTCGATCCTCGCGGTCGGCGCCATCGGCGAAAACAGCGACGGATCGGGCGCTGGCAACAATTCGGCCGCCGACGCCGGCGCTGCGTACGTGTTCAGTCGCACCGGCGTTGCGTGGTCGCAGCAGGGATACCTGAAGGCGAGCAACGCCGAGGAAGATGACTCGTTCGGCAGCGCGCTCGCGCTGAATGCGGCGGGCACGCTGCTCGCGATCGGTGCGACGGGCGAAACTGACGGCGAAGGCGCCGTCTACGTCTTTGCCGATGACGGCGTGACGTGGACGCAAAGCGCATATATCAAGGCGCCGAACGCGGAGCCCCTCGACGGCTTCGGCTCCTCGCTCGCGATGAGTGCCGACGGCAATACGCTCGCGATAGGTGCGCCGTACGAGGACGGCACGGTGACGGGCGCGCAAGCGTTCCCGATCGATCCGCCGCCGGCCGTGCCGCCGCCGGATCCGAACGTGCCGCCGCCGCCGGGCGCACCGAATCCGCTGCCGACGACTTTCCAGGGATTGTGCGCGGCGACCGTGCTGCGTCCTGCCGTGGGCTGCGAGTCCGGAGCGGTCTACATCTTCGCGCTCGACGCGGGCGCGTGGTCCGCGCAGAGCTACATCAAGGGCTCCAACAACGAGTACGAAGATCGCTTCGGCACCTCGGTGTCGATGAGTGCGGACGGTGATGTGGTTGCGATCGGTTCGCCGGTCGAGGGCAGCAGCGCCACCGGCATCGAGGGCAACGAGACGCTCGACGACGCCCCAGGCAGCGGCGCGGCCTACGTCTACCGACTCAGCAGTGGAACCTGGTCGCAGCAGTCGTATGTGAAGGCGTCGAACACCGGAAGCAACGACGCCTTCGGCACCTCCATCGCACTCAGTTCGGACGCCGCGGCGCTCGTCGTCGGTGCGACCGGAGAAGCAAGCGTTTCCGACGATCAGAACGACAACAGCGCCGCGGCAGCCGGCGCGGCCTATCTCTATTGAGTCAGCGGGAGCGATCGATGACCACGAACGTTCAAGGACGCAGTCAGATCCTGCGCGCGGCCGTTGTCGCGGTACTGGCGACAGCGGCGTTGAGCCAGGCGCCGGTGCGCAAGGCGCAGGCCTCGCCCGATCCGTGCCCGACCGTCAACGGCGTCATCACCTGCAGCGGCAACCAGTCGCAGGGCATGAACAACCTCGACTTCAGCGCGCCGACGACGACGGTGCTGCGAGTCGAGAACGTCACGACGCCCGTCACGCCCACCGTCCTGCAGAACGGCGTCAAGGTCGAGGAGCTGCGCCCCCGCGGCCGCGACGGCGATCCGCGGATGCAGAACGTCACCATCAACGTTACCGGTGCGGCAGGACAGCCGCTCTCGATCACGACGAACGCAGCCGCCGGCATTACCGCGACGACGATCGTGGGCGAAGCCAGCGACGGCGCGGATGCGACCAGCGGCTTTCTGTGCGCGGGCTCGGACAGCGCTGAGGTCGGGCATGACGGCGACCGCGGCAACGTTCTGACGATGAACGTCACCAACGTCAACATCACTGCCAACGGCGGAACCGGATTGAAGATGGAGAACGCCGCCGGCATCGGCGGCTACGGCGGTCACGGCAACGCGTGCCACGGCTCCGAAGCGGGCGGCGTCGGTGGCGGCGGCGCCGTCGCGACGCTCAACGCGAGCAACCTGTCGATCACGACCACCGGCGACAACGCGAACGCGATCTCGGTCAGCAGCTCCGGCGGCAAAGGCGGCCACGGTGGCGACGGCGGCGCATTCCGCTACGGCTCGCGCGGCGGCGTGGGCGGTGACGGCGGCACGGTCAACGTGCTCGGCTCCGCAACACTCGAAACGCACGGCTCCGAGGCGCTCGGCATTCACGCGGTCAGCTTCGGCGGAGATGGCGGCGACGGCGGCGATTCTTCGGCGTTCGGCGGCGGCGGCAACGGTCCGCTCGGCGCAGGCGGCGGCACAGTCACGGTGGATGGCCAATTCGACATCACCACGCATGGTGACGGCTCGCACGGCATCGGCGCGTACAGCGTCGGCGGCCGCGGCGGCAAGGGCGGCGACGACACGTTCTTCAACCCCGATGCGGGCGAGGGCGGCGGCACCGCGAACTCGGGCGACGTGATCATCAAGAGCAGGGGCACGATTCACACCGAAGGCGACGGCGCTCACGGCATCGTCGGCCAGAGCATCGCGGGACATGCCGGCGACGCCGGCGACAGCAACGCAATCGTGGTCTTCGGCGCCGGCGGCGGCAGCGCGGGCGACGGTGGCACAGTCACGGTGGAAAGCACCGGGCCGGCGATCACCACCGAAGGCGTGCGCTCGCACGCGATCTTCGCCGAGAGCATCGGCGGTGGCGGCGGCTCAGGCGGCGGCGGCTTCAGCGCGTTCTACTCGGGCGGTGGCAACGGCGGCGGTGGTGGCAACGGCAGCACCGTGCATGTGACGAACTCCGCGCGCCTCGAGACTCATCAGCTCGACAGCCGCGGCATCTATGCGCAGAGCATCGGCGGTGCGGGCGGCGACGGCGGCGATTCGTCGGGCGTCGTTGCAGCGATCGGCGGCCGCGGCGCGGCCACCAGCGACGGCGGCCTGGTGGACGTCGACAACACCGGCGACATCGCCAGCTACGCGCACGCGATCTTCGCGGAGAGCATCGGCGGCGGCGGCGGTAACGGCGGCGACAGCGCCGGCTGGTTCTCGGTCGGCGGCACCGGCGGCGCCGGTGGCGCGGGCGGCAAGGTCGACGTGACCAACAGCGGCAATCTCACGACGGTACAAAACAACGCCAGCGCGATCTTCGCGCACAGCATCGGCGGCGGCGGCGGCAACGGCGGTCACTCGGTCTCCGTCGGCGCGATCGCATCGATCGCCATCGGCGGCGACGGTGCGGAGGGAGGCGACGCTGAGACCGTCACCGTGCACAGCAATGGCGGCACCATCGAGACCGGCATCGGCTTCGCCAACGGCGCGCAGGGCGACGGCTCGCACGGAATCTTCGCGCAGAGCATCGGCGGCGGCGGTGGCAACGGCGGCTTCGCGACTTCGACCGCCTTCGGCAACGTCTCGGTCGGCATCGGCGGCACCGGTGAAGGCGGCGGCGACGGCAAGCACGTCGACGTAACCAGCGCCAGTACGATCGTCACGCACGGCAACGATGCACACGCGATCTACGCTGAGAGCGTCGGTGGCGGCGGCGGCTCCGGCGGCTTCGCGGTTTCGCTCACCGCGGGCGAAGGCACGACTGCGGCGCTCGCAATCGGCGGCAAAGGCGGTGGCGGCGGCGACGGCGACACGGTCGACGTCGTCAGCACGGGCGCCAATCTGCAGACTTCCGGCGATCGTTCATACGGCGTCCTGGCGCAGAGCGTCGGCGGTGGCGGTGGCAACGGCGGCTTCGCAGTTGCCGGTGCACTGTCGATCGCGAGTCCGAGCGGCGCATTCGCGCTCGGCGGTCCAGGCGACGGCGGCGGCAACGGCAGCGACGTCACTGTCGACAGCAGCAGCAACATCTCGACCGCGGGTGTGGATGCACACGGCCTGTTTGCACAAAGCCTCGGCGGCGGTGGCGGTTCGGGTGGCTTCGCTGTCGCGGGAACGGTGAGCGCGAGCGTCGCAGTGAGCGCCAGCTTCGGCGGCTCGGGCGCCGAGGGTGGCAATGCAGGCGCAGTGACGGTCGGTGTCGATCAATTCACCACTGGCACCATTCACACGCAGGGTGATCGTTCGAGCGGCCTGATCGCGCAGAGCGTCGGCGGCGGTGGCGGCGCAGGCGGCTTCAGCGTCGCGGGCACGATCGCGCTCGGCGCGACGGCGGGCTTGAGCATGGGCGGCAAAGGTGGCGCAGCCCGCGACGGTGACACAGTCACCGTGCGAGCCGCGAACACGATCATCACCGAAGGCAACGACGCGCACGGTCTGTTCGCGCAGAGCGTCGGCGGTGGCGGCGGCAAGGGCGGCTTCGCTGTCTCCGGCACCATCAACGCGACCGGTGGTGTCGGTGCAGCGCTCGGTGGTGGAGGCGGCGGCGGCGGCGCGGCGAACACAGTGACTGTCGAGAATCGCGGCGCCGCGATCGCGACCTCAGGCAATCATTCCTATGGCCTGCTCGCGCAAAGCGTCGGCGGCGGCGGCGGTGACGGCGGCTTCGCTGTCGCAGGCTCGATCAGCCAGGGCGCGTCCGCGAACTTCGGCCTGGGGGGCGACGGCGAGCAAGCGGGCGTCGGTCGCGACGTATTCGTCACGAGCACCAGCCAGATCACGACGCGCGGCGACGACTCGCACGGTCTGCTGGCGCAGAGCGTCGGTGGTGGCGGCGGCTCCGGCGGTTTCGCAGTCACCGGTGCGATCAACGCGAGCGGCGGCTCGGTTGGTGCAGCGCTCGGCGGCTCCGGCGACGGCGGTGGCAACTCCGGTCGCGTGTTCGTCACGACGACGGCGGAGAACACCGGCGTCATCATGACCGAAGGCGATCGCTCCATCGGCCTGTTCGCGCAGAGCGTCGGCGGCGGTGGCGGCAACGGCGGCTTCGCAGTCGCGGGCGGCATTGGCGACGGTCCGCAGGCGACGTTCGCACTCGGCGGCAACGGCGGCACCGGCGCGGACAGCGACACGGTATTCGTGAACAGCTCGACGAGCATCGCGACGCGCGGCGACGACTCGCACGGCATCTTCGCGCAGAGCCTCGGCGGTGGCGGCGGCTCCGGCGGCTTTGCCGTCGCCGGCGGCATCTCGACTCAGGGCGGTTTGAACGCTGCGCTCGGCGGCAAAGGCGAGGGCGGCGGCAATGCGCAGGACGTCACCGTGCTCAGCGCCGGTGACGCCATCGAAACGCGCGGCGCGCACTCCTACGGCATCGCTGCGCAAAGCATCGGCGGTGGTGGCGGCGACGGCGGTTTCGCAGTGTCAGGTGGCATCGCCAACGGCCCGACAGCTTCGTTCGCACTCGGCGGTTCCGGCGACGGTGGCGGCTTCGGCCGCAACGTGCTGCTCGACAGCAGCACGTCAGTGATCACGCACGGTAACGACTCGCACGGCGTGTTCGCGCAGAGCCTGGGTGGCGGTGGTGGCTCCGGCGGCTTCGCAGTCACCGGCGGCATCTCGAAGGGTGACGTGAGCGCGGCCATCGGCGGCTCGGGCGCCGGCGGCGGCGCCGGCGGTCTCGTGACGTTGAACAACACCGCGGAGTTCGTCGATACCTCGGGCAATCACGCATACGGCGTCGTCGCGCAGAGCATCGGCGGCGGCGGTGGCGACGGCGGTTTCGCCATCGCGGGTGGCATCAGCAACTCACCGAGCGCGCGCTTCGGCCTCGGCGGCTCCGGCGACGGTGGCGGCGCGAGCTCTGCGGTGCGGCTGGAGACTTCCAGCACCGTCGTCACGCGCGGCAACGACTCGCATGCCGTGTTCGCGCAGAGTGTCGGCGGCGGTGGCGGCTCGGGCGGCTTCGCAATCGCAGGCGGCATTGGCACCGACAGCGCGCAGGTCAACGCCAGCATCGGCGGCAGCGGCGCAGGCGGTGGCGATGCGTCGACCGTGGATCTGTTCAACAGCGGTGAGATGATCGCGACGCTCGGCGCGCGCTCGTACGGCCTGGTCGCACAAAGCATCGGCGGCGGTGGCGGCGACGGTGGCTTCAGCATCGCGGGCAGCATCAGTAAGGGTCCGGCTGCGAACTTCAGCCTCGGCGGCAGCGGCGGCGGTGGACGGAATGGCGGCGACGTCACGCTCAACACCAGCGGCCGCGTCGGGACCCTGGGCGAAGAGTCGCACGCGATCTTCGCGCAGAGCGTCGGCGGTGGTGGCGGCTCGGGTGGTTTCAGCGTCGCGGGCTCGCTCTCCGGCGATCGCGGCTCGTTCAATGCGAGCGTCGGCGGCGCGGGTGCCGGTGGCGGCGACGCCGGCACGGTGCGGCTCGGCGACGTCGCAGCGATCGATGGTGTGCTCACGACCGAAGGCGATCGCGCCTACGGCATCCTCGCGCAAAGCGTCGGCGGGGGCGGTGGCGACGGCGGCTTCAGTGTCGCGGCCGGCATCTCGAAGGGCGACGGCGCGAAGTTCAGTCTCGGCGGTGCGGGCGACGAAGGCGGCGACAGCGATCTCGTCTCCGTGCGCAGCGCTGCAACGATCGTCACGCACGGCGACGATGCGCACGGCCTGTTCGCCCAGAGCATCGGTGGCGGCGGCGGCTCCGGCGGCTTCAGCGTCACCGGCTCGATTGCGACTCAGGGCGCATCGGTCGGCGCGAGCATCGGCGGCGCCGGCGCCGGCGGCGGCACCGGCGGCGACGTCGAGGCAATCAGCCTCGGCGATCTGATCATGACTTCGGGCGCCCGCTCGTACGGCATCGTCGCGCAGAGCATCGGCGGCGGCGGTGGCGACGGCGGCTTCGCAGTCGCCGGCAGCATCAGCCGTACGACGAACGTGAATCTCAGCATCGGCGGCGAGGGCGACGTCGGCGGCGCGGCCGGCAACGTCTCCGTGCGCAGCTCCAGCGACATTCTCACCGAGGGCACCGAGGCGCACGCGATCTCAGCGCAGAGCATCGGTGGCGGCGGTGGCAACGGTGGATTCGCCGTCTCCGGCTCGCTGTTCGGCTCGGCTAACGGGAGTCCGAAGATCGATGTGAGCTTCGGCGGCAAGGGTGACGGCGGCGGTTCGGCCGGATCCGTCGATGTCGGCGCGACGGACGACTACGTCACCGGAATCATCGAGACGCTCGGTGACGGCGCGTACGGCATCGCGGCTCTGAGCCTCGGCGGCGGCGGCGGCAACGGCGGCTTTAGCGTCGGCGCTGGCGTCTCGCAGTCACCGCAGATGACCATCGGGATCGGCGGCTCCGCGGGCACCGCGAGCGACGGCGGCGCGGTGAAAGTATTCAACGGTGCGGACATCTACACGCACGGCGCGCAAGCGTACGGCGTTGGCGCGCAGAGCCTGGGCGGTGGTGGCGGCAACGGCGGCTTCGCTGTCGCGGGCTCTGCGACCAGCGACCTCACGTCGGTCGGTGTGAGTCTCGGCGGCAAGGGCGGCGGTGGCGGCAAAGGCGGCTCCGTCGATGTGACGAATTCCGGCAACATCCTGACGATGGGCGAAACGTCGTATGGCGTGTTCGCGGAGAGCATCGGCGGCGGCGGCGGCGATGGCGGCTTCAGCATCTCAGGCTCGCTCTCCAAGCCGCCCACGGGCAACAACCCGCGCGGCCCGCGCAATCTCGACATCGCGATCGGCGGCAGCGGCGGCACTGGCAACATCGGCGGCAACGTGGCGGTCACCAACGACGGCCGCATCGATACGCTCGGCAAGGAATCGCACGGCATTCTCGCGCACAGCGTCGGCGGCGGCGGCGGCGACGGCGGACTCGCAGCAGCGGGCTCGCTCGGCGTGAACACTCAGTCGACGCAAGGCACGCGCGCCGTCATGTCGATCGCTGTCGGCGGCTTCGGCGGCAACGGCAACGTCGGCGGCGAAGTGCACGTGACGAACACCAAAGTGATCACGACGGAAGGCGAAAAGGCGCGCGGCATCTACGCGTACAGCGTCGGTGGCGGCGGCGGCAACGGCGGCACCAGCTTCGCGATCGACACGGCGCTCGGCAAGCCGCACGAAGGCAATGGCCTCAACGTGGAGATTGCGGTCGGCGGCGAAGCCGGCGACGGCAACAAGGGCGGACTCGTCGACGTGCAGAACGACGGCGGCATCCAGACGCTCGGCGACCGGAGCGACGCGATCTACGCGCAGAGCATTGGCGGCGGTGGCGGCGACGGTGGCGCGGCACATGGCGTGTCCCTCGACTTCACCTTCGGCGGCGGCCCGAAGAACATGCCCGCGAAGGACCCGAACGACGAGAGCAAGGAGTGGAACTTCGTCGCAGCTGTGGGCGGCAACGGCGGCTCCGCGAATGACGGCGGCGACGTCGAAGTGCACAACACAGGCAGCATCGTGACGACGGGCGTCAACGCTCGCGGCATCGTCGCGCAGAGCGTCGGCGCCGGCGGCGGCAACGGCGGCAGCGGCGTCAGCGGCACCGGCCTGGAAGAGCTCGACAAGGCCACCGAGCTGCTCGACCTGAAGGACAAGAACATCATCGACCTGAGGAATTGGACCGTGATCGTCGGCGGCGATGCCGGTGCGAGCGGCGACGGCGGCGACATCGTCGTCGACAACTCCGGCTCGATCGGCACGACCGGCCTCGCCTCGACCGCGATCTTCGCGCAGAGCATCGGCGGCGGCGGCGGCGAAGCGCAGAACTTCGTCAAAGGCGCGGGTGAGGGCGGCTCGGCCGACACGGGCCTGCAAGGCAAGTTCAGCATCGGCGGCGGCGGTGGCGCGAGCGGCGACGGCGGGACCGTGCAAGTCACGAACAGCGGCGACCTCATTACCGAGGGCGACGATGCGCACGCCATCTTCGCGCAGAGCGTCGGTGGCGGCGGCGGCGTTGCCGGCAACGTCGATCGCGGCTTCAAGGACGGGATCGGCCCGATTCCGCCGCTCAACGTTGGCATCGGTCTCGCGTTCGGTCGCGACGGCGGCAGCGGCGGCAACGGCGGCGCGGTCACCGTGACCAACACGAGCAGCATCCTGACGCGCGGCGAGGGATCGTTCGGCATCTTCGCGCAGAGCATCGGTGGCGGCGGCGGTCTCGCGGGCGGCCTCGGCAACGAGAACATTCCGATCCTGGAGCAGCAGAACTTCGCGGGCAGCGTCGGCGGCGATGGCGACGCCGGTGCAGTCACGGTCACGCAGCACGGCGACGTCGTCGTGCTCGGCGATGCATCCGACGGCATCTTCGCGCAGAGCGACGCGTCGAACGGCAACAGCGGCGTGGTGACCATCGAGGTTGCCGGCCACATCGACGCCGGCGGCGCGCACTCCAACGGCATTCGCGCGCAGAGCCAGGGCGACGTGAGCTCGGGCGCGATCGGCGTGACGATCGCCAGCGGCTCGGTGCGCGGTGGCACCGAATCCGGTGCAGCCGTGAGCTTCATCGACGGCGCTGCGAACACGCTCACGAACCACGGCGACGTCGGCCGGCTCGACGAGCTGGATCGCGCCACCGTGATCGGCGGCACCGGCAGCGAGTCGATCGAGAACTTCGGTGGCCTCTACGGCACGATGGCGCTCGGCGGCGGCGCTAACTCCTTCGCGAACCGCGACGGCGCGGTCGTAGCGTCGGGCGCAACGATCGATCTCGGTGTCGGCGGCACGGCGCTCAACGAGGGTCTCTGGTCCGTCGGCCGCAGCAGCGAAATCTCGCAGACCGGTCTCACTGGCGACTTCACACAGGCTGCAGGCGGCGCGCTGCTGGTCGACATCGATCACCTCTCGGCCACGACGGATCGCATCGACGTGAGCGGTGCCGCGAGCCTGGACGGCTCGGTGCAGCTGAACCAGATCAACATCTCGGCGATCAAGCCCGGCACGTCGGAGATGGTGCTGGTCGCGGCTGAAGGCGGCGTGGCGGCTGACGACCTCGTTCTGGCAGTGACGCCGTCCATCGTCACGCAGTACGGGCTCGAGACAATCTCCGACACCGAGCTCGCGCTGACGCTGACGACCAGCTTCGTCCCGCAGGACACAGCCACGGAGCGTCTGCTGCCGAACGAGAAGCGCATCGGCACGTACATCAACAACGTGCAACTCGCGGGCAGCTCCAACGAGCTGGTGCCGACGATTGCCGGCCTGGTCGCATCGACCGACATCACGACGCTGGCCAGCAAGTACCAGCTGCTGAACCCGGAGAACTACGCAGCGTTGCCGCTTGCCGCGGTTCAGTCAGGACTGCAGTTCGGCGAGTCGATGCTGAGCTGCAAGGTCCGCGACGGCGACGACCGCTTCACGGCGGAAGGCGAGTGCGGCTGGGCGGCAGTGTTCGGCAGCAGTGGCGAACAGCACGCGACTGCAACTGCGAACGGCTACCGGCGCGACACGCGGACGATAAGCCTTGGCACGCAATGGCAGGTGAGCGATCTCTGGCACATGGGCCTGGCCGCGGCGTTCGATCGAGACCAGATCGACTCCGCCACGTTCTCGGACCTGCGCACGCAGTTCGCCGAAGGCACGACGGTGCACCTGGGCTGGGTGCTCAAAGGCAACTTTGGCGGGACGACCTTCGCTGCCAGCTTGTCAGCTGCGCGCGGCGACTACGACACTCACCGCAATGCGTTCCTCGCGCTGCACGGCTCGAAGAGCGAGCAGCAGGTCTATCAGACTTCGCAGCAGTTCCGCGTCAGTCACGGCTTCGAGGCCGGTTCCTGGTACTGGCGGCCGATGGTAGACCTGGGCTTCACGCAGGTGCGGCTGGCGCAGTTTTCCGAACACGGCGCCGGCGCCGACAATCTGCTGGTGCGTAATTCCGAGGACTCGTTCGTCAACCTGCGCCCCGCCCTGGAAATGGGCTTCGAGACCGCGCTGGGCGAGTCGCTTGCGCGGTGGTATGCGCGTGTCGGCATCAATCGCTACATCGTCGGCGGCCGCTTCGGTGTCGAGGCGATGCTGCAGGGCGCACCCGATGATGCGGGGTTCCTGCACGTGAGCCAGGAGCTGGATCGCACTGTGCGCGAATGCTCGGCCGGCGTGGACGTGCTCACCGGCAACGACGTGACACTGCGAGTCGGCTACTCCGGCCAGTTCTCCGCGAGCGGCACGACGCATGGGGCGACTCTGAAGTTCTCCAGATCGTTCTGAGGAGAAGAGAAGAGAGGAAGAAGAATTGACGGGATTAACGGGATTAACGGGATTAACGGGATTAACGGAAGAAGAGATTCATTCCTGCGTTCCGATTCTTTATCCCGTTAATCCCGTTAATCCCGTCCATTCTCTTACTCCGATCTCTTCCTCCCCTCGCGAAGCATGCGACTAATCGCGCGCCTTGCTGCGATGACGGTCTGAGCGAAATAGCACCCGCCATTCACATTGCGTTCACGCAGCGTGCGCGTTTCGCAACGCGCGCGCTCTTCCAGAAATAATCTGCTGAACGCTGCGACGCTCCGCGCCGCTCGCGCATCACGGGGGCGATGCGCAAGCTCTTCCTCTCGATTGCAGTCGTTGGCGCCTGCTCGTTCAGCCCGCGAGCCTATGCGCTGGAAACAACAGGCGCCGCGTTCGTCGTGGGCGACATTCGTGTCGAGGGCCTGCAGCGCATCTCGGAAGGCACCGTATTCAACTATCTGCCGGTGAACATCGGCGACACGCTCGACGCGCGTCGCATCGCCGAGGCCGTGCGATCGCTGTATGGAACGAAGTTCTTTCGCGACGTCGAGCTGCGGCGCGACGGCAACGTGCTCGTGGTCGCAGTGCTGGAGCGTCCGACGATCGAGAGCTTCGAGGTCAAGGGCAACAAGGACATCAAGACCGAGGACCTGGAGAAGTCGCTGCGCAACGTCGGGCTCGCCAGCGGCAAGAGCTTCGATGAGTCCGTGCTCGAGGACGTGAAGCACTACCTCATCGACCAGTACTACTCGCGCGGCAAGTACTCGGTGCGCGTCGACGCGAAGGCGCAGGAGCTGCCCGATAACCGGGTGAAGGTTGCGATCGACATCCACGAAGGCGACCGGGCGCGCATCGCGCAGATCAATATCGTCGGCAACACCCGCTTCTGCGATGACGAGCTGCTCCGCCAGTTGCAGCTGCGCACGCCGAACTGGCTGTCGTGGTATCGGCAGGACGATCGCTATGCGAAGGAAGCGCTGTCCGGCGATCTCGAGACGCTGCGCTCGTACTACATGGACCGCGGCTACGCGGACTTCGCGATCACGTCCAGCCAGGTCGCGATCGGTCCGGAGCGCGACGACATCTTCGTCACGGTGAACGTCAAAGAGGGCGAGGTGTACCGCGTCTCGGAGATCAAGCTGGCTGGCGATTTGCGGGTGCCGGAAAGCGAGCTGCGGCGCCTGATCCTGATGCGCCCCGGCGAGACGTACTCGCAGCGGCTGATCACGCAGTCGACCGAGGCGATACGCGCGCGCCTCGGGCTGGACGGCTACGCGTTCGCGCAGATCGACGCGGTGCCGAAACTCGATGAGCACGGCGGGCAGGTCGGGCTGTCGCTGGTCATCGATCCCGGCAATCGCGTTTATGTCAGGCGGGTCAACTTTCTCGGCACCAGCAGCGTCGACGACGAAGTGCTTCGCCGCGAGATGCGCCAGCTCGAAGGCGCCTACCTGTCGAACGCGGCGGTCGAGCGCTCGAAGATCCGCCTGCAGCGGCTGCCCTTCATCGAGAAGGTCGAAGTGGAGACGACGCCGGTGCCGGGCACGCCGGATCTGGTCGACGTCGACTTCAAGCTCGAGGAAGGACTGCCGGGTCAGTTCGGCGGCGGCATCGGCTACTCGGGATCGCAGGGCCTGATGCTCACCGGCAACGTCGTGCACACGAACCTGTTCGGCACGGGACAGCGGCTGGCGCTCGATGTCAGCGGCGGCGCGTACTCACAGGTCTACGACGTCTCATTCACGGATCCGTACTGGACGCTGGACGGCATCAGCCGCACCGTGAGTCTCTCGTATCGCGACGTCGACCGGCTCACGTCTTCGTACTCGCAGTTCTCGACCAAGGTCTACACCGCCGGCACCGAGCTCTCCTACCCGATCAGCGAGCTGCAGACGATCCGCTTCGGCACGTCGCTCGAGCACGCCGAGCTTGCGACGCCTCTCAGCAGCTCGCTGCAATTGCAGGACTGGGTGCGGCACAACGGCGATCCGTTCTTCCGCAGGCTCGGCGGCGGCGACTTCCTGCTCGGCACGCAGTACGACGCTTTCGAGATCTCCCTTGGCTGGGCGCGCGACAGCCGCAACCGGTTGCTGTTTCCTACGAGCGGCGGACTGCAGCTGTTCCGCGTGAGCGCGACTGTGCCCGGCACAGGCTCGGTCGAGTATCTGCGCTCGACATTCCAATTCCAGCAGTTCTTTCGCCTGCCGTTGCTGCCGCTGACGCTCGCGCTCAACACGAACCTCAGCTATGCGATGCCGCTCGGCGACACCGCCGCGATCCCGCCGAACCGGAACTTCTTCGTCGGCGGTCCTGACTCCGTGCGCGGCTTCGACGATCTGACGCTCGGGCCGCGCGATTCGCTCGGCAATCCGTACGGCGGCGACGCCGCGCTGAGCGGCCAGCTCGAAGCGATCCTGCCGATGCCGGCCAGGTTCACGAACAGCGTGCGTGCGAGCGCGTTCGTCGACTTCGGCCAGGCCTACTCCCTCGGCGATACGCAGTTCGTCGACAAGGCCGGCTTTCCGATCGACTACGGCTTCGACCTGGGAAAACTGCGTGTCTCGGCGGGCATCGGCGTGCAATGGCTCGCGCCGCTCGGCCTGTTCCGCTTCAGCTATGCCGTGCCGCTGCGCTACCAGAGCGAGACCTGGCGCTACTACGGCGACGATCTCGCGCGCTTCCAGTTCTCGGTCGGCCGCGCCTTCTGAGCTTCTCACCTGCATCGAACCGGAGATCTCTCATGCGAATCCGTTTGCGCCTCTACCTGGTCCTCGCCGTGCTCGCGGCGCTGTCGTTGAGCGGCTGCGATAGCGGCAGCAGCAGCGATCACGCCCAGATCCGCTTGCTGAACGCGAGTCCGGGCTACACATCGCTCGACCTGTACGCGAACGGCGAAGACGACGACACCGATCAGCAGCGCATCGCCGCGGTCGCATTCGACAGCGTCAGCGCGTACACCGAGATCGACTCTGGCACGTACAACGTCAAGTTCAAGCGCGCCAACGTCACGAGCACTCTGCAGACGCTCAGCGGCAAGCAACTCGCAGACGATACGCACAACACCTTCATAGCGTTCGGATCGACCGGGCACTTCTCAGCGGTGCAGGTGAGCGATGACGTCACCGCGCCCGACAGCGGCCTCGTCAAGGTGCAACTGTTGAATGCGGCAGAGGCGGGCACGCTCGATGTGTACCTGACCGAAAGCTCCGTCTCGCTCGACGACGCCACGCCTGTGTTCTCCGCTGTCGCCCCCGCCGGAACCGGTACGTTGACGACGATCGATAGCGGCGACTATCGCCTGCGCGTGACGGGCTCCAGCGACACGGACGATCTGCGCCTCGACGTTCCGAGCATCACGCTCGACAGCAAGCAGGTGGTGACGCTGATCCTCACCGCGACCGAGGGCGGCGTGCTCGTCAACGTCCTGCTGCTGCCCCAGCAAGGCAGCATCACGAAGTTCGCGAATCCGAAGGCGCGCGTCCGCGGAGCGGTCGGCATCGCGAACGGAACTCAGGTCACGCTGCATGCCGGCGGCGTTACGTTGTTGAACAACAATGCAGTCGGAGTCGTCGGCGCGTATGCGCAAGTCGAGGCCGGCAGCACGGCCATCGGTCTTGGCGTCAATGGTGCTGCCGTAACTGTTCCCGACCAGACACTGACCGCCGGTGGCGAGTACACGTTGCTGGTGTGGAGCAACGCCAACGGCACCCAGACGACGTTGATCAGCGACGACAACCGGCTGCCGAGCGCGAGCGGCAAGGCGAAGGTGCGCGTGATGAACGGGCTCTCGGCGCTGAACGTGCCGGTCACGATGTTCGTCAACTTCTTTCCGCAGGTCGAGAACATCGCCGTGGGCCAGGCTTCGGCGTTCGCGGAGGTCGACGACGGGACCGACTACCAGCTCGACGTCAGCAACACAGATACCGCGGATCCGTTGCTGACCAAGACGGGTGTGACGCTGCAGGCATCCGCCGTCTACACGCTGTTCATGTCATCGAGCGGCGGCACGATCAGCGGGACTTTGCGGAAGGATCGCTGAGCGCGGGTCGCAGCCGCAGGATGAACGCGTTCTCCTTGTCGACGGCATCGGTATCGATGTCGCCGACGACCGTGAGCCGGTACGGCCCCGGCTGCAGGCGCGCTGCATCGACGTACACCGTCAGGAAGCTGTCTTCATCGGTGGTGAGTCCGCCGAGCTCCGCGACGGCTTGCAACGAGTCGTCGGCAGTCATGCGGAACAGCCGCATCCGATAGTGTGGGCTGGCCGTGAACTCGGGCAGCACGCGCAGCTCGATGGCCTGCCCGGGCGGCGGCAGGGGAATCTCCGCGTCGACAGCGCTGCCGCGCGTTCGCAGGATCGCATGACTGCTGGCGATGAGGATCGGCTTGTGCAGCGGCAGATCGTCGGCGTCCGCGACCATGAGCGGCTGCGGACCGGCTTTGTCCGTCAACAGGAACGCTCCGAGAGCGCCCAGGGCGATGACCGCTGCGACCGTCAGGTATTGCCAGCGCTTCATTCGTCGAGCAGCGCCTGGATGCGCTGCGCAAAGCGGATGGCTTCGCTCTTGCGCGAACGGCTCATGAGATAGTCGTAGCCGATCGTGGCCGCGGCGTCCGCGAGCTCGCCGCGTTGCTGGGTGGCCTTCACCAGGTGCTGCAATCCCTGCTCCTCGCCATTCTTCAGCAACAGCTGCGCGAGCAGCATGTGTGCGTCGGGAAACGCGCCCTGGCGCGCGACAAGCTGGCGCAGCGAGTCGATGGCCTCTTCCTCGCGATGCACGTTGCGGAGCAGGCTGATCTTTGCCCACATATCCTGCGGCGAGAGCGTGCTGCTGTCGTGCTGCTCGTACTCCGACAGCTTCCAGCGCGCTTCCTTGATCTGCTTGTGACGGCTGCGCCAGTTCGCGAGGTTCTGCTTGCGCCACACGTCGTCGCAATGGTCGATCGCGGGTTGCGCGGCGGGACCGAGTGTCGTCAATGCTGCGGGCGAAGTCGCGGGCGCCGGGATTTGCGGCGCGACATCCAGCGCGGCCAGCCGCTCGGCGAGACTCGGATGCGTGTCGTTCTCGGCCGCGTAACGGCGCAGTCCTTCGGCGAGCCACTGCTGGCGCAGCGGCTCCTTCTCCGCAACCTTGAAAGCGCGCGGCAGCAGCGAGTAGGGCTTGTACGGCGGCTCCGGGGCTTCCTCGACACGGGAGAGGAAGCGCGCCCAGTACACGTCGGAGAGAAACCGGCTGGAGAGCTCGACGTGAATCAGCGCGCGAGCGAGCGTCGGTGCGGAGGTGACGAACGCGGCGACCTGGTCGGACTCGTACTCGTGATTGCGCGCGAGCGCGAAGCTGTACGCGCAGAACCACGGCGCGTACCAGTTGTAGTAAACGGCGAGCATGCGCTCGAACGCGTTGGCGGGTGTGGCGAACTTCGCCTGCAGCAGCGCCCAGGTTTCGCGCTGGCGATAGATCCACGCTTCGAATTGGCGCTGCTTGCCGCCGAGATGCGCGATCTCGTGTGCGAGCAGCGCGCAGAACTCATCCGCACTGAGCGCGAGCAGCAACGGAGTGCCGACGTGCAGGTGATTGGCGTAGCCGCCGAAGATGCCCCAGCGCGAAATCTGCCGGATGCCGAGCTTGAATTCGCCGTTGACCTTAACGGTCGCGAACGGTGCGGGCACGATCTTGCGCGCGATCACGTCTAGCAGGCGGAACAGGTCCGGTGCTTCCTCGGCGGTGATCGGCATGCCTTCGGGCTGCGGAGCCTGCACGCGCAGCGCACGGAATGTGAAGAGCGCTCCCGCAGCGCCGACCAGCACGCCGATCGCTGCAAGGAAGGGTGGCGTGCGGCCAGTCACCAACGCATGCACGATCGCGTAGAAGCAGAAGAGGAGTTCCAGCGCGACCAGGCCGGGAGCGAGAAAGCCCAGCGCCGCCGCGACGGCGACCTTGCCGCGATACAGCTGCGGATGCGTATCCGCCTCGCGTTCGAGACGGCCGATCAGCGTCGAAAGGTCGCTGCTGTCCATGAATGTGGAGTCGGGCCGAAGCCCAACTTCCAGGAAATTACTTCTTCCTCAGGTAATCGTCGGTGCCGCTGAGCCAGTCTTCCCGCGGCGGTGCGAAGACATCGACATCCAGCGTGTCCTCCGTCGCAAGCGCCCGGTGCGGCACGCTGCTCGGAATCACCAGTACTTCGCCGGCCTTCACCAGCACGCTGTCGGCCTCGTCCTGGGAGTCGACCTTGTCGCCCAGCCAGAAGCGCAGCGCGCCTTCCAGTATGTATGTGATCTGCTCGTTGACGTGATGGTGCTTCGGCACGAGGCAGCCCGTCTTCAGGTACACGTGCGCGATCATCATCTGGCTTCCCGTCACGATGCGTCGCGCCAGCTGCGGATTCAGCTGCTCGAGCGGCATGGCGGACCACGAATACTTGACCGGGGTGGGCGCTGTCATGGGGGGTTCTTCTCGCCTGGTTTCGTGACCGCCGGGATCTTGCCATGAGCACTGGTTCATTGCCCATTCGCCATAACTCTGAAAGCATCGCTCAAATGAACGAGCAGGCCCGCACTTGGCGTCTCAATGTAGCGACACTCACTACATTGGCGCTGCTGGCCGCACCGCTTCCGGGCATCGCACAAGAGGAAGGTCAGCAGGCCGGGCAGCAGTCCGAGCCGTCGCCGCCGGTGCGCAAGCTGTTCGTTTCCGACAAGCTCGTGCTCAACGTCTATTCGGAAGCGGATCAGGGCGGCTCGCGCGTCGCGACGATCGAGACCGGCGACGCCGTCGACGAGCTGGAGCGCGCCGATAACTCCGTGCGCATCCGTCTCGGCGACGGCCGCGAAGGCTGGGTCGGCGCCAACTACCTCACGGGCGATGCACCGGCCGCCGTTCAGCTGCGCGAACTGCAACGTCAGCAGAAGAACGCGACGCAAAGCGTCGACAAGAAAGCCGCCGACGAAATCGCCCGCCTCAAAAAGGAGAGCGACTCCCTGCAAGCCCAGGTGAAAGAGCTCAAGACCGCCGCGGCAGCTGCCACGCCCGCACCCGCAGATGACGGCGTCCTCGAAGGCGCTCAGTCAGCACCCCAACCACTCTCTGCTTCCACACCACCGCCCACCGCCGGCTCCGTCTGGATCTGGCTCCTGGCCGTCGCACTCACCGCCGGCCTCTCGTACGCCGCCGGCTTCCAGACGCTCGCTCGCCGCATCCGCAAAAAATTTGGCGGGTTGAGGATCTATTAGGAGTGGTTGTTGAGAGGTGGTTTGCGGCGAAGAAGAAGAGGAAGAATGACTCTCGCCAAGATCGCCAGGATCGCCAGGATCGCCAAGGAAGAACCAGCAGAATGTCTTGTCTTCGGAATCGATAGCTTCTCTTCCCTTTTTTTCTTCCTTGGCGATCTTGGCGATCTTGGCGAGAGATATTCCGGCTCTTCCTTCTTTTCCGCAGCGACCTTTTGTCCCGCGTCCCACGACCCCTCACTCAACTCGCCGGCGTCGGGAATCCATCAGCGCCTTTGCGCCACGGGGCCCACACGAGGGCGACTTCGCCCACGGCGATATCGGACTTGCGAGGGCTGACCTGCACCTTGCGCAGAACGACCGACGAAGCATCGAAGCGGCCATCGAGAGCAGCGGCGTCGGTATCGAACTGTTGCTGAAGGTCGCGCTGTTTTTGCTGCACGACTTCGACGCTGTCGCTCGCGCGATCGACGTCGCCGCTCTCGCGGCCGATGCGAGTCGCGGCGCGAGCGGCCGAGGCGGCGCGATTCACGTTGGCGGCCGACATCGTGCGGCGGCCCAGGAATGCGCCGAGCACTGAAGCGCCGATCGAGAATGCGGATTGCAGGCGCTGCTGGTTGAGTTGCGACTTTTCGCGTTCGACACGCTCGCCGGCGCGTCGCAGCTGGTCTTCCAGAGCGGCCAGCTTGGGCGCGTACTTGCGCTTCAGATCGGCGATGGCAGCGTCGCGTTGCTCGCGAGCGGACAGCGCGAGTTGTGCACGGAAGTCGCCTTCGCTCATGCCCGGCGGGGAAGTCGCCTTCAGAGCGTCGCAGACGAGCGCTTCGTTGCGGGCAGTCTCGAACAAGTGCGCAGCGAGAGCCTTGCCCCAGGTTGCGTAGGACTGTGCACGCAACGCGCCCGAGGGCAGAGATGCAAACGTGGAGGAGGGCGCGGGTGCTTTGCTGAGTCGCGCCTTCAGGTCCGGGACGACTGTGGCTTCGTCCCACAGCACTGCGTTGCCGTCGTCGGAGAGTGGCGCGAGATAAGCGGTCGTCTGCCATTGATCGAGCGCCAGCTTCGCGTCGACGAAGTGCAGCTTCACGCTGCCCATGACCATGGGCTTGTAGAGCAGTGCATCGCCGGCGGATGTGGCGGCGAGGAAGTATTCGGCGACGTCGGCGGGGATGTTCGGGCGGGAAGCAACTTCGTTGGATGGAGCGCGCGCCGCAGGCGCGACGCTTGGCGTAGCGCTCCGGCGTGGCGCCATCAGTTTCGATATCTCCACTCCCGTCAGCGGCCCGCGCAGATACGACAGCGCCCAACGGCTCTGGAACAGCACCGGCGCGTCGTCGTGCACGTTGCGCATCAGGAACACGCGCGGCGTCAGCGCGGAGATCATGCGATCGAGCGCGCCGCGGTCCGAGCCGGGCACGGCGCTCTCGAGACCTTCCAGCACGCGCAACTTGTCGCGCTCCGTCTGCAGGCGGCCGATCATCCAGGTGCCGGCGTTCGCCAGTCCCTTATAGTCGAGATCGACCGGGTTCTGCGTCGCCAGCACGCAGCCCAGCCCGAATGCGCGTCCCTGCTTGAGCAGCGTGAGCATCGGCTGCTTCGAAGGTGGATTCGCAGTCGGCGGGAAGTAGCCGAAGATCTCGTCCATGTAGAGGATCGCGCGCAGCGACGAAGTGCCCGACTGACTGCGCATCCACGCGACGACCTCGTTGAGCAGCAGCGTGACGATGAACATGCGCTCTGCATCCGACAGGTGCGCAATCGAGACGATGCTGATGCGCGGCTTGCCTTCGGGCGTGAACAGCAGTCGTTGCACATCCAGGGGCTCGCCGCTCAGCCAGGCCGCGAAGCCGGGCGAGGCCAGCAGGTTGTTGATAGCCATCGCCAGCTGCAGACGTTCTTTCGACGGATAGAAAGTCTCGAGATCGAACGCGCCGACCTTGTCGAACGACGGCTTCTGCACGGCGGCGATCAGGCTCGCCATGTCCAGACCGGTACCCTTGCGCCACGCATCCTCGAAGATCGTGGACAGCAGCACGTGATCGCGGCTGTTGATCGGATTGGCGTCGCGGTCGAGCAGCGCGAGCAGGCCCGAGACGACGGTGGCGATCCGCTCGCGCAAAGCTGCGGTGTCGTTGAGCAACTCCGCCGGCGGCGCCGCGAACGAGCGCACGACGGAAAGCGGCAGCCCCGCCTCCGAGCCCGGCGTGTAGATCGCGAGATCGACGGCATCGCGGAATTTGCCGATGCGCTCCGGCGTCTGGCCCCAGTCCGCCAGTCCTTTCTTCCAGGTCTCTGCGGTCTGCGCTGCGTACTGATCGACCGTCAGGCCTTTGCGTTGGGCTTCGCCGGGATCGACCCACGACAGCAGCTCGGCCGCTTCCAGGTGCGGGAACGTCAGCAGCAGGTTGCCGAGGTCGCCCTTCGGATCGATGCAGATGGCAGGAATGCCATCGATGCCGGCTTCTTCGAGCAGCGCCAGGCACAGGCCGGTCTTGCCGCTGCCGGTCATGCCGACGCACACCGCGTGCGTCGTCAGGTCGCGCGAATCGTAGAGCAGGAGGTTGTCGCCGGGCGCGCGGCTGGCCGCATCGTATTCCCGACCGAGGTAGAAAACGCCGAGTTTTTCGTAGTCCTGCATGGGCCCGCTCTCCCACATGCGCCAGCGCTGCAGCATAAACTTGCCAGAGTGCAAAAGGTTCGATTTCCTATAGGCATCGGAAGTGGCCGGAGCGGGGGACGGATGCAGCTACGAGTGACGCCGCAAGCGGCGCCCTGCGGTGCAACCATCGGTAGTCTCGACCTGCGCCAGCCGCTGGCTGTCGAACAGGTTGCAGCGATTCGTGCCCTGTGGCTGCAGTACCAGGTGCTCGCCTTTCCCGATCAGCAGCTGCAGCTCGAAGACCTCGAGCGCTTCGCGCAGACGATCGGCCCTTTCGGCGTCGATCCGTATTTCGGCTCGGTGCCGGGCCATCCGCACGTCGCGCAGGTGCGGCGCGAGGCGGACGAGCAGACGCCGCTCTTTGCGGAAACCTGGCATTCGGACTGGAGCTTCCTGCCCAGTCCGCCATCCGCGACCGTGCTCTACGGCGATGTCATTCCGCCGGTCGGCGGCGACACACTATTCGCGAATCAGTACGCGGCGTGGGAAGCGTTGCCGGATGCGATGAAGTCGATGCTCAAGGACAAGCAGGGCGTGCATTCCGCGCGCCGTGCCTACTCGCGCGACGGCATGTACGGCGAGCGTGACAAAGGCCGCTCGATGGCGATCAGTTACTCGGACAGCGCGATGGCTACGCAGCTGCATCCGATCATGCGGGTGCATCCGGAAACCGGGCGGCCTGCGCTGTTCGTCAGCATGGGGTACACGATCGGCATCGATGGCATGAGCGAGGCGGAGGCGACGCCGATCCTCATGCAGCTGTTCGCGCACCAGTCGAAGGACGAATTCGTCTATCGCCATCGCTGGTCGCAGGGCATGCTCGTCATGTGGGACAACCGCTGCGTGCTGCATGCCGCGACCGGCGGCTACCAGGGACACAAGAGATTACTGCATCGAATCACCGTGGCGGAACGATCACCATGAACAATCTTGCGAGTCGATTGGGCATTGCCATCGTTGCAGTGCTGCTGCTCAGCCCGTGCACCAGTCCAGCAGCCCAACAGGACAAACGGGCGCCGGTGTTGCTGGCGGTCTTTGCGCACCCGGACGACGAGTCGACTGTGGGCGCGGTGCTGGCGAAATATGCGGCAGCAGGCGTGAAGGTCTATCTCGCGACCGCGACGGACGGCCGGCTCGGCTACAACGAATTCGCGGGAATCCCGGCCGGCGACGCGCTCGCGGCTGCTCGCGTCAAGGAGCTGCAATGCGCGACCGACAAGCTCGGCATCAATCCGCCGATCATGTTCGGGCTGTGGGATCAGTTGAAGATGGGCGAAGGATTGCAGCCGTACATGGCCCAGATGCGCGAAATGCGCGATCGCGTCACGAAGCTGTTCGAGGAGTTGCAGCCGGACGCTGTGATCACCTGGGGCCCGTCGGGGTGGACCGGTCATCCGGATCACCGCATGGTGAGCGACATCGTGACCGAAGTATTCCAGAGCAGGGCGTGGGAGCGGCCCGCGCAGTTGTACTACCCGGCGCTCAAGACGCTGCCGCCCGGTGCTCCGGCCACCGATACCGCGACCGTCGATGAGCGTTTCCTCCCGGTGGGCATTGCCGTTTCGCCGGCCGACTACGCGAAGGCGAAAGCAGCCCTGCAGTGTCATCGCAGCCAGTTCACACCGGAGACGATGGAGCAGTTGTCGCAGGGTCTCGTCGCCGCCCAAGCCGGCGTCGCACGCTTTCAGCCGCAGATTGCCGGCAAATGGCGGAAGGATTCGCTGCTGCCGTGACGTTCGCGTCACGGTAATCGCAACTGCGGAGTCCGGCGCGCGCGTCGTCGCCGGATGATCGGCTTCGATCAGGATTTCTTCACCAGCTCGACGCGCCGGTTCTTGGCGCGTCCTTCCTCGGTGCGATTGTCGGCGACAGGTTTTTCCTGACCGAATCCCAGTGCGCTGAGCCGCGCCGCATCGACGCCGCCCGCGACGATCGCCGAGGTCACGCTCTTCGCGCGCGCTTCGGACAATTTCTTGTTGGCAGCCGCGTCGCCGACGTTGTCGGTGTGACCTTCGACACTCAGCTTCAGGGCCGGATTCGACTTCAGCAGCGTCGCGATCTCCTTCACGGTGGCGACACCGTCCTGCTTCAGCTCCGCCTTGCCGGTATCGAAGTTGATGTAGAGCGCGACGAAGCCGTTCTTGTTCAGCTCCTGCAGCAGCTCGTTGGCGCTGACGACCTGCGCCATCGACGCGACCTCGGTGATCACGAGCTGGTAGCTCTGCGTCGGGGCGCTGAAGATGTCCGGCAGCACCTTGATCCACACGTCCTTGCCGCCGGTCGTGACCTGCAGCGTCGTTTCGCCGGCGTCGAGCTCCTTCGGCATGCGCTCGTACACCACGGCGCCGCCGATCTGCTTCACCGCGTTCTGGTAGTTGCGCATGATCTGCAGCGGGCTCGGCTGCTTCTCGGGGCTCTCATAGAAGTAGCGCAGCGTCGTCGTGTCGCCTTCGACGGTCTGCACTTTCGGCGGTGCGCCCTTGGCGCCGACCTGGAAATCCGTCGCGTTGTAGTTCTTCGTGTATTCGGTGATGAAAGAGTCGGGATAGCGGGTGAGCAGCGGATGGTCTTTCGACCCCGCGACGTCTTCGCCTGCCCACGAAATGCCCGCGATCAGCCAGGTCGCCGCCGCCAGGATACGAACGCTCGCTTGCATGCTCGTCACTCCGCTTCCCAGGATGCGGAATTCTAGAGCGTTCAGCGTGCGGCGAGAAACTGCACCACGTCCGTGAGCGTCGCCCCGGCGCCGTCCGGTTCGACCGCGAGCCCCTCGCGTTGCGCGTTCTGGCGGTTGTTCCAGAACGTGGGATAGCCGAACCACCTGGCGCCCGCCACGTCCCAGCCGGCGAACGCGACGAACAGGATCTCGCCCTTGCCGAGCTGGAGAATGTCGGTGCCGAGCCGATAGGCGTTCGGGTCGGGCTTGAAGGTGCGGGCGCGGCCGGTGCTGATCACCTCGTCGAACGCTGCTTCGAGGCCGGAGTTCTTCAGGCCCGCCTTGAGCATGGTCGACGTGGCGTTCGATAGCAGCGCGAGGCGCTTGCCGGAGCGCTTCAGCTCGGCGAGGGCCGGCGCGACGTCGGGCCAGGCTCGCAATTCCAGCCAGCCCTGCATCAGCTTGTCGCTCGCGGCTTGCGGCAGGTCGACCTTGAGCGAGCCGGCCGCAAATTCCAGCGCGCCGCGCGCGCAGGTCTCGAAATCCTCGTATTGCCCCGCGAGAGCCCGCAGCCACTGATACTCGAACAGGCGCGTCCGCCACGCATCGGCCAGCTGCGCGCCGTGGCCCGGCGCGACCGCTTCGCAGGCCTGGAACACCGGCCGCGGATCGAAGATGGGGAACGCGTCGAATGCGACGGCCCGGATCCGGCTCCAGCGCGAATCTTCACGATCGATCGCCCGCGCGCTCAGGCTGGTCATCAGGGTCGCGGCGCCGAGCGTCACGAAGGTTCGCCGGTCCAGGGTCATGGTGCAGTCCTCACGGTCGCAGGGTTGCGTTCGACCCCACCATTGCGCCGCAAGTTCAACCCGCGGCCGCTTTCGGGCATTCTTTCCCGGTGCTGGAAGCGCTGGTCAAAGAGACGCCGATTGCCGAGACCCGCCTGGGCCGTTCGGTCGGCCCGCGCGCGCGGCTGCATCCCGGGCAGTCCGGCATCGTCGAGTTGCGCGATGGGCGCGACGCTTTCGCGGCGCGTGTGCTGCTTGCGGATGCCGCGGAGCGGACGCTCGACCTCCAGTACTACATCTGGCGCAACGACATGTCCGGCGCGCTGCTGTTCGCGGCGGTGTGCCGGGCGGCGGATCGTGGCGTTCGCGTGCGCCTGCTGCTCGATGACAACAACACCAACGGCCTGGATGCTTTTCTCGGCGCACTCTCGTCGCACCCGAACATCCAGGTGCGGCTGTTCAATGCGTTCCGGCTGCGCCGCTGGCGGCCTCTCGAGTACCTCACGGACTTCGCGCGCCTCAACCGCCGCATGCACAACAAGTCGTTCACCGTCGACGGCCAGGTCGCGATCGTCGGCGGCCGCAACATCGGCGACGAATACTTCGACGCGAACCAGGCGTTGTCCTTCGTCGACCTGGACGTGATGGCCGTCGGGCCGGTCGTGAGCGACATCGTGAGCGACTTCGATCGCTACTGGCGCAGCGAGTCGGCGCGCTCCGTCGAGTCGGTTATCGGTCGCGCGCGCGCCTCGACCGTGCGCGAAGTCATCGGCATGGCGGAGAGCATTCTCAGTCAGCCCGCAGCGGTGACCTATGTGAATGCGTTGCAGTCGTGCGCGTTCGTGCACGACCTGCTTGCGGGCTCGGTCGGCTATCGCTGGGCGACGACGCGATTGGTGAGTGACGATCCGGCCAAGGGCCTCGGGCGGCAGCGTCCGCGCGGCACGTTGCTCGAACGCCTGGCGGATACGATCAGTGCTCCGCAGCGGGAGCTGCAACTCGTCTCGCCCTATCTCGTGCCGACGCGCTCCGGCGAGAAGGCGCTCGCCGAGCTGGCGCGCAGCGGGGTGAAGGTTTCGATCCTGACCAACGCGCTCGAAGCGACCGATGTGCCGATCGTGCACGCGGGCTACGCGAAACGCCGCCGCAAGCTGCTCGAAGCGGGTGTCGTTCTCTACGAGCTGATGCGCGTCGCCCGCGTGCGTTCGCGCCGCGACCGCCGCCTCACCGGCAGCTCCGGTTCGAGCCTGCACGCGAAGACGTTCTCGATCGACTGCGCCCGCGTGTTCGTCGGCTCGTTCAATCTCGATCCACGCTCCGCGAGTCTCAATACGGAAATGGGGCTGGTGATCGATTGCCCGGAGCTCGCCGCGCAGATCGCGGCTGCATTCGCCGAGGAAATTCCCGGGCGCAGCTATCGCGTGAGCCTGAGCAAGGACGGCGAGCTGCAATGGAAGGAGCAGCGCGAAGAAGGTGCAGTGCTGCACACGACCGAGCCGGGGGCGACGTGGCTCAAGCGCGCAGGCGTCGCGCTAATGGCGTTGCTGCCCATCGACTGGCTGCTGTGAGCGAACCGTCCGGGGGTCGAACGTTACTCGCATGCGTTTGCCCTCGAGATCGTTCAGCTCAACTGCGCTGACCTCACCGGCGCTCTCGATGACGCGCGGCGCGGGATCGCTTTCCCGATACCAGTAGACGAAGTTCGTGACGCTGCCGCCGACGCGATGCGGCGGTAGCAGACACTCGGGCGTTCCGAACTCGGCCCACAGGCGTCGCTGGGCAGCGGGACGCTTCGCGATCTCGGCCTCTCGCGCCGCGTGCGACGTGCAGGCCGATTCTTCGATCTGCCGGCGTGCCAGCAGGCGTCCATCCCTTGCGAATACGGCGAGATGCGATGCGTTGGCGAGCTTGATCTGCGACAGCCCGATGATGTAGCGGCCATCCTGGGAAATGCCGAGCCACGTGAGCGGCGGGCTCGCTACCTGCCAGAGCTTCGCGCCCTGCGCCGAGCTCGCAGACAGGTATGAGTAGTCGTTGCCGACACCGAAAGGCTCATCAAGGGTGTACCTGACTGTGATGCTGCCG
Source organism: Steroidobacteraceae bacterium (assembly GCA_035277305.1). Taxonomy (GTDB): domain Bacteria; phylum Pseudomonadota; class Gammaproteobacteria; order Steroidobacterales; family Steroidobacteraceae; genus Steroidobacter. The sequence continues at coordinate 2,075 of DATEKT010000207.1, read as the reverse complement.
GACTGAACGACACGCGACCAGTCGTGATGGTGATGCACGATCAGCTTGCCGTCGCTCGCCTGCATGTCGACGGTCTTCGCGTACGCAGTGCGATCGGCGAGTGCGCTATCGGCCGCGAGTAGCGCGACGACCACCACGAGGACTTTCACCTAGCCGGCTCCGGCGTCCGCAGCGCGCGCAGAAAATCGAGGAAGTGCGGTCGATTCCATTCGTACGTGCCGTCGTTGCCCATGTAGCTGACCGTCATTGCACCGCGCGGCGTGCTCCAGGATACGACCTCACGCCACATCTTCAGTTCATCGTTGTGATTGCGCTGGCTCACGAGGCCGCGCACGCCCAGCTCGACGTGCTCGTCGGCCGGCTTGATCTCCAGGTACTGCTCCCAGGGCTTGCGCGCTTCGGCCACGTCGGCCTGCGGGGCATACATCAGCATGAGTGTCGCTTGCGAATGACCGAACTCGCTGGCGTCTTTCGCGGCGCCCGTCGAGACGATCACGAACTGCGTGCGCTGGCCGGTCGTGATTTTGACATCGGACAGCTTGCCGATCATGAAGTAGTACGGCATGGCGACGGACCAACCGAGATCCGACTTCACGACCAGCAGGTCGTCGCGCAGATCGAGCGTCATGCCTTCCGGCGGCAACAAGGTGGGATTGCGCGCGGGCGCGTCTGCTCTCTTGACGGCGTTGTAGAGCAGATTGCCGCCATAGACTCCCATCGGTTCCGCCCAACCCAGCAGCATTTCGAGCTGGCCGTCAGGGTCTTTCGGCAGGATCCGGCCGGTCGCCGCGAACTGCTGTTTGATGTGCGAGTCGATCAGGTAGTACAGGTGTTCCCTGACCTTCGGCTGCTGTTCTGCGCCGACCTTGTCGTGGTTGTCGAGCAGCCAGTTGTGGACCTTGGCTGTTTGCAGCATGACCTGGGCCGCATCGAAGATCGGCTCGCGCAGGGTGGCAGTGCTGTATCCCTGCTGGGGGACCGGGCCGGGCTCTTCAGCCGCGAATGCGAGCAGCGGCAGGCAGGCGAGGAGGGCAAGCGTCCATTTATGCATTTGAATTCTCCGCGGCCATCGTAAGGCATAGTGAGAAGGGCTGCACAGAAAGCCCCGCCGGGCCGCGCTGGCGTTTTCGTTTGCCGCGCCGGCAGGCGTAGGATCGCGGGCAACTCCCTCAGCGGGGACGAGAAAAATGTCGATGGATTTCATTTATCCGGCCGGCCCGCGCGTGGTGCCGCTGGATCTCACACAGCCGACGCGGGCCTATCGCACGCATGCGTGGCTCGCGATGGGCGGCCTGCTGCTGTTCGTGTTGCTGTATCTCGCCCTGGCGAGCTGGTTCACCTGGACCGCCTACCGGCTCTTCCGCAGCCTGGCGCATGGCAGCGATCCGCTCTGGACCGTGGTTGCCGGCACGTGCTCGGCATTCCTCGCGGTGTTCATGTGGAAAGCCCTGGTGTTCGTCAAACACCGGCACGCGATCGACGACATCGAAGTCACCGCTACCGACCAACCGCGACTGTTCGCCTTCATCAATCGACTCGCGGATGAAGCCGGTGCGCCGCGTGCGCATCGCGTGTTTCTCTCGCCGCGCGTGAACGCCGCGGTGTTCTACGACCTGAGCGTGCTCAATCTGCTGTTTCCGTCGCGCAAGAATCTCGAGATCGGCCTCGGTCTCGTCAACGCGCTCTCGCTCGGCGAGTTGAAGGCTGTGCTCGCGCACGAGTTCGGCCATTTCGGGCAGCGCTCGATGGCGGTCGGCCGCTGGGTCTACATCGCGCAACAGATCGCGAGTCACATCATCGCGAAGCGCGACGCGCTAGATTCGTTCCTGCGCGGCCTGTCGCGCGTCGACCTGCGCATTGCGTGGATCGGCTGGCTGCTGTCGCTGATCGTGTGGTCAATCCGGTCCCTGACCGAAACCGCGTTCCGCGTCGTCGTGATCGCCCAGCGCGCGCTGAGTCGCGAGATGGAATTGCAGGCGGATCTGGTCGCGGTGTCTCTCACCGGCAGCGACGCATTGATTCATGCACTCTACAAACTGAACGTCGCGGACGAAGCGTGGGAGCGTTCGCTCAGC
>DATEKT010000206.1:0-11003 GCA_035277305.1 Steroidobacteraceae bacterium | reverse complement strand
ACGTACACGAACCGCTCCGGCTCGCCGATCAAGCTGCGCAAATGGGCGAGCCACGCTTACACGCTCATGCCGGGCACGGGGTCGCCGGCGTTCTGGTCCTACGAGGGCGCGTCGTTCGAGGACCGGCGCGATTGGGTGCGGCCGCTCGATCCCGGCTTCGAGCAGCGCAACTACATGGGAATGAATGCGTCCGACTATGGCGGCGGGACACCGGTGGTCGACATCTGGCGCCGCGATGCCGGGCTTGCCGTCGGGCACGTCGAGCTCACGCCGAAGCTCGTCGCGCTGCCGGTTACAGTCACGAACGCCGGCGCGCAGCTGCACATCGAGCTGGAGAAACCCGCCGCGCTCGAGCCGGGGCAAAGCGTGCAGACGCTGCAAACGTTTCTCGCCGTTCATCACGGCGACTACTTCGGCACGCTGGTCGCGTATCGAGCGCTGCTCGCTGAGCGCGGGCTGACCGCGCCGCGTATTCCGGATACTTCATACGAGTCGATCTGGTGCGCGTGGGGCTACGAGCGCAACTTCACCGTCGAACAAGTGCTCGCGACGCTCCCGAAGGTGCGCGAGCTGGGCCTGAAGTGGGCGGTCGTCGACGACGGCTGGCAGACAGCGGAAGGCGACTGGAAGCTGGATCCGAAGAAGTTTCCGCGCGGCGACGCCGACATGATCGCGATGGTCAAGGAGATCAAGCGGGCCGGACTGCGGCCGAAGCTGTGGGTCGCGCCGCTGGCGGTCGATCCCGGCACAGACCTGCTGCACGACCATCCGGAGCTGCTGCTGCTCAACGAGGACGGCGCGGTTCAGGACATCACGTGGTGGAACAGTTTCTATCTCTGCCCGGCCGCGCCCGGCACGATCGAGAACGCGAAGGCGCTGGTCCGGCGCATCATGGGGACGTGGGGCTTCGAAGGGCTGAAGATCGATGGCCAGCATCTCAATGGCGTAGCGCCCTGCTACAACCCGGCGCACCACCACAAGTACCCGGAAGAATCGGTCGAGCAGCTGCAGACGTTCTGGAAGACCGTCTTCGAGACCGCGCGCGAGATCAATCCGGATGCGGTGATCGAGATCTGCCCGTGCGGCACGAGCTACGCGGTCCACAACACGCCGTACATGAACCAGGCCGTCGCGTCCGACCCGGAGTCTTCGTGGCAGGTGCGGCTCAAGGGCAAGACGCTGAAGGCGCTGATGGGCGCGGATGCGCCATACGCAGGCGATCACATCGAATTGAGCGACGGCGGCGACGACTTCGCCTCGACCGTCGGCATCGGCGCGATCGTCAGCACGAAGTTCACGTGGCCCACCGACCCGAAGCCCAAGGACAGCTTCCTGCTCGACGCGCGCAAGGACGCCGAGTGGGCGAAGTGGATCCGCATCTACAACGAGAAGATGCTTCCGAAGGGCCGCTATCGCGGCGAGCTGTACGACATCGGCTTCGATCGACCGGAGACGCACGCAGTCGAGAAGGACGGGCGCATGCACTATGCGTTCTATGCGCCGACGTGGAAGGGACCGGTCGAGCTGCGCGGGCTCGGCAACACGCGCTATCGCATCACGGACTATGTGAACGGCACCGACCTTGGCGTCGTCACGGGCCCGGTCGCACGCCTGCCGGTCGAGTTCGAACACTCTCTGCTCATCGAGGCCGCGCCGGTTGCGCCTTGAGCACCCACCGCTGTGGTTTGCTTTGCTCGCGCTGGTGCTTGCGTGCGCCTCAGCGCACGCGGCCGATACTGAAAAAACGCTGGACTTCTCGCTGCCGGCGCTGCGCGGCGACACACCGATCCGGCTCGAAGACTATCGCCACAAGATCGTGTACGTGGACATCTGGGCCTCGTGGTGCACGCCGTGCCTGCGCTCGATGCCCGAGCTCGAAACCCTGCGCGAGAAATTCCAGGGTCAGCCGTTCGAAGTCGTCGCGGTAAGCGTCGACAGCGATGCCGCACCGGCGCGCGCATTTCTCGAACGCGTGGGCGTGCACTACCCCGCCGCTTTCGATCGCGACGGCCAGCAACTGCGCGCGCAGATTCTGGACGACGCGGATCTTGCGGGATTGCCAGTCGGCCTACTGCTCGACGGTCGCGGGCGCGTCCGGCTCGTGCATCGCGGCTATTCGCCCGGACAGTCCGGGTTTCTGTCCGAGCACATCGATACCTTGCTCGCCGAGTTGCGAGTCGACTCAGATTCGCGGCGTTAAGCGACGGCCAGCGAGATGCGCGGCATAGAGCGCCGCTCCGATATCCGGCTGATAGCGCGGCTCCTGGTAAGCGAACGGCGGCCGCGCCTTCGATACGGCGGCACGAAACGCCTCCAGCATCAGGCTCCCGCTCTGGAATACGCCGCCCGTGTTCGAGACCGGCAACACCACGTCATCGGGAACGCCCAGCGACTGACGTACGGCACGTATGCACTGGAGCAACTCGTCCGCACCCCGACGAAAGATCTCGGCCGCTTGTGCATCGCCCGCCCGGGCAGCGTCGTTGACGAGCGGAGCGAAGGCCGCGAAAGCGCTGCGTGAGCTGACTCCCTCGCCGTAGACCTGCGCGCACAGATCGAGGTCGACCGCAATGCCGACCCGCGCGCGAACGAGCTCATAGAGCGGCCCGCGCGCAGCCCTGCCGTCGCTCATGCGCGAGAACAGATTCATTCCCTCGCGCGCGATCCAGTACGCGGAGCCTTCGTCGCCGATGATCTCGCCCCAGCCGCCCGCACGCGCCGTGCGACCGTCGTACTCGCCGTAGGCAATCGATCCCGTTCCGGCGATCACACTGATGCCGTCGGCGCAGGCGAGCGCACCGGCCCAGCTGCAAAGCATGTCGTTGCCGCAGCGATAGCGCGCGACCTCGATCAGCTTCGCGGGCATCAGGTCCATCTGCGCTGTCGTCGCGCTGTCCTCGCCATACGACGGCAAACCCAGGAACGCGTAAGTCAGATCGGTGGATGCGATCGACGCGACGTTCAGCGCCGCGCCGATGCCATCGAGCAGCAGATCGGTCGCGCGTGCGAAACCCTGCGCGAGGTGACTCACGCTCGGGCCGACATGACGGGCGCGAACGCTCCCGTCCGCATCGATCACTGCGTAAGAAGTCTTGGTGCCGCCGCCGTCAACGCCGAGAAACATCCTCGCCCTGCTCCTCCCACGGATAGATCGTGACGCCCTGCACGACGCGGTTGACTACACCCGCGGCGTTCGGAACGTCCGGCCGCAGGCCGCGCGCGAGCGACTCGGCGAATGCATAACACTGCGCCACGATCACGTGCAACAGCGACAGCTCGATGTCGCTCGCACCGTCCATTCCGGCGAACAGCAGGTGCTCGCCCGGCAGACGCCCGTCGGCGCGGCCGCTCAGCGCCAGGATGCCGCCAGCCCGGCCATCGCGCCTCAGCTCTTCCAGCAGATCGACATCGTAAGCGCGCGTGTACGGCGCGTTCGAGAGCATGACGACGACCAGCGTCTTGCCATCGACCATGGACTTCGGCCCGTGGCGAAAGCCGAGCGTCGACTCCGCGAGCGTCGCGATGCGACCGTCGGTGAGCTCGAGCAGCTTCAGCGCGGCCTCGTGCGCGAGCCCGAGGAGTTCGTTGCTGCCGAGATAGATGACGCGCTCGAATCGCGAGGCAACGAGCTGCTGCGCACAAGTCGGCATTTGCTGCAGCAGGACTTCGGCCGATCGTGCCAAGCGCGCGACGGTTGCAGGCTGGATCGCATCGAACGCGAGCGCCGCCGCCAGCAGCATGCAGGTGAAGCTCGATGTCATCGCAAAGCCACGGTCGTGGGTGGCCTCGGGGAGCAGCACCAGGTGAGCATTGCGCATCTTGCGTGCACGCACCGCGAGCTCGCCGTCCTTGTTGCACGTGACGATGAGATGCCGCACGTTGCCGAGCAACTGCTCGGCCAGATCGAGCGTCGCGACACTCTCAGGGCTGTTGCCGGAACGCGCGAACGAGACGAGCAGCGTCGGCACGCCGGATTTCAACCACAGCTGCGGCGCGCTCACTACGTCTGTCGTCGCAATCGCATCGATGCGGCAACGCAGGCGCTCCGACAGTGCGGGCTGCAAACATTGTCCGATGAACGCGGAAGTGCCCGCACCCGTCAGCACGATGCGTCCGGAAGGATCGTCGACGATCGGCGCGATGAACTGCTGCAGCGCCGCCCGTTCGCCGGCCAGCAGCTTTTCGACCCGCAGCCACATCTGCGGCTGCTGCGCGATCTCGCGGGCAGTCCACGCGCCGCCGCGCGACTCGAGCGAGTCGGCGGTCGGACTGAAAAGGTCGCTGGAAATCATGGCACTCCCTCAGGCATTGCCGGCCTGGCACGCATGCATGTACGGGCGCAACGCCCGTCCGATGCCGTCGGCCAGCAGCGCATCGGCGCTCGCCGGCAATTGTCCCGCACGCACAGCTTCGTACTGGTGCGGCAGGTATTGGCTGAGCAGCGTCAACGGCACACCCGTCCGGCGCAACCGGCTCAGCAGAGACTCGCATGCAGCCTGAATCTGCGGGTGCGGCCAATAGTAACGAATGCGATCGCTGAGGCTGAACTGCAGATCCAGCGCGGTGCGCGACGGATCGCGATAGTGGCTGCGCCAGTGACGCGGGTCTGCGTACATGGCCTGTAGCGCGACTTCGCGCAGATCTTCTTCGGCGTCGCCGCCCGGCAGCTCGCGTGCGATCGCGGCGAGCGCCCACAGCGTCTCGCGCAATGCATACGTTGCACCGGGGCCGACCTTCAGGATCGCGAAATGATCGCGCACCAGCTCGGCCAGGCTCCGCGGGGTCTGGTAGTCGGTGGAGTGCGCCTCGAAGACGAACTGCGGATCGGCCGCAATGAAGTCGCTTAATACGCGCGCCCGCTCCGGGACATAGTCGATGACCTTGTGATGATCGAACTCCACGCCGGGCTGCACGACCAGTGCGATCACGCGCGGCCATGCGGATTCGAGACCGGCCCGGGCGAACGCGTCGCGATGTGCCGCAATCGTCGCCGTCGCGGCCTGCGGCGTCGTGACGGCCAGCTCGTGCAGTTCCTCGGTTGCTCCACCGGGCACCGGGACTTCGGTGCCGATTACATACACCGGCGCCTCGCCGCCGACTTCGCGCCAGGCGCTCTCGGCCACTGCGCACAACTGCGCGGCGCGCTGGGAAATCGTTTGCTCCGGCAACGGCTCGACGTCGTCGCCGCACGCCATCGAGCAGTCGAGATGGATCTTGCGAAAGCCGGCGCACACGTATTCGTGGATCATCTGCGCCGACTTCGCCATCGCGGACTCGGTCGGCTCGGTGCGCCACGCGTTCGGTCCGAGGTGATCGCCGCCGAGCCACAGCGACTGCGCGGGGAAGCCGACGCGCGCTGCGATGTCGCCGACGAAGCGGCGAAAATCCGCCGGCCGCATACCGGTGTAGCCGCCGAACTGATTCACCTGGTTGGAAGTGGCTTCGATCAGCAGCGGCGCAGCGGACGCTTTCGCCTCGCGCAGCGCGCACTCCACGACCTGCGGGTGCGCCGAGCATAGCGAATACACCCCGACACGCTCGCCTCGCTTGTGCCGCGCCACGATGTCGAGCAGGCCCTTCACGCTCGCACCGGTTCCTCGGATTGCCGGGCCAGCAGCAACGCTGCAGCGAGCGCCAATGCGATGCCTGCGATTTTCAGCGGTCCAGGCGCGATGCCAGTCAGCGCCAGCGAGATCACCGCTGTGAGCAACGGAGCGCCTGCGTTCACGAGCGGCGACACGATGATTGCTTTTCCATAGCGGAACGCCAGCACGAGCGTGAGCGCGCCGATCGCATTGAGCGACTGAATGAGTGCCGCCAGGCCGACGCCGTCGAGCGAGTAGTTGATCGGTTGCGAGAAGTCCGTCATGAACAGCGCGAGCGGCACGACGAGCAAGCCGCCGACCATCATGTAGAAGAAGATGCTCGCGCTATCCATCGTCGCGTTCGCCAGCTTGATGATGTACGCCTGCCCGCCCCACGCGCCCATCACGAGCAACGCCATCGGCAGCCACGCGCCGTAGCCGGTCGTCTCACCCGTGGTGCGATAGTCGAACAGCGGCAGCGACAGCAACGCCAGCACGATACCGAGCACGCCGAGCCGGCCCGTTCGCTCCTTCAACAACGCGAAGGACATTCCGATCGTGATCGCGGGCGAGAGCGAGATGATCGGAAAGATCAGGTACGGCGGCCCGACCTGGACCGCCTTGAACAACACCAGCTGACCGCCGGCGCCGAGGAGCCCGATCGCCAAGCCGAGCGCGACCGACTTGCGGTCGCGCAGCAGCCGCTGCCCGCCCCAGCGCAACGCGATGATCGCCACGGGAATCATGGTGAGCGACCAGACGACGTAGCTCATCGTCTCCGGCACGCCGCGCTCGGTCGGCAAGCCGATGATCGCGCCCCAGATTCCCCACAGCAGCACGGTGCCGAGCGCATGCACGAGCCAGCTGTTCATGTCAGAACTTCGCGGTTGCGCCGACCAGGAACGAGCGACCCCACGTCTCGAAGCCGGCCAGGATGTCGTTGCGGCCGAGATGCGAGATGTAGTACTCGTCGAGCAGGTTGCGGCCTTCGAGCGAGACTTGCAGGGAGTCGTTGATCTTGAAGGCGACGGATGCCGTCACCCACGTGATCGGGTCGGCTTTCTGCGAAAGTCCGCCGACTGCGTCGATGACCTCCGTGTATTCGCCGCTGTAGTCGGCAGCGATCTGCGCATCCCAGCGATCGTTCTCGAACATGAGCGCGATCGAGTACTGCGACTCGGAGACGCCTTCGAGGTCGCCAACGTGCACGCCGCCGACGTATGCCTTCGTGTCGGTCAACGTGTAGTTGGCGCGCACGCCGAAGCCGTTCGCGAAGAAGTGCTGCACGCCCATTTCCAGGCCCCAGACCTTCGCCTTGTCGCCGTTGATCGGACGCTCGACGTCGTAGAGGATCGGGGCTTCGGGCGCGCCGCCGATACTGCCGACGACGCCGATGTCGATGTTCTCCTGCAGCTCGGTCGTGATGAAGCCGTCGATGTCCTTGTAGAAGAACGCGCCGCTCAGCACCGACTTGTCCGCGAAGTACCACTCGAGCGACAGGTCGGCCTGGTCCGCCTCGACCGGCTTGAGATTCGCGTTGCCGTCATAGAACACGGCGAAGGTGCGATCGAGCGTGTTGTCGGTGCGGGTCGGAGCGAGCTGGTTGAGCGAAGGCCGCGCCAGCGTTTGCGACACAGCAGCGCGCAGCAACAGATCCTTGCGGAACCAGTAACCGAAATTGATCGACGGCAGCAGCTTGTCGTAGCTGCCCTTCTGCGTCAGCGGCGTCGCGGGACTGTAGGTCACGTCCGGGCTCGAGGTCGGGATGTTCGGCGTCGGATCGTCGACGAACACGATCGCGTCGACCGCGGTCTTCGCCGTCGTGTCGGTGCTGATCCAGCGCACGCCGAAGTTCGCGAACCACTCGTCGGTCACGCCGAGATTCGCCTGCAGGTACAGCGCGATCGTCTCTTCCTTCACGTCGTACGACTGCACCGGATTGAGCTCCGGCAGAGTGAGGGAAGCGTCGTACACCTCGCCGGTCGGATCGCCGTTCTCGTCGATCTGCGGCTGTCCGTCCAGCTGACGCAGGGCATTCAGATATTGCGCGACATCGAACCTGACGAAACGCACGGGATGCCGACCGCCGCCGTTGCGCATGAAGTTGACCAGCGACACCGGGTGCACGACGTTCGCGCCCAGCTCGCCGAAAGTGGTGTCGTAGTGATTGCAGTACTGGCACGAGCCGCCGTTGGTGTCGTTCTCGATGGTGTTGCGGATCTTGCTGCGCTCGGTGCCGGCCGCGCCGAACTGCAGCGAGCGCCAGATGCCCTGGTCGAGCGCGAACTCGCCCGCCACGGTGAAGCCGGTCACCTTGTCGGTCACATCGGTGCCCGACAGGCCGACGTAGTGCAGGCCGAAGTCATCGTTGCCGAGCTCGCCGTTCTGCAACGCTGTCGCGTAGTCGCGGCCGTCTTCGAGTGTCACGCTGATGTCCGGCAGGCCGTTGTTGTTCATGTGCACGTGGCCGACGTGGCTGCCGGCGATGCCCGATACCACCCACGTGTCCTTGCCGCCCGAATCGCGATCGGACTTCGAACGATAGGCGTCGAAGTTGAAGCCCAAACGCTCGGTCGCCTGCCACGATGCGTTCCAGCCGATCTGCGTCGTATCGACGACGCGGTGCTCGGTGATCGTCGACAGCTCCGGCACCAGTTCGGCCACCGTCATGTCGGTGACCCAGTGATCGCGGATGGTGACGTCGCTCCAGCGGTGCGTGCCCGCATCGTCGAGGATCGAGTCCTCTACGTAGTACGACTGGTGATAGCCGACAGTCGGCGCATTCAGGCGCGTGAACATGCCGTCGATAGTCATCGTGAGACTGTCGGAGGCTTGCCACTGCCAGACAGCAGTGACGCCGGTGCGCTTCTTCTGCTGGATGCGCGTGCCGAAGCTCGTGCAGCACAGGCCCAGCAGGTTGGATTCGTCGTCGGAAATCTCGCCGTCGCCGTTGGCGTCGAACTCGCCGGGCGAGTCGGGATTGATCGAGAACTCGTGCACGGCATCCGAGCGCACTTCGGAATCCTGGTACACAGCCGTGACCATCACGCCCATGCGGTCATCCGCGAAGGTGTCGCTGAACACGGCGCTCGCTTTGTAGCCGCTGTTCTCGGAGAGATCGTTGTAGTCGCCTTCGACTGACAGCGAAGTGCGCAAGCCCGGGACATCGAGCGGCCGGGCCGAGGTGAGATTGATCGCGCCGCCGATGCTGCCTTCGAGCTGCGCCGCATTCGCGGACTTGTACACGTCGGCGCCGTTGATGATCTCGGACGGCAGCACGTCGAACGCAAACTCGCGGCCGTCGCCGTCGGTGGCGAGAATGCGGCCGTTCAGCGTGACGATGCTGAACTGGGGCCCGAGCCCGCGCACGTTGACGTATTGCCCCTCGCCGCCGCGCGTGCGCTGCAGAGTGATGCCAGTGATGTGCGACAGCGAATCCGCGACGTTGTCGTCGGGGAAGCGGCCGAGGTCCTCGGCCACGATCGAATCCTGGACTCCTTGCGCGCCTTTCTTGCGCTCCAGCGATTCGGCCAGCGCGGCGCGCGTGCCGGTGACGATGATTTCCTCGAGCGTCTCGGAGCCCGCGGGCGTTTGCGCCCACGCGGTCGCGCCGAACGCGACGCCGAAAATGGCAACCGGGACTCGCTTGTACTTATAGGAGAGCGACATGGACGTGCCCCTCATGACTGGTCCGCCGGCAATGCTAGGCCAAGGAAACTGAAAGCACAACAAACGTTTTTTATCTTTCGTTTTGCATGTAGGCTCTGCAAACCGAAAGACGGGAGGCGAGCTGCCATGCGCAGGCGTGACTTCATCCAGGCGGCCGGAGCCGCAGCGTTGCTGACCGCCGCACGCAGCCGTGCGGCAGCCGTCCACAACTTCGACGGCTACGATTTCGGGGCCGGTCCGCCGGTTGCGCAGCGCCTGTATCAAGGGCCCTTCCCCACCGAGCAATTCGCCGGCTGGCAGGTGGTGATGGCGACCACCGCCTCGACCGACGTCATTCGCGGCTTCGGCATGGGCATGGTCACCTACCTCTGCGATGAAGTCGGCCCGCCCGCGAAGCCGGGCGAGCCGCTGGCGAAAGCATTGGAAGACCTGGCGCGACTACCGCTCGGCACCAAGCTGTATCTGCGCGTGAACTGGAAGGACGTGCAGCGCCGGCCGGGGCGGCTGGATCTGTGCGAGCACTGGCAGATCGCCTTCGATCTCGCGAAGCGCTACGACAAGCGCCTCGGCCTGCGCGTCATGATGAGCAACCCGGACATCGAGGGCACGGCGCTGCCGGCGTTTCTGGCCGGGCGTGTGCCGATGGTCGAGCTCGGCGAGTGGCAGAACCGGCGCCGCTTCGAGCCACGTTACGACGATCCGCACTTTCAGGCCGCGTTCGACGAGCTCGACGGGCTGCTGGCGCGCGAGTACGACGGCCATCCGCAGGTCGAGTACGTCGACACGGCGATGTACGGCTTCTGGGGCGAAGGCCATACCTGGCCGCTCGAGCGCAATCCGTTTCCGGACTACGCGACCGCCGAGGCCACGTTCGCGCGAATGCTGGAACGGCAGCTCGCGCACTGGCAGAAGACGCCGCTCGCGACCAACACGCAGCCCGACTTCAGCAAGGTCGGCAACTTCGAGCTGGTCGAGCGCACCGTGCGCAGTCACAACTGGCTGCGCACCGACACGATCTACATCGAGAACGAGCAGATCGAAGCATTGAGCAATCGTCCCGCGTGGACCGGCGTGACCGTGGAAGTGCCGAACTCCGATGGCTCACCGGCGAGCCTGCATCTGAGTGAAGGCGTCACGCTTACGGACAATGTCGTCAGTCACGTGCGCGACGTCGGCGCCAACTACTTCTCGCTGTGGAACTGGCATCGCATCGGCGCCGAGGGACTGCAGCGCTACTACACGCAATACCCGGACGCGTTGAATGAGCTGGCGCGGTCGATCGGCTATCGCGTCCGGCCCTCGTGGATCTGGACCTACGACAGCGGCCCCGAGACGGGCCTGATTCTCGGCATGGTCAACGACGGCATCGCCGGCGTGCCCGGCGTGCTGCGAATTCGTGTTCTCAACGAAGCGGGCAACGTGCTCGCGAGCGGCGGGCTCGACGCGGGATATCCGCTGCCAGGCAAGGTGCGGCAGGCGAAGCTGCCGCTGCCGCGCGGCACGAACTGGCAAGGACTGCGCGTCGCGGGCGAGCTGGAAGTGAAGGGCCAGCGCTATCCGGTGCGCTGGTCGTGCAAACAGGCACTCAACGCCGATGGCAGCCTGACGCTGCGCGGGACGCCGGGGATCGATTGATCGCTAGCGGCGGGGACCCCGCCGCTGGTTCTGCCAGTAGCGGATCATCACGAAGCCCGTGACCATGCCGCCGAGATGGCCGAACGCTGCCGAGCCGCCCACAGTCGACAACCC
>DATEKT010000205.1:0-7672 GCA_035277305.1 Steroidobacteraceae bacterium | reverse complement strand
TCCTTGAGCTGCAGAATCTCGCCGCGCACGTCCACCGTGATCTTGCGCGACAGGTCGCCGTTCGCGATTGCGGTCGCGACGTCGGCGATGTTGCGGACCTGGCCGGTGAGGTTCGAGGCCATCGAGATGACGTTGTCGGTGAGGTCCTTCCACACACCGCTGACGCCTTTGACCTCGGCCTGACCGCCGAGCTTGCCTTTGGTGCCGACTTCGCGCGCCACGCGCGTCACTTCCGACGCGAACGCGTTCAGCTGGTCGACCATCGTGTTGACGGCTTCCTTCAGCTGCAGGATCTCGCCCTTCACGTCGACCGTGATCTTGCGCGACAAGTCGCCGCGCGCGATGGCTGTCGACACTTCGGCGATGTTGCGCACCTGTCCAGTCAGGTTCGAAGCCATCGAGTTGACGTTGTCCGTGAGGTCCTTCCAGGTGCCGCCGACGCCGGGCACGTTCGCCTGGCCGCCGAGCTTGCCTTCGGTGCCGACTTCGCGCGCGACGCGCGTCACTTCGGAGGCGAATGCGCGCAGCTGATCGACCATCGTGTTCATGGTCTCTTTCAGCTGCAGAATTTCGCCGCGCACGTCGACCGTGATCTTGCGCGACAGGTCGCCGCCGGCGATGGCGGTGGCCACGTCCGCGATGTTGCGGACCTGGCCGGTGAGATTCGACGCCATCGAGTTGACGTTGTCGGTGAGGTCCTTCCACACGCCGCTGACGCCTTTCACTTCGGCCTGGCCGCCGAGCTTGCCTTCTGTGCCGACTTCGCGCGCCACGCGCGTCACTTCGGCCGCGAAGCTGTTGAGCTGGTCCACCATGGTGTTGATGGTGTTCTTGAGCTCGAGAATTTCGCCTTTCACGTCGACCGTGATCTTGCGCGACAAGTCGCCGCGCGCGATGGCCGTCGACACTTCCGCGATGTTTCGTACCTGGCCCGTGAGGTTCGAGGCCATGGAGTTGACGTTGTCGGTGAGGTCTTTCCAGGTGCCGGCCACGCCGGGCACGATCGCCTGACCGCCGAGCTTGCCTTCGGTACCGACCTCGCGCGCCACGCGCGTCACCTCGGATGCGAACGAGCGCAGCTGGTCGACCATCGTGTTGATGGCTTCCTTCAGCTGCAGGAATTCGCCGCGCACGTCGACCGTGATCTTGCGCGACAGGTCGCCGTTCGCGACCGCGATCGTCACCTCCGAGATGTTGCGCACCTGGCCCGTGAGGTTCGAGGCCATCGAGTTGACGTTGTCGGTGAGGTCTTTCCAGATGCCGCTGACGTTCTTCAGCTCCGCCTGGCCGCCGAGCTTGCCCTCGGTGCCGACTTCGCGCGCCACGCGCGTCACTTCGGAGGTGAACGCGCCCATCTGCTCGATCATGGTGTTGACGATGGTCGCAGAACGCAGGAACTCACCGCGCAGCGGCTTGCCTTCGATTTCCAGCGGCACGCTCTGCGACAGGTCGCCCTTCGCCACGGCGCTGATCGCGCGCGTCACTTCGGTCGTCGGCCACAGCAGGTCATCGATGAGCGTGTTCATCGAGCTTTCCATCGCGCCCCACGCGCCGGAGCGGCGATCGACGGTGATGCGATGCTTGGTCTTGCCTTCCTTGCCGACCATCTGGCCGGCGCGGTCGAGCTCGCGCGCGACGCGCTGGTTCGAGGCGATGATCTCGTTGAACGTATCGGCGATCTTGCCGCCGATGCCGGTGCGGTCGCTCGGCAGGCGCACCGAGAAGTCGCCGTCGCGCACGGCCTGGAGCGCGCGCAGCAGCTTCTTCAGGTCGATGTCGGCGTCGGTCTTCGCAACGGGACGGCGGGCGCCGTTCTTGCGACCGAGTGCACGTGACGTACGGCTGCGCACTCGTTCTTGAGTTTCCATCGAGGGGGACTCCGGGCAACTAATCGGTCGTGATCGCGCGAATGCGAGACCCAAGGCTCGGCCGACAGCAGGCCGAACATAAACATGGGCTTATCGCTGCGCAATAGAGCATCTACTGGCCTGAACCCGTGATTTTTACTGGCCGTTGCGCAGGCTTTCGGGACGTCGCGCACGGTGGTAATTTTTTCAAGCGTGTCCGGGAACTCCCCAGCCCGGGCGTTAGTTCCGCCGGATACTTCAAAAGGAGACACAGGTCTGGAAGCGAGCGCCCCGCCCCCCGATGCGGCCGTCCTGAACCGGGTCCAGCAGGACAACCAACGACAGCTCGTTGGCAAACTGCTGCACGATCTTCGTAACCCCGTCCATTCCATCCGCATCAGCATGGAGCTGTTCGCCCGGCTGGCGCGGCGGAACGGCGACGTCGACAAGTTGATGGAGCGTGCGAGCCAGTACATCGACCCGGCTGAAGCCGCGGTGGCGAGCCTGGTGGCGAACTGCGAGCGCCTGTCGCGCTACCTGGCGATGGCCGCGCCGCCGGAAACTCAGACGCTGCCTATCGATGAACTCCTGTCGGAGATGACGTCGCTGTTGCGAGCGTCGAAACGCCGGCTGCAGGTGACGACGACATTGCCGGAGCCGCCGCTGCCCGCGCTTCGCGCGGATCGGATGCGCTTATGTCATGTGCTGCTTCACAGCTGCCTCAGCAATCCGGCGTCCGCGGTCGCGATCGGCGTTCGGACGGCGAATGGCCTGGTCACAATCGATCTGGCGTTTCAGGCAGGGGTGAGCAACGACGCTGCTCGAGCGACTGCGCTGTCCGTCGAGGAAGTGCGCTTGATCGTCGAGACGGGTGGAGGAGCGCTGGTCGCGGCGAGCGATGCGGCGCTGACGCTGGAATTCAGGCGGGCGATCGATCCGCCGCCCGCCTGATCACGCCTTTGACTTCCTCGATCAGCCGCCGCGGGTCGAACGGCTTGGTCCAGAACTGATTGAAGAGCGCCTGCTCCTGCTGCGACGGACCTTCGCGGCCGGTGAGCGCGATCAGCGTCGCACCAGTCAGGTGCGGCAGCTCGCGCAGGCGGCGCGCGAGCTCGTAGCCGTTCATTCCAGGCAATCCGATATCGATGAGCAGCAGCAGCGGCACTGTGTGTGCGACGAACTGCAGCGCAGCCTCGGCGTCGCCGACGCTCTGCGCGGCGATATCTTCCAGCTCCAGCAGCATCGTGAGGCTGGCAGCGGCGTCGGCGCTGTCATCGACGATCAGGACTTGCACGCGGCGATTATTTGCCGTGCGCCGGCCGGATTACAACTGTCGGTGGAACTTGTGTGGCCCCCTTCCGATTTCACTGACATGGCGACCACCGAAATGGATCTGGCCGACGTCAACACATCGATCGACGTGAGCAGCGCGGCGTTCGGCGACGAACAGGAGATTCCGGCGCAGTACACCAGCGACGGCGAGGGGCTGTCGCCGCCGCTCGAGTGGAGCGGTGTGCCCATGAACGCCGAAGCCGTTGTCGTATTGATCGAAGAGGTCGAAAGCTCGGCTGTGCACGCGATCGCGTGGGACTTGCCGGGCAGCGACACATCGCTGCCGGAGGGCGCGTTGCCGTGCGCATGCGATTCGGGCAAAGCGCCCACCGCCACGTACGTGCCGCTGAGTCCGCCCGCGGGAGACGGGCCGCACCGCTACGCATTCCAGGTTTTCGCGCTCGACTGCGTGCCGCGCTTCGATTCGCGTCCGGGCCGCACCGAGCTGCTCGACAAGATCAAGGGGCACGTGCTCGCGAAAGGCGCCCTCGTCGGGTCCTACGAGCGAAAATAATTGCAGCACCGGCTGCGGCGGCCAGCAGACAAAACCCGTGCAGTGCGCGCAGCGGCACCATGGTCAGCAACGGATTGGCGTCGCTGAACGGCGCGAACGGCCGCAGGTCCGCGTGCATCAGGCTGTCGAAGAGCACGTGCGTGTACGTTCCCGCAAATGCGCCGATTGCCACCGCGCGCACGCCGAGATCCTCCAGCCGCAGCAGTCTGAGCAGCGGCATCGCGAAGCGCCGCACGAGCGCGAAGAGCAGGGTGAAGATCAACCCCGCGAGGGTCGCGCCGACGTAAGTATGAAAGAAGCGATGGATCGGGTACTGATCCGTGAGCATGTAGTACAACGGCTCGACGTCGACGAGCACGTTGGCGGCGCAGAATGCGAGAAAGCTGACGTGTCGCGGCGCCGCCGAATGCATCAGAGCGCCGGGACCGAAATGAAACGGAGTGAACGGCATTTATTGCGCGCAGAACTAGCCCGACTGCACAATCTCCACCAGCTTCGCGTCCAGCTCGTCGCTGCGCTCGATTGCAATCCCGAACGTGCCGCGTAACGCTTCCCGCAACGCCTCCGCACTCCGCAACGACTGACGCGTCGATTCGCCGTTCAGCTCGTGAATCGCCAGCTCGTTGTTGCGCAGCGCGTACCGCCGCTGCGGCTGCGTGCGAGCTGCGATCAGCGTGCGAACGAAGTGCGACTCGGGATGATTGGAGAGGTACCAGCTCGCCAGCTCATAGTCGGGCAGCACCTGCTCCTGCAGATCGAATCGATACAACGTGCGCCACTCACTGCGCACTTCCGCTTGCAGCACGTAGTCGCCGCTCGTGCGCATCAGCCGAAACGATTCGTGCGGTGTCGCTTGCGGCACATGCTCGACCAATCGCAGCGGCGCCGTCAGCGTCATACCGCCGAAGCCGACGTCGGCAATCCAGAGCTCATCCTCGATGTCGACTTGCAGCAGCATGTGCGTGCGCGGACGGATCGCGTTCTCCGGTGCGTTCATGAGCACGCGTGCAGCAAGTCCCGCGACGCGAAAGCCGATGCGCTCGAGTGCCTGCTTGAGCAGCAGATTGTGCTCGTAGCAGTAACCGCCGCGCTTCTGCGTCACCAGCTTCTGCTGCAAAGAGCGGATATCGAGCGGCACCGGCCGGCTCAGCAACGGATTCAGGTTCTCGAACGCAATTTCCTGCGGATGCAGGCGATGAAGTTCGCGCAGCGTTTCCAGCCGCGGCGTCGCGGGCCCGCGGTAACCGATGCGCTCGAAGTAGGCGTCGAGATCGAACTCGTCCTGCATGCGATCAGAGTACTACAATCGCAGCGTGCGACCGACCTATCGCGAAACTCGCCGTCGTTTCTTCGACCACCCGGCAGTGCGCATCGAAGGCGCAGCCGCGCGTGCCGGACGAAGTATCCGCACACCGGAAGCGCTGACGCCGGAACTGCAGATCGTGCTGACGCTGCGCGGTGCGTTCGTGTACGAGCGCGGCGCGTCGCACTCCTTGCTCACGGCGAACCAGGCTCTGTTCATCGCGCCCGGCGATGTCAGCCGCGATCGCTTCGTCGACGACAATCCGCTCGACTACATGCTCGTGACGCCGCGGCTCGATGCCGTCGGTTCGTTGGTCGGCGAACAGGCGTCGGCAGAAATGAGGAAGATGCGCGACACGCGCGTGGCCGGCGCCTCGGCCACGCTGCAGCGTGCAGCGTCGGCGCTTTGGAATCTGCATCGGCGGAGCTCGCACGATGGCGCCGCAGCCGAAGAGTCGGCCATTTCGCTGCTCTCTCTCCTCTTCTCTTCCCCCGCTCCGCGAGGGAGGGCAGGGAGGGGGCACTCCTTATTGATTGGCGCCGCCAAAGAGCTCATTGGCGCGGGCCGCGAGCGCCGGTCGCTCACGGACATCGCCGCTCAGCTCCAGGTCTCGCCGGCGTATCTCACCGATCTGTTCCGCCGCCATGAGGGTGTGTCGATCGCCCGCTATCAGCGGCGGCTGCGTCTGAGTCGTGCACTGGTCGAGCTGCCGCACACCGCAGATATCGCTGCGCTCGCGCTCGATCTCGGTTTCTCCAGTCACGCGCACTTCTCGACGGCATTTCGCGCGACTTACGGTGAATCGCCCTCGCGGTACCGCGAAAGATTCTGAAAGCGCGGTGCGCGGCGCGCCGGCACAATCGCTCTCATGCGCACGTCCACCCCAGTCCTGCTGATTACGATGCTCGCGGCAACGCCGAACATCGACGCCGCGGCACCTGCGAGCTGGGATTCGCTGTTCCCCGCGGCCGATGCCACGCCCAAGGTGCTCGCGCCGGATGTTCTCAGCACCGGCGACGACGAGTCGCACGCCAGCGTGTTCCCGGACGGGCACACGTTGTACTTCCTCAAGAACACGCCGTCGTTCGACTTTTACACCATCGTGTACAGCGAGCTGCGCGACGGCAAATGGAGCCGCCCGCGAACCGCAGCGTTTTCCGGCCACTATTCCGATGCCGACATCGTGTTCACCGCCGACGGCCGCCGCGCGTATTTCGTTTCGGCCCGTCCGGTCGACGGCAAGCCGCGCGACGACATGGAGATCTGGACCATCGAGCGTGACGCAAGCGGCCACTGGGGCGAACCGCGGCATGTCGAGGAGCTCTCGAGTCCCACAGATGAGTGGTTTCCGAACCTGACCGCCGACGGCACGCTCTACTTCGGCTCCGATCGCCCCGGCGGCGTCGGTGGCACCGACATCTGGCGCGCGCGCTTCGTCAACGGCAAGTTCCAGCCGCCGCAGAACGTCGGCGCACCGGTGAACTCCAAAGGCGACGAGATCGAGCCTTTCATCAGCGCCGATGAGCAAACACTGATCGTCGCTGCGCGCAACCGCGGCGACGCCGTCGGCGCCTATGATTTATATGTATCGAAGCGAACCGGCGCCGGCTGGGAAACGCGCCATCCGGGCCCACCGATCAACTCGCCCGGCTGGGACTTCGCCCCCCGCCTGTCGCCCGACGGCAGGATCTTCATCTTCACCAGCAACCGCGGCTTCGGCTCGAAAGGTCCCGATCGCCCCCTGACCTTCGACCAACTCGAACGCCGCCTGCATTCCCCCGGCAACGGCCTTCGCGACATTTACTACGTGAGCGCTGACGTGTTGCTGCGCTGAGAGAAGAGCCGGAAATAAGAAATGACAGGATGAACAGGATGAACAGGATGGAAGAGGATGCAAGGGTCAGAAAATGAACTCTTCCATCCTGTACATCCTGTTCATCCTGTCCATTCTTCTTTTTAGTTCTTCTCCGCCGCCAACGTCTCCCTCTCGATGACGTTGCCATGCAAGATCACCTTGTCGATCTGCGCCCACGCGCGCATCGTCTCCAGCGGATTCGCATTGAGCAGCAGCAGGTTCGCGATCTTGCCGGTCTCGACGGTGCCGTAATCCTTGGCGAGCCCGAACTGCTTGGCGTTGTTCAGCGTGGCCGCGCGGAAGATTGCATCGAGCGGTATGCCTGACTGCGCCATGAGCCGCATCTCGCGATAAGTGTCGTAGCCCGGTTGACTGCCGTACGTCGGCGCGGATGGCGTGTCGCTGCCGACGAGCAGCGGATGGCCCTGTTCGTACAGGTAACGCAGCGCCCGCATTCCCTGCTCGTTCTGCTTGAGCCAATTGTGCGCGATCTTCGTGTCGACAGATTTACCGCCGCCCTCGCGCATGACTTCCTTGAACCACTGACCGGGCTCGGTGGCGTACCACGCGAGCACGGAAGCGGGCACGACCTTCGCGTACATCGGATCCTTGAGCGTGTCTTCGCGGAACAGGTCGGCGGTTCCCGGCAGCACGCGCAACGTCGCCTGGTAGCCGATGCCCTTCGCGTGAATCTTGCGCAACTGCTCGGCGATCGGCGCCGGCATGCCGGGCTGGCCGTCGGAGTCGCCCCAGTTCCATAAGCCGTGCGCCAGCACGTCGACGCCGGCGTCCAGTGCGATGCGCTGCATGTCGAGCGCGTT
>DATEKT010000204.1:0-12625 GCA_035277305.1 Steroidobacteraceae bacterium | reverse complement strand
CGACGAGCGATCCTTGATCGTCTTCAGGCACACCGTCGTCATGCTGCGCTGGACGCCGGGCATGCGCGAGATCTCCGCGCGCAGGATCTGGTCGAGATCGGTGATGCTCGGCACGAGCACGTGCAGGAGGTAGTCGCCTTCGCCCGCGGTCGTGAAGCACTGGAGCACCGAGCGATGACGGCTCGCGGCCGCTTCGAACTCCGCGTGCTTCGCCGGATTGATCGTCGCGTGGATGAATGCATGGATCTGCAGGCCGAGCTGGCTCGGATCGAGCTCGGTGCGATAGCCCTTGATGACGCCGCGCTGCTCGAGATCGCGCACGCGCGCCCAGCAGGGCGTTTTCGACAGCGCGACCTTGTCGGCGAGCTCGGCGTAGGACAAACGGGCGTCTTCTTCGAGCACCCGCAGAATGGCGATTTCCGTCCGGTCCAACATGAGAACGCCTGTTCGTGAAAATGGCAGTTCGTAGAACTAGCGTTTTTTCGCTCTGCAGGCAAGTGGCGTAATGCCGAACAATGTCCCGCGGCGTGAATCCGAGAATCGCCCCATGGATCTCCTGCAAACGCGCCCCCGCGACCTCGCCGCCGTGCGCACGTGGGACGCAAGCGATCCGCTGCGGGCCTTCCGCGATCGCTTCGACCTGCCGCCGAACGTGGTGTACCTGGATGGCAATTCGCTCGGCGCCCTGCCGCGCGCAACCCGCCAACGCATCGAGCACGTCGTCGCCACCGAGTGGGGCGTGGGCCTGATCCGCAGCTGGAACGATGCCGACTGGATCGGCGCGCCGCGCCGCGTCGGCGACAAGATCGCCGGCCTGATCGGCGCCGGGCCCGGCGAGGTCATCGTTGCGGACTCCACGTCGGCGAACCTGTTCAAGCTGGTCAGCGCAGCGCTCGCCATGCGGCCGGGCCGGCGCGAAGTGCTGTCGGAGCCAGGCAACTTTCCGACCGATCTCTACGTGCTCGAGGGCGCCCTGCGCAATGCGCCCGACCGCAGGCTTCGGCTCGAACCGGCGGATCGGCTGATCGATTGCATCAGCGAGGACACCGCTCTCGTCGTGCTGACGCAGGTTCACTACAAGACTGCCTGGATGCACGACATGCGGGCGATCACGCAGCGCGCGCATGCGAAGGGCGCACTCGTGCTGTGGGATCTCAGTCACAGCGCCGGCGCCTTGCAGGTCGATCTGAACGGCTGCGACGCCGACTTCGCCGTGGGCTGCGGTTACAAATATCTGAACGGCGGCCCCGGAGCGCCCGCTTTCCTGTTCGTGGCGCAGCGGCACCACGCCGACTGTGTCTCCCCGCTCAGCGGCTGGATGGGTCACGCGCGACCTTTCGATTTCGTCGACAGCTACGCGCCCGCACCCGGCATCGAGCGTTTTCTGTGCGGCACGCCGCCGATCCTCGGCGTGCTGAGCCTGGAGTGCGGCGTCGATCTGCTGCTCGAGGCGGGCACTGCGGCGCTGCAGTCGAAGTCGCAACGGCTCTGCCAGTTGTTCATCGATCTCGTGCAGGACATGTGCGATTGCAAGGACCTGCAGCTGCTGAGTCCGGCTGATTCGCACCGGCGCGGCAGCCACGTCGCATACGCAAATCCGAATGGTTACGCAGTCATGCGCGCATTGATCGATCGCGGTGTGATCGGCGACTTCCGCGCGCCCGACATCCTGCGCTTCGGCTTCGCGCCGCTGTACACGCGCTATGAAGATGTATGGCAGGCGGCCGCAACCATGCGCGATGTGCTGCAGACGCAGTGCTGGTCCGAGCCTCGCTACGCCGTCCGGGCCGCGGTGACATGAGCGCTCACTTTTCTGCGGGCGCCGACGCGTACACGGCGCACGTCGATACCTTCGCGCGCGACCGCCTGCCGCCGCGCGAGCAGTGGCCCGAGTTCCGTTTCGATCTGCCGGAGCTGCACTATCCGCCGCGGCTCAACTGCGCCTCGCTCCTGCTCGACGACGCGATACTCGAAGGTCACGGCGCGCGCGTGGTGCTGTACTCCCAAAGCGGCAACTGGAGCTACTTCGAGCTGCTGGAGCGCGCCAATCGCATCGCGAACGTTCTGGTGCGCGATCTCGGTGTCGTGCCCGGGAACCGCGTGCTGCTGCGAGGCGCGAACACGCCGACGCTGGTCGCGAGCTGGCTCGCCGTAATGAAAGTCGGCGCGATCGCCGTGACCACCATGCCGATGCTGCGGGCCAAGGAGCTGGTCGTCATTGCCGAGCGCGCGCACATCGATCACGCAATCTGCGAAGCGCGGCTCGTGGGCGAGGTGCATGAAGCTGCGCGTGCGACCGGTCGCCTGTCGCGCATCGCGACCTACGGCGATGGCCAGCTGGAAGGTCTGATGGCGCAGCGTACGGACGAGTTCAGGAACGTCACGACCGCCGTCGACGACGTCTGCCTGCTCGCGTTCACGTCCGGCACGACCGGCAACCCGAAGGCGACGATGCATTTCCATCGCGACGTGCTCGTCATGCGCGACATCGTCGGCCGGCATCTGCTCGAGACTTCGCCGGACGACATCTACACCGGCAGTCCGCCGCTCGGCTTCACGTTCGGCCTCGGAGCATTGCTGGTGTTCCCGCTCGGCGGCCGCGGCGCCGTTGCGCTGGTCGAGCAACCGACGCCCGATCACCTGCTCGACGCCATCACGCGCTTTCGCGCCACCGCCTTGTTCACGGCTCCGACGGCGTATCGCGCGCTCGTGCCGCTGCTCGCGGGTCGCGACATCTCCAGCCTGCGCCGCTGCATCTCCGCCGGCGAAGCGCTGCCGAAGGCAACGTCCGATGCCTGGCAGGCAGCCACGGGCCTGCGCATCATCGACGGCATCGGCGCGACCGAGATGATCCACATCTTCATTTCGGCGAAGGGCGAGGACATCCGCCCGGGCGCGACCGGCAAACCGCTGCCGGGCTACCAGGCCTGCGTGCTCGACGACGAGGGACGCCCGCTCGCGCAACCGAACGTGGGACGGCTCGCGGTGAAAGGGCCGAGCGGCTGCCGGTACCTCGACGACCCGCGTCAGCTCGAATACGTGCAGAACGGCTGGAACGTGACGGGCGATCGCTATTACGTCGACGCCGAGGGCTACTTTTGGTTCCAGGCCCGCGCCGACGACATGATCATCTCCGGCGGTTACAACATCGCCGGCCCCGAAGTCGAAGCCGCGTTGCTGCAGCATCCGGCCGTGCGGGAGTGCGCAGTGGTCGGCGCGCGCGACGAGCAGCGCGGACAGATCGTCAAGGCATTTATCGTGACCAGCGACGGTCACGCGGCCGGCGACGCGCTCGCGCGCGAGCTGCAGGAGCACGTCAAGCGCTCGATCGCTCCGTACAAATATCCACGCGCCGTGGAATTCGTACCCGAGTTGCCCAAAACGCCCACGGGCAAGCTGCAGCGTTACGTATTGCGAGAGCGTAATGCGGGTCAGGCGTCAGCCTGACTCTTCTTGCCTATCCAACAGCGACTCGTTGCGGCAGAATCGGCCTCCCCTGATGATTGCCGGTGCAACGCGCCGTTGGAATTTCCACAGTGAGCAGAATGCAGCAACCCAAGCCGCGCATGCGGCAGACGCCGAAGTCTTCCTGTCCCTGGTTGAAGCTGCCGCGCAGCGGCTCGGGCCTCAACGTCGAAGACTTCCTGACTTTCCGCATGAATCGGCTGTCGAACGCGCTGCGGACGAATTTGACGAAAGCCTATCTGGAAGATTTCGGCCTCAGCCTGCCGGAGTGGCGCCTGCTCGCACTGGTTGCTCGTTTTTCGCCACTGCGGTTTTCCGAAGTGACGAATCGCAGCGGCATGGACAAGGGCCAGGTGAGCCGCACGCTGCGCGTGATGGCGAAGCGCGGCCTGACGAAGATGAAGATCATCCGCGAGCGCAGCTCGCGCTCGGCCGAAGCGCTGGCGGCGCCGGTGATGGTGTCCATCACCGCGAAAGGGCGGCAGCTCTATCGCGAAGTGCTGCCGGTGGCGCGCAAGCGCCAGGCCGAAGTCCTGATGACGCTGAGCGAGGCGGACCGCTACGCGCTGTACGCCACGCTCGACAAGCTGTTCCAGACGGTTGGGCGCGGCGCGGCGGGCGACGACGGCGAATGACGCCCGCGGGGCCTCTGCGATGAAGGCCATGGACCTTACGCAGGGGCCGATCACCAAAACCCTGATCGCGTTCACGCTGCCCACGCTCGGCAGCAACGTCCTGCAGTCGCTCAACGCGTCCGTGAACGCGGTCTGGGTCGGCCATTACCTCGGCGAAGCGCCGCTGACGGCGGCCACCAACGCCAACATGGTGCTGTTCCTGCTGATGGCCGCCGTGTTCGGCGTCGTCATCGCCACCGGCATCATGGTCGGGCAGAGCATCGGGGCCAAAGACCTGGCGAAAGCGAAGCAGGTCGTCGGCACCAGCGCCGTCTTCATCGTCCTGCTTTCTCTGGCGACCGCCGTCGTCGGCGCGCTGACAGCGGAACCGATCCTGCGCCTGATGAGCACGCCGCCGGACGCCATGCCCTTCGCGGTGAGCTATCTGCGCATCATCTTCATCGCGACGCTGCCGATGTTCTTCTACATCTATGTAGCGATGACGTTGCGCGCCGCCGGCGACGCGCGCACGCCGTTCATTTTCATGTTCGTCTCCGTCGGGCTGGATATCGCGCTCAATCCGCTGCTGATCTTCGGCGCGGGCCCGCTGCCGGCGCTCGGGATCGCGGGCTCGGCGCTGGCGACGCTGATTGCGCAATCCACGACGCTGGTCGCGATGCTGGTGCTGCTGTACCGGCGCAAGCACTTTCTCTGCATTCATCGCGACGAGCTGCACTACCTGCGGCTCGACCTCAACATCGTCCGAGTGCTCGTGATGCGCGGGCTGCCGATGGGCTTGCAGATGCTGATCGTCTCGTCATCGATGCTGACCGTGCTGGGACTCATCAACCGCTATGGCACCGACACGGCGGCGGCATTTGGCGCGGCGGTGCAATTGTGGACCTACGTGCAAATGCCGGTGTTTGCGGTCGGCGCGGCCGTGACGGCGATGGCCGCACAGAACATCGGAGCAGGGCACTGGGACCGCGTGCGGCAAACGACCTGGGCCGGTGTGGGCATCAATGCCGGGATGACCGGCCTGCTGGTGCTGATCGTCTGGGTCTTCAACAAGCACGCCCTGTCGCTGTTCCTGCCCGAGGGGAGCGCGGCGCTGCCGATCGCCGAGCGCGCCAACGTGATCGCGCTGTGGTCGTTCCTGCTCTTCGGCGCGACCATCGTCCTGATCAGCACGGTGCGCGCCACTGGCGCGGTGATGGGGCCTCTGCTCGTGATCTTCGGCTCGCTGTGGCTCGCCCGCATTCCGTTCGCCTATGGCCTGGCGCCGGTCTGGGGCGAAGACGCGATCTGGTGGAGCTTCCCGGTCGGCTCGATCGTGGGCACCGTGCTCGGCGCGCTGTATTACCGCTTCGGCGACTGGCGCAAAGTACAGATCATGCGGGCAGTGGCCTGAGCAACTCGCCGCCGCCGTGCGCGCGGATCGCCGCGTTGACCGTATTGAGCAGCAGGCACGCGATCGTCATCGGACCGACGCCGCCGGGCACCGGCGTGATCGCTCCGGCGCGCGCCAGGGCGCCTGCATAGTCGACATCTCCGACCAGGCGCGTCTTGCCGCTGCCGTCGTCGACCCGATTGATGCCGACATCAATGACAACCGCGCCGGGGCGGATCCAGTCGCCGGCGACAGCTTTCGGCCGTCCGATCGCCGCGACGAGGATCTCCGCTTCCGCGCACAAGCCCGGCAGATCGCGCGTACGCGAGTGGGCAATCGTCACCGTGCAATCGTTCTGCAGCAGCAGCTGCGCCATCGGCTTGCCGACGATGTTCGAGCGTCCGATGACGAGTGCGCGCTTGCCCGCCAGCTGCGGCATGACATGCCGGATCAGGATGAGGCAGCCCAGCGGCGTGCACGGCACCGTCGCTTCCTGGCCGAGCGCGAGGCGCCCGGCGTTCACCGCGTGAAAACCGTCGACGTCTTTTGTGGGCTCGATCGCCGCGAGCACCGCGGCGCTGTCGACGCCGGCAGGCAAAGGCAGCTGCACCAGGATCCCATGAACGTCGCGTCGCGCATTCAGCTCCTGCACGAGCGTAACCAGCTGCGCAGTGCTCGTGCTCGCGGGCAGGCGATGATCGAAATGGCGAATGCCCGCTGCCTCGGCCTGCTTGGTCTTGCTGCCGACGTAGACCTGGCTTGCCGGATCGTCGCCGACCAGCACGACCGCGAGCCCCGGAACGATCGACTGGCCGGCCAGCGAGGCCGTGCGTGCAGCGATCCGGGTGCGCAGCTGTTCTGCGACGGCACGGCCGTCGATGATCGTGGCAGACAAAGTGGGACGCTCAGTGGCCCGAGGTGGGCGGATTGTACAGCCCGCTGTACGTCTCTCGCAGCGCTGCTTTCTGCACCTTGCCCATCGCGTTGCGCGGCATCTCCGCGACGAACACGATGCGCTTCGGCAGCTTGTACTTCGCGAGCCGCTGTTCCAGCGCCGTGCGCAGCGCGTTCTCGTCGAGCACCGCACCCGGCCGGGGAACCACGACTGCAGTGACGCCTTCGCCGAAGTCCGGATGCGGCACGCCGATCACGGCGCTCTCGGCGACGCCCGCTAACGCATCGATTTCAGTCTCGACCTCGACCGGATACACGTTGAAGCCGCCGCTGATGATCAGATCCTTGGCCCGGCCGACGATGAACAGGTAGCCGCGCTCATCCAGCCGCCCGACGTCGCCGGTGATGAAGAAGCCGTCCTTGCGAAACTCCGCCGCCGTCTTCTCCGGCATGCGCCAGTAGCCTTTGAAGACGTTCGGTCCGCGCACCTCGATCATGCCGACGGGAAGATCGATCCGCACTTCGACTCCAGGCAGCGCGGGCCCGACCGAGCCAGGCACGCGGTCGCCTTCGTAGGGATTGGACGTGTTCATCAGCGTCTCGCTCATGCCGTAGCGCTCGAGAATCGCGTGACCGGTGCGCGCGCGAAACTCGCGATGCGTTTCGGCCAGCAGCGGCGCCGAGCCGGAGACGAAGAGTCGAACATTGGCGCATCGCTCGCGCGTGAAAGCGGGATGCTGCAGCAGCCGCGTGTAGAACGTCGGCACGCCCATCATCACCGTCGCTTCCGGCAGCAAGCGCACGATTTCCCCGGCATCGAACTTCGGCAGGAACAGCATCGAGCTGCCGGATGCGAGCACCGTGTTGATCGCGACGAACAGGCCGTGCACGTGAAAGATCGGCAGCGCATGCAGCAGCACGTCCTGCTCAGTGAAGCGCCAGGCCTGGGCGAGCGTGACGGCATTCGTCGCGAGGTTCGCACGCGTCAGCATTGCGCCCTTCGACCGCCCCGTCGTGCCCGACGTGTACAAGAGCGCAGCGAGATCCGCCTGGGTCACCTCGGCGGGCGTCGGCGGCGCGCCGTCGCCGCTCGTGAGCTCGCCGAGTTCGGTGCCGCCGTTCGTCATGCCGACTGCGACTTTCGGGTACGCATCGCCGAGGAAGTATTGGACCTCGGCGGTCGTGTACGCGGTGTTCAGCGGTACGAATACGGCGCCGATGCGCAGGCACGCGAGATACAGCGCGACGGCCTCGGCCGATTTCTCGACCTGTGCGACGACGCGGTCCCCAGGCGTGACAGCCCGATGCGAAAGTGCCGCGGCGATGCGATCGACCAGCCGATTCATCGAGCCGTAACTCAGGCGTTGTCCGCCCGGACTCGTCAGCAATGGTCGATCGGGATCTCGCTGCGCGAGCTCGGCGAGCCAGGTGGCGGGATCGGTGTGGGGCGATGCGTGCATCGGCGGAGGATACCGCCAACGCGCGGGGCAATCAGGAGTGCCGGGGATTGGCGCGGCGTTTCTCGCTGTACATCGCCTCGTCGGCGCGGGCGATGAACGCTTCGAGATCCTGATCTTCCGGATGGTCGATCAGCGTTGCGCCGATGCTCAGATCGACTTCATAGGGCCGCGTGCCCGCCGCATTGAATTCGCGCAGGTGCTCGCGTACGCGGGCACAGAGCGTTTCGATGTCGAGCTCGCTGTGCAGGTGCGCGAGCGCGACGAATTCGTCGCCGCCGAAGCGCGCGACGATGTCGGAGCCGCGGAACGTATGTCGCAGCACGTTCGCCGTGTCGCGCAGCGCGTCGTCGCCGGTCATGTGACCGAGCGTGTCGTTGATCTGCTTGAGGCCGTTCAGATCCATGAAGAACAGCGCCATCGTCTGATGCTCGCTGCGGGCCAGCTGTAGCGCCTGGCCGGCGAGCTCGAAGAAGCCGCGGCGGTTCTTCAGCTGCGTCAGCTCATCGACCAGCGACAGGTTCTCGGCACTGCGCCGCAACCGTTCCTCGCGCTCGCGACGCGCGAGATCGGCGCGATGCTTGTGGATCGCAACCTCGATCGCGCAGCGCAGGTCGGTTTCCTGGAACGGCTTGATGAGGTAGCCGAGCGGACCGGTCATGACGGCGCGCTGCAGGGTCTCGGTATCGGTGTGGCCGGTGAGAAAGATGACCGGCACGGGCGCATCCTTCTGGATCTCGCAGGCGGCCTCGATGCCGTCGAGCTCGCCGCGCAGGCTCACGTCCATGACGACCAGCTGCGGGTGCAGCTCGCGCGCCATTTCGATCGCTTCGGTGCCTTCGCTGGCGATCCCGCTGACCTGGTAGCCCAGCCGGATCAGCGTGTCTTCCAGGTCGCGCGCAATGAGGCCTTCGTCCTCGACCAAGAGGATCGAGACCGGATCCAGCCCTTCGGGTTCGGGCCCCGATGATTCGTTTCTGTCGGCGATCGCAAACAGCCTCTGATGATCCGCGTTGACCAAACGGGCCTCCGGCCTCGAGTCGGACGCGGGGGTAACGCTTGAGCGGCCGTAACGGTTCGATCTGCTCTACAATGCGCCCCCCCGACGGTCGGGGACATTCGGACAGCCCCGTATGTGGCTGAAATCCCTTATCCTTGCCCCCACTCTCACTCGCCCGAGGAACCGGAGCGGCGCATTTGACATTGTCTACGTCTAAGAAAGCACTGATCTGCGGCTCGATCGCCTACGACACGATCATGGTGTTCGAAGGGCGCTTCAAGCAGCACATCCTTCCCGACAAGATCCACATGCTGAACGTCTCGTTCCTGGTGCCGCAGCTGCGGCGGGAGTTCGGTGGCTGCGCCGGCAACATCGCCTACAACCTGAAGTTGCTGGGCGACGCGGGCTTGCCGATGGCCACGGTCGGGCGGGATTTCGGGCCTTATGCGGAGTGGTTGCGCCAGGCCGGCGTACCGACGGATTTCGTCAAAGTGCTCGACAGCGAGCACACGGCCCAGGGTTTCGTGACGACCGACCTGGACGACAACCAGATCTGGGCGTTTCATCCGGGTGCGATGGGCAACTCGCACCTGAACCGGGTCCAGGATGCGGGCGAGGTGGCGATCGGTATCGTCGCGCCCGACGGCCGCGACGGCATGGTGCAACATGCGGCCCAGTTCAAGCAGGCCGGCATCCCGTTCGTGTTCGATCCGGGACAGGGGATGCCGATGTTCGACGGCGAGGCGCTGCGCACTTTCATTGCGCAGGCAACCTGGCTCGCCGTGAACGATTATGAGTGGCAGGTGTTGCAGCAGAAGACCGGGTGGACGGCCGCCCAGGCGCTGCAGCACGTCGAGGCAGTGATCGTGACGCGCGGCGGCGAAGGGTCGGTGATCCACACGCGGCAGGGCGAGATCGCGATCCCGTGCGCGAAGGTTGCGGCCGTGGTCGATCCGACCGGTTGCGGCGACGCGTACCGCGCGGGCCTGTTGCACGGCCTGCTGAACGATTACGGCTGGGAGACGACCGGACGCATCGCGTCGCTGTGCGGCGCGATCAAGATCGAAGCGCGTGGCACGCAGAACCACCGCTTCACGCGCGCCGAATTCGAGCAGCGCTACCGGGACGCCTTCGGGCAGGATTTGCAGGGCAATCGACAGACAGTCAGGACTCTCTCATGAGCAGCAGCAGCTTTTTCTTCACTTCCGAGTCGGTGTCGGAAGGTCATCCGGACAAGGTCGCGGACCAGATCTCCGACGCGGTCCTCGACGCCTTCCTGGCGCAGGACAAGCACGCGCGGGTCGCAGCCGAAACGCTGTGCACCACCGGGCTGGTCGTGCTCGCCGGCGAGATCACTTCGAACGCCGTCGTCGACTACCAGGCTGTCGTGCGCGACACGATCAAGCGCATCGGCTACGACAACAGCGAATACGGCATCGATTACAAGGGCTGCTCCGTGCTGGTTGCCTATGGCAAGCAGTCGCCGGATATCGCACAGGGCGTCGACGAAGGTCGCGGCCTGAACCTCGACCAGGGCGCGGGCGACCAGGGCCTGATGTTCGGCTACGCGTGCGACGAAACACCGGAGCTGATGCCGCTGCCGATCTTCCTCGCGCACCGGCTGGTGCAGCGGCAGGCGCAACTGCGCAAGCAGGGCAAGCTCGCGTGGCTGCGTCCCGATGCGAAGTCGCAGGTGACGGTGAAGTACGTCGACGGCCGTCCGAAGGACATCGATACCGTGGTGCTGTCGACGCAGCATCATCCCGAAATCGAGCACAAGGCGCTGGAAGAGGCGGTGATCGAAGAGATCATCAAGCCGGTGCTGCCGAAGGAGATGATGGGCAAGAAGGTGAACTATCTGGTCAATCCGACCGGACGCTTCGTGATCGGCGGGCCGCAGGGCGACGCCGGTCTCACTGGACGCAAGATCATCGTCGACACGTACGGCGGCGCCGCGCCGCACGGCGGCGGTGCGTTCTCCGGCAAGGATCCGTCCAAGGTCGATCGCTCGGCCGCCTATGCGGCGCGCTACGTCGCGAAGAACATCGTCGCCTCCGGACTCGCCACCAAGGCGCAGGTGCAGGTGTCGTATGCGATCGGCGTGGCGAAGCCGACGAGCATCATGGTGACGACATTCGGCACGGGCAAGATTTCCGACGAGAAGCTCGAGGAACTGGTCGCGAAGCACTTCGACCTGCGGCCCAAGGGCATCATCCAGATGCTCGACCTGCTGCGGCCGATCTATGCGAAGACCGCGGCGTACGGCCACTTCGGCCGTTCCGAGCCGGAATTCTCCTGGGAGAAGACCGACAAGGCCGAAGCACTTGCCGCCGACGCGGGTGTAAAGCGCGCGGCGAACGGCTAGACTACGCACTCTTTCCGCGCGCCGAGGGGCGCTGCAGCAGAGCTGGGAGTTCATCCCCGCCACTGTCAGGCTCGGCGCGCTTTTGCCAACTAACGGCAACGGCGCCCTCCTAAACTTTGTGAGTACAGGAGACTGAGCATGAGCGCAGTTGCGAACGTTGCTTCCAAGAACGATTTCCAGGTCGCCGACCTGGCGCTGGCCGATTGGGGTCGCAAGGAGATCCTGATCGCCGAAACCGAAATGCCCGGCCTGATGGCGATTCGCGAAGAGTTCGCGAAATCGCAGCCGCTGAAAGGCGCGCGCATCACCGGCTCGCTGCACATGACGATCCAGACCGCGGTGCTCATCGAGACGCTGCAGGCGCTCGGCGCACAGGTGCGCTGGGCTTCGTGCAACGTGTTCTCGACGCAGGACCACGCGGCCGCGGCGATCGCCGTCAAGGGCACCGCCGTGTTCGCGCACAAGGGCGAGTCGCTCGATCAATACTGGGATTACACCCATCGCATCTTCGAGTGGCCCGACGGCGGCTATTCCAACCTGATCCTCGATGACGGCGGCGACGCCACGCTGTTGCTGCATCTCGGCGCCCGCGCCGAGAGCGACGCGAGCGTGCTCGCCAAGCCGGGCAGCGAGGAAGAGACCTCGCTGTTCAATTCGATCCGCGCCAAGCTGAAGGTCGATCCGAAGTGGTACTCGACGCGCCTCAAGCAGATCCGGGGCGTGAGCGAGGAGACCACGACCGGCGTGAAGCGCCTCTACCAGATGGCGAAGGACGGCGCGCTCGCGTTCCCGGCGATCAACGTCAACGACTCCGTCACCAAGAGCAAGTTCGACAACCTGTACGGCTGCCGCGAGTCGCTGGTCGACGGCATCAAGCGCGCCACCGACGTGATGGTGGCCGGCAAGATCGCGGTCGTCTGCGGTTACGGCGACGTCGGCAAGGGCTCGGCGCAGGCGCTGCGCGCTCTGTCGGCGCAGGTGTGGATCACCGAGATCGATCCGATCTGCGCGCTGCAGGCGGCGATGGAAGGCTATCGCGTCGTGACCATGGATGATGCCTGCGACAAGGCCGACATCTTCGTGACCGCGACCGGCAATCTCCATGTGATCACGCACGAGCACATGAAGAAGATGAAGAACAACGCCATCGTCAGCAACATCGGTCACTTCGACAACGAGATCGACGTGGCTGCGCTCAAGCAGTACCGCTGGGAGAACATCAAGCCGCAGGTCGATCACGTGATCTTCCCGGACGGCAAGCGGATCATCCTGCTGGCGGAAGGGCGGCTGGTGAACCTCGGCTGCGGCACCGGCCATCCTTCGTACGTCATGAGCTCCTCGTTCGCGAACCAGACGCTGGCGCAGATCGAGCTGCACGTGAACAACGCGAAGTATCCGGTCGGTGTGTACGTGCTGCCGAAGCATCTCGACGAGAAGGTG
>DATEKT010000203.1:0-38052 GCA_035277305.1 Steroidobacteraceae bacterium | reverse complement strand
TACCGCGAAGCGCCGCCGGCGGCGGCAGCGATTCAGCACAAGCCTCGGTCGATTCCGTCACACGCACGCCTGGTTCGCACGTACGCGTATCGTTTGCGCAGCCCGATCATCCGATCGCGTACGGCTATCCTGCGCACACATACGTCTTCCGCCAGAACTATCCCCTCTACGCAGAGCCGCGCCATTGGCTGCGCATGGCGTATTGCACGACGTGTCTCGACGGACCTCCCGACCCGAGCGGCGTGGTGATGAAGTGGGGCGACGCAACCATCGACGCGCCGTTCCTCATCAGCGGCCAGGTGTGGGGCGAAGCGAAACTGATCGGACGTCCGGCGATTCTGGACATGCCGGTCGGGCGCGGTCGCGTGGTCGCGTTCAACTTCAACCCGCTGCATCGCGACCTGAATCGCGGCGACCAGCGGTTGTTGTGGAACGCGCTCCTGAACTGGGAAGCGATCCTCGCGCGGCGCGCCGCAACGAATTAGCTATCATTCGGCCATGAAGCAAAAACCCCGACGCGGGCACTGGATCTCCGGTGTGCTGTTCGTGCTCATCGCCCTCGTGGCAATCGGCGCGATCGTGCTGCAACTCGCCGTCTCGAGACACTGACAACGAATAGCGACGAGTGGTACGCGCACGCATGTCGGCACCGGGCAGGACGGTTCGTCCTTCGCACAGCAGGGCCGAAGGTCGGCCCCATCCCCGGAGAGAGATCCATGAAGACGCAAGTGAATTGTCCGAATGCGCAGGTCCAGCCGCAGGTGAAAGGCGGCGTGGTGGCCTATCTGCTCGTGGACGGAGCCAGCAAGGCTTCCGAGTTCTATCAGCGTGCGTTTGCCGCGACCGAAGCCGCGCGTCAGCCGGTCGACGAGAAGGGCCGCACGATGCACGTGCACCTGTACGTCAACGGCAGCTCGCTGATGATGAGCGATCCGTATCCCGAGTACGGGCATGCGCTGGAAAAACCGCAGGCGTTCGACCTGATGTTGCAAGTCGACGATATCGACGCGTGGTTCGCCCGAGCGGTCGCGGCCGGCGCGGAAGTCATCACCCCGGTGCAGGAGATGTTCTGGGGCGCCCGCTACGGGCAGCTGCGCGATCCGTTCGGCGTGCGCTGGTCGATGAATCAACCGCTGAGCTGAGTTGACCCCGCAATAGGGAGCGGCCGCCGCCGCTCCCTGTTCCGGCTTCGAGCCGTATGGTACGTTCGAGCGCCCTCCAGCCTCGAGCGAGCTGCATGCGAGCCAGAGCCGCTCCAAGACGGACTCCAGTGCGGTCGAAGCGGATCGTCCGGCGCGCCCGCGTCGCGAAGGCGATCGACCAGGCGCTGCGCAATGGAGTTTGCTGGATCGCGGCGCCGGCCGGTTACGGCAAGACCACCGCGATGCTCGACTTCATGCAGAAGAAGCCCCTCGCGCACCTGTGGTATCGCGTCGACGAAGGCGACCAGGACGTCGCGAGCTTCTTCCATCACATCGGCAACCTGCTGCCGCCGCGCGCCGCGAGCGAGCTGCCGGTGTTCGGACCGGAGTACGCGGATCAGCCGGCGGAGTTCGCACGGCGCTTCTTTCGCGCTTTCTTCCGCAAGCTGACGCGGGTCGGACTGCTGGTCATCGATGATCTGCACCACGGCGTCGAGACCGCGCAGTTCCGGACCATGCTCTCGATCATGCTTCGCGAGCTGCCGGACGACCTGCAGTGCGCTTGCATCAGCCGCACGCTGCCGCCGGAGGAGCTTGCCGAGCTGACGTTCAAAGGGCAGCTGACCGTTCTCGATCAATCGATCCTGCAGTTCTCGGACGCGGAGGCGCGTGCGCTGGTCAAGAGCCGGGCGAGCACGCGTTCCGCAGTGGACATCACCGCTGCGCGAGGCTGGGCTGCCGGCCTGGTACTGCTCGCCGATCGCGCGGCCGCCGGTGACCTGCGCGCGGAAATGCCGCGGCCGAGCGATTCGCGTACGGGACGAACTGCGGTGTTCGCAGCGCTCGCGCGTCAACTCGTCGACGCGCTGACGGCAGAGGAACAGGAGGCAATGCTCAAGGTGAGCCTGCTGCCTGAGATCACGCCGGATCTCGTCAAGGACCTCACGGGCTCCGAAGCTGCGCGGACGCTGCTGGCGCGATTGCATCAGCGCCAGCTGCTGGTCACGCGCGTTGAAAGTGCGCGCAGCGTTTATCACCTGCACGATTTGCTTCGTGACTTCCTCCAGAACCTGCTCGCGCAACACTTCGCCACAAGCGAGCTGGCGAGCTTGCGCGAGCAAGCTGCAACGCTGTTGAACGCGGCGGGCTATCCGGACGCGGCAATCGAGCTCGCGCTGCAGGCTCAGTCCTGGTCGCTCGCGCGCGGACTGATCGTGCAGCGAGCGGAAGCTCTGATTGCACAAGGCCGGCGCGCAACGCTCATCGACTGGTGCAACGCCTTGCCCGCTTCCGAATGCGATGCGTGGATCTGCTATTGGCTCGGCGTGGCGAACATGGCCGACGATGCCGCCGCCGAGTCGTGGTTCGCGCGCGCCTGGGCGGCGTTCGCCGAGCGCGGTGAGTTGGACGGGCAATGCCTCACCGCCGCGCGTGCGGTGCTCTCGAAGTCGGATAGCTGGCGCACGCACGAGGGGCTCAGCGCGTGGACTCAGCGCGTCATCGATCTGATCGAGCGCGACTTCCCGAAGCTCTCGCACGCCGATCAGCTGCTCGCCTGGACCGGAATGCTGCGCGCCGTGGACTTCGCCCACAACTACCGCAGCGATGCGCCCGCCGTTGGCCGGCTCACACAACGACTGCTGGAACGGCTCGCCGTGCGCACACCCGGTGACACCGCGAATCTACGATTGATGGCGAGCCTGACGCTCATCGATCACGCCGGTTCGGCGGGAGGCGCTGAGCTGTTCGAGCGCGCCGTCGACAGTGTCGTCGACGATCTGCGCGCGAGCGACTTGTCGTCGTGGGTCTTCGGCAGCTGGCTCGTGACGTTCGGCTCGGTGACGTCCCGGTACTTCACGTACACGAAGCGCGGCTTCCCCTACAACTCATCCGAAGAAGCATTGCGAGCCGCCGTTGCAATCGGGGAGCGTGAAGCGCTGCGCGGCGTCGAGTTCGGCGCGCTCTATCACCTGCAGCTCCTGATGAAGCTGCGCAACGACTGGTCCGAGTTCGCAACGCTGATCGCGCGCATCGCGGAGATTTCCGACAGCCGTTACACGACGCAAGTCGCGGTCGCAGCCGATTGCGAAGCCGCGTTGCATACGCGACAGAAGCGCTTCGCCGCCGCGAGCGCCGATTGCGAGCGTTTCATGACTGCGATCGAAGCGGCAAATGAACCGCCCCTCGAGCGCTGGCCGCACTTCATCACCAAGTTCCAGGTGCTGCTCGCCGCAGAAATGCCGGACGAGGCAGCCGCCTTCCTCGAAGACCTGATCCACTTGTTCGACGGTGCGATCAGGCAGCGCACGCAAGTCTGCATCCTCGCCGCGCATGCGTTTGCCGCGAAGTGGCATGGCTCCGCGGATTACGCCGAACGGCTGCGCACATTCATGACTCATCTGCATGCAGCCAACTGGACCGCGGCGCTGATCAACCTGCCGGATCATCTTGCTGAGCTTTGCGCGGACGCGCTCGAGCATGGGATCGAGGCAGATTTCTGCACTGCGCTGATCCAACGTCGCGCGCTCGCGCCGCCGGATTCCTCACCGTCGCAGTGGCCGTGGCCACTGCGCCTGTTCGTGCTCGGGGAGTTCCGCATGGAGCTCAACGGCGCGCCCGTGAATCCAGGCGCGAAGCCGCCGACTCGCTCGCTCGACATCCTGCGCGTGCTGGCGATTGCCAAGGATCACGCCTGCTCGCTGCAGGATATATATGAGTGGCTGTGGCCGGACGCCGAGGGCGATCAGGCGAAGGCGGCCTGCGACCAGGCGCTGCATCGGCTGCGCAAGCTCCTCTCCGCGCCGGACCTGGTCGTGCAACGCGAAGGCCGGCTTTTTTTGTCCGCGCAGCACACCTGGGTGGATCTGGTCGACTGGGAGCGCAAGCTCACGCTCGCTTTGCGGACTTCGCAAGAGACGGCCATGCAGCGTGCGCTCGGCGACTTCGGCGGACCGCTGTTTCAATCCGAGCGTGCGACGGCCTGGGCGCTGCCCGCAATCGAGCGGGTGCGCAGCAAGTTCATCGATCTCGCCGGGCGGCTCGCCCGAAAGTTCGAAGGACAGGGCAACCATGCCGGCGCGCGCGCGGTGTACTTGCGGGCAATCGACGGCTATCCCACTTCTGCCGTGTGTTACGAGGGCCTGATCCGCAATCGCCTGGCGACGAAGGATCACGCGGGCGCGCTCGAGGACTACGAGCGCTATCTGCGCGTGATCCAGTCCACGCGCGAATCCAAGCCCTCTCCAGCCATTCGAAATCTCGTCGGCGCACTGCTGCGCTGAAATCCCCGCTGGTTCAATCCCCGCCGCCGCCGCAGCCGCCGCCACATCCGGAATCGCCACCGCAGCCGGATCCGCCATCCGCGCCGGAGGCCATGTCGCCCAACGATGAGTCGCCGAAGCCGTCGGTCGAGCCATCGAAGGACGTGTCGAGAAAGTCACCGCCGCAGTACACGACGCCGACTTGCACGCTGCCGTCGCTCGTGGCGCGCCGCTTGCAATCCGGCGAGTAGACGAAGCCGTCGGCGATGCCGAGCTTCGAGTCGAGCGCGAACAGCAACGGCAATCGCGTAGCCGCGCGCGGATTGATGTTCTCTTCCTTGCAGCTGTACCACCACACGCGCCGCAGCCCGGAGTTGTTCTGCCGATCGCGACTCAGCACCACTGCGGGCGTGTGATGCAGGAATCCGCCGAAGGCGCGCTTGCAGAACGCATCGTAGTGACGCGTGTACAGAATGAACTCGTGCCACAGATCGTCGGTGACCTGCGATGGCATCGAGACGTACCGACGGCCGCCATTCAGATACGCGAGGAAGTACTGCCGCAGAGCGCGCGCGACGAGCTGCATCTGCTTCGCATCGAGCTGCGGCCGCTTCGCGCTCAGCTTGGCAAACAAGCCGTGCGGGAAGGTATAGCTGCGGATGAACTGGGCGCGCGCGAGCTGCCGCCAGCGGTTCCACAAATACACTGCGCCGGCGGCGATGATGGCGGCGACGATCCACGCTTCCATACGAACCTCTACTGCGCGACGCGGCGACGAGCCTTCAGCAGCACATCCGCAGGCTCCGGCCGGCCGCTCCAGTAGTTGAGGCGCACGCGGCCATCTGGCAGCTGACTCACCGTTGCGGGAATCGAGCTGAACGTGCAGTACCAGCCCGACGGCAGCACCACGGCGTTGCGCGGCCGGCCGAGACTGCGATCGAACACGAGATCGTCGCCCTCCAGCCTGTAGCTCGCGGGCGCAGTGTAGGTCTCGGAGATCCGCAAGCGCAGCGACTGCCCCGCCTGCACTGCCGTGAACGGAATCACGACGACGCGCGCGTCGGGCTCCACGGTTTCGCCGGCGTTGATTTTCATTGCGGCCATTTCCGCGCCACTCACTTCCTTCGCATGCAGTTGCTCGCCCGTATCGAGAATGCTCGCGGAGGGATTGCTGGCAGTGCTGCCTTTGCGCACGACGTTCGCATAGCCGTTGATGCCCGGCCGCGATTCGGTGTAGTCGTGATAGAGCGCGAACGCATGAGTCTCGGGCTGCTGCAGGAAGTAGACGATGTCGCGATCCTGGTGCGCACGCTCCGACAGCCGGTCTTCTTCGGTCTCGCCTTCGAACGGCGATTCCCAGCTGCGCTGTTTCGTTGCTGCCTTCGGTGCCGCGACTTGCGCACCCTTCGCTGCACGCAGAACGACCGGCGCCGGTCCTTCGGTGCCGTTGACGAAGCTGATCGAGATGCGCCCGTCCGCCTCGGTGAGGATCTGCGAGGGCACGGTCAGCCCGACGACTTCATAACCCGGCGGCAGCACGACCTCGTTGCGACGGATGTAGAGCGGCCTATCGAACACGATCGTCTTGCCGTCGGCGTGGTAGCTCTTCCTGTCCTCGTACGTCTTGATGATGACAATGCGCGCCTGGCCGTTCGTCGCCACGGGTCGCGCGAGCGTCACCTTGATGTAGTTGGTGTCGACCTCCGCGTCCGACATCAGCGGATCCTTGCGCGCGTCGGCGCCGCTCACGACTTCGAAATGCAGCGGCTTGCCGGTCATCGCATCGAGCACGCTTTCATCGCTGGCCGCGCTGCCCTTGCGGATCGGGTTGTAGTAATGCTTCGCGCCGGCGGTGGTCGCCGTGACTTCGTACGTGATCTTGAACTTGCCGCTGTCGGGCGCGAGCAGCTCGTAGCGCGTGTATTCGTCGGTTTCGGTTTGCGTCGTCGCGGTCGGGAAGTAGATGCCGTCCTTCGCTGGCTCCGCGGCATGCGCGAGCGTTGCCAGGAACCACGCGGCGACGATCGAGCAGGCAGTCTTCGAAGTTGTTCTCATTGCTAACCCCCCCTGCTGAAGAACGGTCCGACTTTCTGCTCCAGCAGCTTCACCAGAGCCGGATCCATGTACTGGAACTCGTCCGGAATGTCGAGACAGACGATGCGCTTGGATTTGAGGTGCGGCCGGAAGCGCTTCGTCAGCTTGATGCGATGGGCGCGCTCCATCACGAAGATCACGTCCGCCCACTCCAGCAGTTCTGGCGAAACCGGCACGGCCGCCGACGGATCGGTGCCAGCCGACGCGACTTCGAACCCGGCGCGGTTCGAGAAGACCTGTTCGGCGGTCGGACTGCGCAGCTGATTCTGAGTACAGACGAAGAGGACGCGTTTCACCAAGCGTCACGCACTGCCGGTCGGCACGATTCCCGCCGTCTCCACCATCAAAATGACTGTCTTCTCCGGCGCGCGCGGCCGATGCATCACGCCCTTCGGCACGACGAACGCCTGGCCGGGTCGCAGATCGACGGTGCGGTCTTCCATCTCGATGATGAAGCGGCCACTCACGACGTAGAAGAACTCGTCTTCGGCGTCGTGCTTGTGCCAGTGATACTCGCCTTGCACGGCGCCGAGGCGCACCACGGATTCGTTGACCTTGCACAACGTCTGGTTGTACCAGGGATGCTCGGCGGCGGCGACCAGCGCACCGACATCGATGACTTCGCCGGCGGCGTGCAGGATGTTGAGGTGGGTGGAGTAGCGGGTGGAGAAGTCGGTGGTCGTCGTGGTCATGGATGCGTCCTCCTGCGTCAGGTCCGAAGCCTGACCCACACCCGGTTCGCTGTCCATGGGCTAAGCTAGCGCGCATGAACGCCCCCCTCGATCGAAGAACATTCCTGCAGGCCTCGGCGCTGGGCGCGGGTGCGCTGGCGTGGTGGCCGAGCGTCAACTTTGCCGAAGCATCCGGGCGAAGCGTTGCAC
The DNA here is from genome assembly GCA_035277305.1 of Steroidobacteraceae bacterium. Lineage (GTDB taxonomy): Bacteria > Pseudomonadota > Gammaproteobacteria > Steroidobacterales > Steroidobacteraceae > Steroidobacter. Next base: position 30,675 of record DATEKT010000203.1, on the reverse strand, counting down.
GGCCGTTCGAGTTGTCGCAGGTCCGCTTGCGGCCCGGCCCCGCACTCGACGCGATGAACGTCAACCGCCGGCATCTCATGAACTACGACCCGGACCGGCTGCTGCACATGTTTCGTGTGACGGCTGGGCTGCCGAGCACTGCGGAGCCGCTCGGCGGCTGGGAAGCGCCGAACAACGAGCTGCGCGGGCATTTCACCGGCCACTATCTTTCGGCGTGCGCCCTGCTCTTCGCGCACGCGGACGACAAGGCGATCAAGGCGCGCGGCGACACGATCGTCGCTGAGCTGGCGAAGTGCCAGGCGAAGTTCGGCAACGGTTATGTGAGCGCATTCCCGGAGGAATTGTTCGATCGCCTGCGCGCCAACCAGCCTGCGTGGGCGCCGTTCTATACGCTGCACAAGATCATGGCCGGTCTGCTCGACATGCACGTGCTCGCCGGCAACGCGCAGGCGCTGACGGTGCTCGAAGGCATGGCGACATGGACGGCACAGTGGGTGCGGCCGATCGATAACGCACTGATGACGCGCATCCTCGAACGCGAGTACGGCGGCATGAACGAGGTGCTCTACAACTTCGCCGAGCTGACCGGCCAGGATCGCTGGCGCGAGCTCGCACAGCGGTTCGATCGCAGCCGGATTTTCGAGCCGCTCGCGGCGGGTCGCGACGAGCTGCAGGGGCTGCACGTCAACACGACGATTCCGCAAGTCATCGGCGCCGCGCGTGGCTACGAGCTGACCGGCGACCGGAACCTGCACGACTGCGCCGACTACTTCTGGCACACGGTGACCGAACGCCGTTCGTATTGCACCGGTGGCACGAGCAACGGCGAGTCGTGGAACGCGCCGCCCGGAAAGCTCGCGGGAGAGTTATCGGGCTACACGCAGGAGTGCTGCGTCACCTACAACATGCAGAAGCTGACGCGCCACGTCTTCGGCTGGACTGCGGACGCACGCGCCGCCGACTACTACGAACGCGCGTACTACAACGGCATTCTCGGCGTGCAGCATCCGCGCGACGGCAGCAAGCTCTACTACGTGCCGTTGCAAAGCGGCTTCTGGAAACTCTTCGGCACCTCGATGCACGATTTCTGGTGCTGCACCGGCAGCATGGCGGAAGCGTTCTCGAAGCTCGGCGACAGCATCTACTTCAAGGACGACGAAGGTCTGTACGTCAATCTCTTCGTGGCTTCGGAAGTCACGTGGCAGGAGAAGGGACTGCGCGTCGTGCAGGACACGAAGTTCCCCGAGAGCGATCGCACGAGTCTGACCATCAAGGCGAATGCACCGCGTCGCGCGCAGCTCCGCATTCGCGTGCCGTACTGGACCGGCGGCGGCTCCGCGACTCTGAACGGCGCGAAGCTCGAAAGCTTCGCGACGCCGGGCAGCTACTTCGTGCTCGATCGCACCTGGCGCGATGGCGATCGCGTCGAGGTGCACCTGCCGATGCGGCTGCATTCCGCGCCGATGCCGGACGACCCCACGGTGCAAGCCGTGATGTACGGGCCGATCGTGCTCGCCGGCAAGCTCGGCGCCACCGGACTGACTGCGGAAACCCTGCGCGCCGAACCGACCAAGCCGCGCACCGTGCCGGAATACAAGTCCGAGCCGATCCCCGCCCCGGCCATCCGGGCGGCCTCGGCCGATCCTTCGACCTGGCTCAAGCAAGCGGGCGGCGCCCTCGAGTTTCGGACCGTCGGTCAGCCGAATGAGCTGACGCTGGTGCCGCTGAACCGGATTTTCGACGAGCGCTACGCGGTGTATTGGAAAGTTTCCGCGTGACCTTGTAGGAACGGCGTTCGCCGGATCGTCATTGGGATATCAGCCACTCGAGCGGAGGTCTTCCCATGAGCGAACGCAACGACGTGCCGAGCCCCGAAGTGGCGGCGCAAGGCGAATGGCAAAGCCAGCGTAACAGTCTGCTGCAGCAGGAAAAGGAGCTGACCCGACAGATGGATCGCGTGAACGCCGCGCGCCGCCGCCTGCCGATGATGAAGCTCGAAAAGGCCTACACGTTCGAAGGGCCGAACGGCAAAGTCGCCCTCCTCGACCTGTTCGCCGGCCGGCGCCAGCTGATCGTCTATCACTTCATGTTCGATCCGGCCTGGGAGAAAGGCTGCCCGGGCTGCACCGGCTATGTGAACGCGCTCGGCGACCTGTCGATGCTCGGCGAGCGCAACACCAGCTTCGCGCTCATCTCGCGCGCGCCGCTCGCGAAGCTCGAAGGCTACAAGAAGCTCAAGGGCTGGAGGTGGCCGTGGTACTCGTCGTTCGGCAGCGATTTCAACCGCGACTTCCGCGCGACCAACGACAAGGGCGAAGCCCACGGCGTGAGCGTGTTCTTCCGCGTCGATGACGACATCTTCCACACGTACTCGACTTATCAGCGCGGCACGGAATCGCTGACGGATTCCTACGCGTTGCTCGACCGCACGCCGTACGGTCGCCAGGAAGACTTCGAGGATTCGCCGGCGGGCTGGCCGCAGAAGCCGACCTACGGCTGAGTCGACATGCAGCGCGATCGTCGCCGCAGGATCAGCCAGGCGACGATCGTGCCGACAGGCACGAGCACCAGGTTGTTCCACAGCGGCACGAAGACCAGCAACAGCCCTGACGTCGAGCCCTGCGGAGCGATGAACACTTCGACGTGAACGAGCAGGTCGACGGCCAGGGCCAGCGCACCGCCCGCGGCCGGCGCCGCACGTAGCGTGCCGATCGAAGAGATGAGCGCGCACAGTGCGTACGGCGACAGACCCCAGATGAAAAATGCCAGGCCGGCGCTCGTCGGGCCCTTGGCGAAGCACTCGATCCCGTGCAGAACTACGGCGATTGCGACGACTGCGCTGACGGCGGGGTGCGGCCACTTGAGCGCGAGCGGTTCCTGAGTGACCAGCAGGACACCGGCACCCGTCAGCACCAGCACGATTCCGACCAGCGACAGCAATCCCGAAGCTGCGCCGAGCAGACCGTACAGGGTCGTCATGAAGAGCAGGCCGCCCGCGATCAGCGCTCCGATCGCGACGTAGCGCCGCATCACTACGGACGACCCCAGGCGATTTCCCCGATCAATGCACCTTGCGGCATGCGCCGGAGAATAACAGCCCGCGCAGCACCAACGCATTCACGCCAGGCGCTGCGCCGCGAGGATCACGATCAGCGCCATGGCCGCCACCAGTGGAACCGGCCATAGCTTCAGAGCCCATGTCGACACGTTGCATCTCCTTTACAGGCGCAGCCAGAGTAGCAACGGCGGGCTTACAGATAACTTACGTCAGGGAGGGCTCAGCCCTCCCGCTTCATTCGCTCACGCCGCTTCAGCTCCTCGGCCGACGGCTCGGCGTGCGCGAACGAGCCGACCTTGACCTCGCCCGCACGTTCGTAGGTGCTGATCGTCACACCGGATGGTGACGCTTTCGAGTCGACCAGCTTGAGCGTGGCGGGCATCGTGCCCGTGCCGAACAGCCGCTTGCCTTTGCCGAGCACCACGGGATAGACGAGCAGAGTGAAGCGATCGATCAGATCGTGCTTGAGCAGGGTCTGGATCAGGTCGCTGCTGCCCTGGGTCATGAGCGTCGGTCCGTCCTCGCGCTTCAGGCGTGCGATGTCCTTCGGCACGTCGTGAATCGCGATCGAGTTCTTCCACGTCAGCGGCGCTTGCGAGGTGGTCGCGACGTACTTGCGCACGTTGTTCAGCGCGTCCGCGAACGGATCGTCCTTCGCGTTCGGCCAGTGCGCGTTGAAGATCTCGTAGGTCTTGCGGCCGAGCAGCAACTCGTAAGGCACGCTGAAGATGCCGCCCATCACCTGTTCGATGGCCTCGTCCCAGTACGGGAACGTCCAGCCGCCGAGCGTGAAGCCGCCGGTCGGATCTTCCTCGGGACCGCCGGGCGCCTGCATCACCCCGTCGAGACTCACGAATGCCGTGGCCAATACCTTGCGCATATGCCTATTCCTCGAATGTTGTGTGCGATCTGTCCCCAAGGACGGTCGGGCAGGACGGGTTCCGACAGCAAATGTTATGGATCTGTTACGTGTCGTCTCTGACGCGCGACATCCCGTCGATTGGACAACGAATTGCTGCCGCGGAAGAACGAGTGACTTTCGCCGCAGCCGGTTTCTCGATGGCCGCGCGGTGAATAAGGTACGCCCCACTGTCTCAAGTTCCGACCTTGGCCGGGGAGTCGAGTTGCAAATGTTGAATCGCAAGACTGGATCGATCGTTCTCGTGGTTGCAGTGATTGCTACGGGCAGCGCGCTCGCGGCCTGGAAACATTCCGCGCTCGAGAGCGCCAATGCGGCCGCGGCCCATCAGCCCGAGCCGGTGGAAGCCGTGCAAGCGGCCGTAGCGAGGGAGCGCGAATATAGACCGGTCACGACCGCGATCGGCACCGTGGTCGCGACCCGCTCGATCAGCGTTCGCAACGAATTGCCGGGCACGGTGCGCCGCGTTGCGCTCGAGCCGGGACAGATCGTCGAGGAAGGCACAGTCCTGGTCGCACTGGATGTTGCCGTCGAGCAGGCCGAGCTGAAGGCGCTCGAAGCGCAGGCCGAGCTCGCGCAGACGCAGTACGCCCGCGTGATGAAGCTCAGCGAGCAGCGCGCCGTGTCTGCGGAAGAAGTGGACAGCACCCGGGCCGCGCGTGACGTTGCGTTCGCACAGATCGCGCGCACCAAGGCGACGATTGATCGCAAGACGATCCGTGCGCCGTTTCGCGCGCGCGTCGGCATCTCCGACGTGCATCCCGGCCAGTATCTGAGCGAAGGCACGTACCTCACCAGCCTGCAAGGCGTCGACGAATCGGCATACGTCGATTTCGCCGTGGCCCAGCAGGTCGCCATCGGCCTGCGCGCCGGCGACAAGGTCCAGGTTCTGACCGCGCGCCCCGAGCCCGTCGTCGCGACGATCATGGCGACGGATGCGCGAGTCGACCCGTCGACGCGCAACGCCTCGGTCCGCGCAACGATTGCAGACGCGAAACTTGCGCCGCCACCGGGTGCATCGGTGCGCGTCCAGGTGCCGGCCGGTGTGTCGCGGCTCGCCGTCGCGATTCCCGCCAGCGCGCTGCGCAAGGGTCCGGGCGGCGACTTCGTGTTCGTCGTCGCGCAAGACAAGGACAGCAAGGCACGCGCGCAGCAGCGACCGGTTCAGGTCGAAGCGCTGGCCGGCGATGAAGTCGTGATTCGCGAAGGGCTGAGCGTGGGCGAGCAGGTCGCAACCTCGGGCTCGTTCAAGCTGCGCGACGCGGTGCTGGTGGCGGTGCTGCCGAAACCGGAATCGGTCGCGGCCAACAACGGCGGCGCGGCTGCGCACGTCGACCTCTGATCAGGAAAGGCCGATGAAATCGTTTACGGATATCTTCATCAAGCACCCGGTGCTCGCGGCCGTGGTGAATCTCGTGATCGTGCTGGTCGGCGTGCGTGCGCTGATGACGCTGCCGGTCCAGCAGTTCCCGAGCATCGAGAGCTCATCGGTCATCATCACGACGGTCTACACGGGCGCGAGCGCCGAGACCGTGCGCGGCTTTCTCACGACTCCGATCGAGCGCGCAGTGTCCTCGATCGGCGGCGTCGACTATGTCGAGTCGCAGAGCCGTGCGGGCATCAGCACGGTGACCGTGCGTCTGAAGCTGAATCACAGCAGCACCGCCGCACTCGCCGAAGTTACGGCTCGCCTGCAGCAGGTCCGCTCCGAGTTGCCGAGCGAGGCCGAGCCGCCCGCCGTCGAAGTGCAGCGCGCGGACCGGCCGTACGGCACTTTCTATCTCAGCTTCACCTCGACTCAGCGTGACGTTCCGGCATTGACGGATTGGCTCTCGCGAACGCTGCAGCCCCAGTTGTCGACGCTGCAAGGCGTGCAGCGCGTGACCATCGAAGGCGGACGACCGCTGGCGATGCGCGTGTGGATCGATCCGGACCGGCTTGCGGCGCGCGGTCTTTCGCCGGGCGACGTGCACGCCGCGCTCCAGCGCAACAACTATCTCGCCGCGGTCGGCCAGACCAAGAGCAATCTCGTGCAGGTGAACCTGCTCGCGAACACCGACTTGCGCGCGGTCGATGAGTTCGAGAACCTGATCGTCGCGGAGCGCAACGGCGGCATCATCCGCCTGAGCGACGTCGCGCGCGTCGAGCTCGGCGCCGAAGAAGCCTCGATGGTCGCGAAGTACAACGGCCAGCAGGGCGTGTACCTCGGCATCTGGCCGCTGCCCGGCTCGAACGAGATCGAAGTCGCGTCGGCGCTGCGCAACGAGATGGAGCGCATCCGCCCCACCCTGCCCAGCGACGTCGACATGAAGCTCGTGTGGGACGGCACGATGTTCATGCGCAACGCGCTCGAGGAAATCACCAAGACGCTCGGCGAGACGGTATTGATCGTCGCGATCGTCGTGTTCCTGTTCATGGGCTCCGTGCGCACCGCGCTCGTGCCGCTGGTCGCGATGCCGGTTTCGCTGTTCGGCGCCGCGATCGTGATGCTCGCGTCCGGATTCAGCCTGAATCTGCTGACGATCCTGGCGATCGTGTTGTCGGTGGGATTGGTCGTCGACGATGCCATCGTCGTGGTCGAGAACGTCGAGCGGCACGTCCGCGAGGGCAAGTCGCGGCTCGAAGCGGCGCTCATCGGCGCACGCGAGCTGAAGGGCCCGATCATCGCGATGACGATCACGCTCGCGACGGTCTACACGCCCATCGCCTTCCAGGGCGGGCTGACGGGCTCGCTGTTCCTCGAATTCGCTATCACGCTCGCTGCAGCGGTGGTGGTGTCCGGTCTCGTCGCACTCACACTGTCGCCGGTCATGAGCTCGAAGTGGGTGCATGAGCATGGCGAGGAGACGCGCCTGACGAAGCTCGTGAATCGCGGCTTCGGCGCGGTGAGTCGCGGTTACGCAAAGCTGCTCGATGGCGCGCTGAGCATGCGCTGGGCCATCGTCGCCGTTGCGGCGATCGTCACGATCTCCGCGTGGCCGCTATACCAGTACTCGCACCAGGAGCTGGCGCCGGTCGAGGATCAGAGCCACATCAGCCTGTTCTTCGAGGGTTCGCCGGACTCGACGCTGCAAGCTTCGAACGACAACTCGCTCGAAGTCGTGAAGAGCATCACCGGCTTCCCGGAGACGCGCTTCATGTGGTCGCTGACCGCGCCGTGGGGCGGCTTCGGCGGACTGGTCGCGAAGGACTGGCACGAGCGCACTCGCTCGACCTCGGAGATGTACGGCGAGGTGTACGGCGCCGTCTCGCAGATCCCGGGCGTGCGCGTGTTCCCGCGCCTGGATCCGCCGTTGCCGACGCCGGGACAGTTCGACGTCGAGCTGATCGTCCAGAGCAGCGGCGAGCTCGAGCAGCTGCTCGAGACGACGCAGGCGGTGCTCAATGCCGGCTACCAGAGCGGCAAGTTCATGTACGTCGACACCGATCTGAAGATCGATCTGCCGCAGGCCCGCGTCGTGCTCGATCGCGAGCGGCTCGCGGATCTCGGGCTCGACCTGGCGACGGTCGGGCGCGAGCTCGGTACGATGCTCGGCGGCGCGTACGTCAACCGCTTCAACTATTTCGATCGCAGCTACAAGGTGATTCCGCAGCTGAGCGACAAGGATCGCGCGACGCTCGATCCGTTGCTCGACCTGAAGATCAAGACGCCCGATGGCAGGCTCGTGCCGGTGTCGACGTTCACGCGCATCGAGACGGTCACCGGTCCGCGCACGCTGAATCGCTTCCAGCAGCGCAACTCGGCGCGCATCTTCGGCGGCGTGGTGCCGGGCGTGACCAAGGATCAGGGCTTGCGGGTGCTGGAGGAAGCAGCGACTCAAGCGGGCGGCACGCAGGTGACGCTCGACTACGCGGGCGAGTCGCGCCAGATCCGCCAGGAAGGCAAGGCGCTCACCACGACGCTCGGCTTCGCCGTGATCCTGATCTATCTCGTGCTCGCCGCGCAGTTCCGCAGCTTCCGCGATCCGCTGATCGTACTGCTCGGCTCGGTGCCGCTCGCGATCTCCGGCGCGCTCGTGTTCACGTTCACCGAACTGACGACGATCAACATCTATTCGCAGGTGGGACTCATCACGCTGGTGGGCCTGATAGCGAAGAACGGCATCCTGATCGTGGAATTCGCGAACACCTTGCAGGAGCGCGGGCTCGCGAAGCTCGACGCGATCCGTCAGGCCACGCTCACTCGCTTGCGACCCGTATTGATGACATCGGCGGCGACGGTGTTCGGTCATTTCCCGCTGGTGCTCGTCTCGGGCCCGGGTGCCGAAGCGCGCAACAGCATCGGCATCGTGCTCGTGACGGGCATGATCGTCGGCACGCTGTTCACGCTGTTCGTCGTGCCGGTCTTCTATCAACTGATCGCTGCCGATCACCGCGCGAAGGACAGCGCGGTGGTTGGTGAGCTCAGCGCGGAGCCGGTCGCCGGCTAGCGGGATCGCAACTATCGGATTGTCCGCGATCCGGCACCGGCATACAGTGGCGCCCATGGACCGCACGACACAGCGCTATTGCGTGTTCGAAACCGCAGCCGGCTTCTGCGCAATCGCCTGGAGCGGCGCAGGCATCGTGCGCTTTCATTTGCCGACGAGCACGGCTGACGCGACCGAACGCAGCCTGCTGCGGCGGCTCGTCAACGCTGAGGCAGCGACACCGCCGGCGGAAGTCAACGCGGTCATCGAAGCTGCGCGGCGCTACTTCGCCGGCGAGAAAGTGGATTTCTCGAACGTGTCGCTGGATCTCGGTGCGCAGGACGAGCTCTTCAGCAGGATCTACGCAGCGACACGACGTCTGCGCTACGGTCAGACCTCGACGTACGGCGCGCTCGCGAAGGAGCTCGGCGCCGGGCCTGAAGTTGCACGCGACGTCGGACAGGCGATGGCGAAGAATCCCGTGCCGCTGATCATTCCGTGCCATCGCGTGCTTGCGGCGGGCAACAAGCTCGGCGGCTTCTCCGCGCCAGGCGGCTCGGCCACCAAGCAGCGCATGCTCGAGATGGAAGGCGTGCGGCTCGATCCGCCGCCCCCGGCACAACAGACGCTCGGTCTCTAGTACTATCGCGGGCATGGCCGCTACAGAATCCACCATGCTCGCGCTCGGCACGCCCGCGCCCGCTTTCCGTCTCGCCGATTTCAACGGCAAGGTGAGCTCGCTGGAAGACTTCGCCGCCGCGCGCGGGCTGGTCGTCGCGTTCATCTGCAATCACTGCCCATACGTCAAGCACATGCGCAACGAGTTCGCGCGCTTCGCACGCGACTACCAGTCGCAGGGAATTGCAGTCGTCGCGATCTGCTCGAACGACACGAGCGCGTATCCGCAGGACGGCCCCGAAGGCATGGCGGAAGAAGCGCGCAGCGCCGGCTACACGTTTCCGTACCTGCTCGACGCAACTCAGAGCGTCGCGAAAGCCTACGACGCGGCGTGCACGCCCGATCTGTACTTGTTCGACGGGCAGCGCAAGCTCGCCTATCGCGGCCAGTTCGACGACAGCCGCCCGGGCCGCGGCACGCCGACCGGTCAGGATCTGCGTGCCGCGTGCGACGCGTTGCTGAGCGGCGCCGCGCAGCCGGCCCGGCAGAAGCCGAGCCTGGGCTGCAACATCAAGTGGAAGAGCTGATCACTCCAGGTCGCTCGGCGAGTTGAACAGCACCGAGAGGCTGATGCTGCCGTGCCCGCGCTGCGGATAGCCCGGCGCGTTGGGGTTGCCGGGATCCAGGTTCGACGCCGTGTCGTCCGGCGGGAACAGCACCAGCGAATTCAGGAACTCGAGCATCGCGGCCTTGCCGATCTCCGGCAGCGCCGCGAAAGCGTTGCGCGACTTTTGCGCCTCGCCGCCGTGGCGCAGGATGACTTCGCGCAGATTGATGCTGCGGCCATCGTGTCCATACGGCGGCGACGAGCCGACGCCCCACAGCGGCGTGGTCATGAACTCTTTGGTGATGGTGCCGTCGTAGTTGCGCTCGTGAAAGGCCGGTCCGAGGTCATGGCGCTTCAGATCGGAGAAGAAATTGCGCACGACGAACGGACGCTGCAGCGGCACCTTCACGGTCGGATTGCCTGAGCCGTCGTCCTCTTCATAGATGAGCAGGCGCGCGTTCGAAAACAGGCCGTTGAAGATCGCGCGGCCCGGGTCGTAGGTCGTCTCGACGTCCGCGATGCGCCGGTCGCGGTTGATCGTCAGGCTCGGCACGTGACAGCCGGTGCAGCCGGTTTCCTTCATGAGCACCTGCCCGAACTGCGTCGCCGCCGACTGGCGATACGTGCCCGGTTTGAAATAGTTGAACAGGTAGAACTCCATGAAGTCGACCAGCGAGGTCGGGATCTCGTTGCGGATGCCGTCGTTGTCCGGATCGTCGGCCGGGAACGTGGCATTCGCGCGCTTCACGAGGTCCTGGGTGCCATCGAGCACCATGCCTGTTGGCGTGACAACTCGCTCCCCGGCAGCGGCGCGCGCGGTGAGCGGATCGACCGCCTGCAATCCCATTTCGTCATTGAACGCGCCGACGACGAACTCGCGGATGGATGTGGTGCCGCCGTGTGCGAAGAACGGACGTACTCGCAAGTCTGCGTTCACGCCCCGCACGCCGGACGTGTCGACGCGACCGTCCCGGTCCACACGAATCACGCCGTACTGCACGCCTTTACTCTGCAGCGTCAGCGAGGCGGTCCGGCCCGTGCTGCGGGCGAGGTCGCGCGCCTTCTGGCGAATGGCCCGCAAGTCGCTCGTCATCTCGTCCGCGAGCATCTCCTTCAGACCGAGACCGAACAGGTGAGGCGCATCGCGGCTGTCGGGACGGGTGGCGACGTCGCCGCCGAAACCCGCCGCGCCGCGCGGCCGGCCATGACAACCGGCGCAGCTCTCGATCAGGCCAGCGCCGATCGCGCCCTCGGCCGCGATGTCGCCGATGCCGTCGTGCGTCCGGGGCCCGAAGCCCTGCATGAGCGTGAACTTGCGCTGGAACAGCTGGCGGCCGCGCCGGATGGCCCGCGCCGGATCCCGCGCGATGATGTAGCTGGACGAATCGGGTGTCGTCCAGTCCCCGACACCGGCCCCGATCTGCTGATCGAGCGACTTGTGGATGCCGGCGCCTTCGACGTTCGGCGTCTGCGTTTGATCGGTCATCTGGGCCTGCGCCGCCGGTCCGGCGAACAGCAGCAGCACAGCCACGAACCTTGGACGAAAGTCCCATCGAGTCGACATAAGCTCCCCTACTCCCCAGCAATCGCAGGCGCCATGAAGATGTGTCGCCCATAATCGTAATCGGCGGTCCGAATGCGACAAGCGTATCCTTGGCCTAGGGGATGGGATGGATGGAAGCGCAACACCAACTCTTCGCGCTGCTGTACTCGGAGCTGCACCGGATCGCTTCGCGCGAGCTGCGGCGGCATGCGCCCGGCCTCAGCGCGACCACGCTGCTGCACGAGGCGTACCTCAGCCTGCGCGAGAAGGACGCCAGCCTGTTTCCCGATCGCGCGCATTTCATTTCTTATGCAGCGCGCGTGATGCGCGGCCTGGTCATCGACTTCGCCCGCAACCGCCGGGCGCTCAAGCGCGGCGGCGAGTTCCACATCACCTCGCTCCCGGTCAACGTGCCCGGCCAGGAGATCGACTGCGCCGAGCTCGAACGGCTCAACGAGGCGCTCGAACGCCTGGCGCACATCGAGCCGCGGCTGGCGCAGGTCGTCGATCTCAAGTACTTCAGCGGTTTCTCGTTCGGCGACATCGCCTCGATGTGGGGCGTGTGCCAGCGAACCGTGCAGCGCGACTGGGAGAAGGCGCGCCTGTTCCTGCATCGCGCGATGCAGCCGGCGCAGAACAGCAGCGAATCGATGTCGCAATCGGCGGGCGCATTCCGATCTCCGCACCATGGCCGATCCGAAGCCTGAAACCACGAGCGCGTCCGCGATCGACGAGATCTGGCCACGCATCACTGCACTGCTGGACCAGATGCTGGCGCTGCCTCCAGAGCAGCGCCGTGCGTGGCTCGAGGACCTCGAAGGCGTCGATCCCGAGACAGCGCGCCATCTCGAATCGTGCGTCGATGAAATCGAGCTGTTGCAGAGTGACGCATTCCTGACTGGCGATTCGCCCGCTTCGCCGTTTGCCACGACGCTCGCGGGACAGCGCATCGGCGCGTACACGCTCGAGCGCTGTCTCGGTCACGGCGGCATGGGCGCGGTGTGGCTGGCCCGACGCGACGATGGACGCTTCGAAGGCCGCGTCGCGGTGAAACTGCTGAACGCAGCGCTCATCGGGCATCCGACCGAGCAGCGCTTCGTCCGCGAAGGCACGCTGCTCGCGCGGCTGCAGCATCCGAACATCGCTCATCTCGTCGATGCGGGCATCGCCGCAGGCAGCCAGCCGTACCTCGTACTCGAATACGTCGAAGGCGAGCGCATCGATCGGTACTGCGAGCTGCACTCGTCCACGGTGGAGCAACGCCTCGCATTGTTCGTGAGTGTGCTCGATGCGGTTTCGCACGCGCATCGCAATCTGATCGTGCATCGCGATCTGAAGCCGGCCAACATTCTCGTGACGTCCGACGGCCGCGCGAAGCTGCTCGACTTCGGCGTCGCGGCGCTGCTGGAGGCGGACGAGCAGAACAGCGAGCTCACTCGCCAGGCTCCGCCGGGATTGACGATTGCTTACGCCGCGCCCGAGCAATTGCAAAGCGGCGCTGTCACGACCGCCACCGATGTGTATGCATTGGGACTGATTCTGTATCTCCTGCTGGCAGACCGGCCGCCGTTCGAGACCGATGACAAGACCGCGACGGAAGTGATGCAAGCGGTGCTGGAGACGGATCCACCGCCGCCGTCGAAGGTCGCGACCCGGGCCGCCACGCGCCGCCTGCTCGCAGGCGACCTCGACAACATCATCGGCAAGGCGCTGCGCAAGGATCCGGTCGAGCGCTATGCGAGCGTCGACGCCTTCGCGCAGGATGTGCGGCGCTATCTTGCCCATGAGCCCGTTGCCGCACGGCCCGACTCGCTCGGCTATCGTGCGAGCAAATTCGTTCGCAGACATCGCGGCGGTGTCGCGGCGGCCGTGCTCGTGCTGCTGAGCCTGGTGGGAACTGCGATCGTCACCAGCGTGCTGATGGCCGATGCGCGCAAGCAGCGCGACCACGCACAGTTCGAGTCGCGGCGCGCCGAGATGGTGAGCGACTTCATGGGTGCGCTGCTGATGTCCGACGGCGGACCCGATCGGCCCGCGCTGAAAGCATCGGAACGACTGGAGCGCGGCGTCGAGCTGCTCGAGAAACAATACCAGGCGGACCCGCGCTTTCTTGGCCTCATGCTGATTCAGCTCGCCCATCAATACCGCGGTGTCGTGGAAGTCCGGCGCGCCGATGAGCTGTACCAGCGCGCCTATGAGATGGGGCAACGGATCGACGACGACGAGCTGATGGCCAGCGCGCAATGCAACCACGCCTATGCGGATGGGCTGTCCGGAATCGACCAGGGCACCGCCGGGCGCATTGCCGAGGCGAACCGGCTGATGCAACGCCTCGACGCTCCTCCGGCGACGGTGCGCGCGACGTGTCTGCTGGCCAGCGCACAACTCGAAATATCTGCCAGCCGCCCGCAGGCTGCGGAGTCTTTGCTGCGCGAAGCGCTCCGGGCGATCGAGGCCGAGGGCAGCGAGCACCGGCCGATCTACGTCAAGGCGCTGACGGATCTCGGCGGCCTCTATCTCAGCAACAACCAGCCCGCGAAGGCGCTGCAGATGGCCGAGCTCGCGGGCGAAGTGCACGAGCGCAATGGTCGCGGCGATACCTCCGCACGCCTGGTCTCGCGACAGAACGCCGCCATCGCGCTGTCGGGCATGGGCGAAACACGGCGCGCGCTCGAGCAATACGAAATCGTGTTACGCCGGACCCGCGAGCTCGAGCCGGAAGGACACGAGCCGACCTATTACGCGGTCAACTACGGTTCGATGCTCGTGTCGATGCGGCGCCCGCAGGAGGCGCTTGCCGCCATCGGGCCTGCGTTGCAACGAGCTCGCACGACTGGAAGTCCCAAGAGCCTGGTGCAGGCATTGCGCAACTACGCCGCAGCGCTCGTAGGCGTGGGCCGCTTCGACGAGGCGGCTGCGGCGGCGGACGAGGCCGCACAGATCGCGGCAAAGATGGATCGCAACAACCAGGCGCTCATCGAGAACTGCAAAACGGAGATCGCGCTCGGCCGCGGCGATCTGGCGGCGGCGGCAATCAGCAGCAAGGCCGCCCTGAAGTCTGCGGGATACGGCTCCGATCACGCCGAGCGCCAGTTGAATCGCGCGCTCCTGCTCGCGACGTCGGTCGCACTCCGCTCCGGAGCACTGACGGACGCAGAAGAGTACGGAAAGACTGCACTGAGCCGAACCGAAGCTCTCGCGCGTGGCCCGGATACCAGTGCAGACGTCGGCGAAGCGCTTTTGCTGCTCGCGAAAGTCAGGATCACGCAAGGATCGGCGAGCGCAGCGAAACCTTTGCTCGAGCGCGCCGTGCGCTGTTTCGAGAGCGCGCTCACCACGGAACATCCGCTCGCCGTCGAAGCGCGTCAGCTGCTCGCCGCGTGATGTAAGATCGTCGCATGACCCAGCGACACATCGTTCCCGCCGGCGGCGGCGCCGGCCTCAAGCTCGCGCGCGGCGCACAGCTGCGTCTCATCGATACCGAAGGCGGCCAGACCGGCGACCTGATGGCGTTCTCGCTCGACGGCCGCGAGCGTTTGTCGAACGGGCGCACGTTCGACTACGACGGCAAGATTCATTTCACGACCGGCGATGTGTTGTGGTCGAATCTCAGCAACCCGATGCTGACGATCGTCGCGGACGATGTCGGTCGTCACGATTTCCTGTACGCCTCGTGCTCGCTCGAGATGTACCGCATGCAATATGCCGTGACCGGCTATCACGCGAACTGCCACGACAACCTGCTCGCGGCGTTGCGCGAGGTCGGCGTCGAGCCCGACAGCCTGCCGACCGCGTTCAACTTCTTCATGAACGTCGACGTGCTTGCCGACGGCCGGCTCAAGATCCTGCCGCCGAAGTGCCGCGCCGGCGATTCGATGATCCTGCGCGCGGAAATGGACCTGGCCATCGCGGTGTCGGCTTGTCCTGCGGGTTCGTGCAACGATGGCCCGCCGCGGCCGCTCGCGTTCGAAATCATCTGACTCCAGGCATGGGGGCATACCAATGTCGCATCTGAGAACGCTGCTGATGTGCGCGCTGTTCGCTCCAGCGCTGACGATGGCTGCCGACACTGCGAAGCCGGATCCGTGGCAGCCGGTGCGCTTCCTGGTCGGCCAGTGGCAAGGCACGACGCAAGGAGAGCCGGGCAAGGGGACCGTGGAGCGCAGCTACGAATTCGTGCTGGGCGACCGCTTCATTCACGAGCGCAGCACCTCGACCTACCCGCCGCAGGAGAAGAACGAGAAGGGCGAAGTGCACCAGCACTGGAGCTTCCTCAGCTACGACCGGATCGGCAAGGCGCTGGTGCTGCGGCAGTTTCACACCGAAGGGTTCGTCAATCAGTACCGGCATGCGGCCGCGGAGAGCAGCGCTACGCGACTCGTATTCGCCAGCGAGTCGTTCGAGAACCTCGACAGCAAGTGGCGCGCGCGCGAAATCTACGAGGTGCTCGGCCCGGACGAATTCACGGAAACATTCCAGATCGCCGAGCCGGGCAAGGATTTCCAGACGTACAGCGCCAACCGTTTCAAGCGGGTCGTCCGCTGACGACATGCTGGTTCTCTTCATCCACGGCGCCGGAGCGGGCGCGTACGCTGAAGATCGGTTGCTGGCCGATTCTCTGCAACGCGCGCTCGGCGCCGGGTACGACGTGCAATGCCCGCAGATGCCGGATGAAGAGAACGTGCCTGTGCCGCTATGGATGTCGGAGATCGACGCGAAGATCGCCGGCGCGAGCGGCGCGGTCGCGCTCGTCGGTCATTCGGCCGGCGGGTCGGTGCTACTGAAGTATGTGTGCGAGCGTCGGCCGGCGCTGCACATCGCCGGTCTGTTCCTGATTGCAGCGCCGTACTGCAGCGCCGATGAAGGATGGCAGTGGGACGACGCAACGCCGCCCGCGGACGCCGCCGCGAAACTCGCGGGTGACTGGCCGCTGATTTTCTATCACAGCCGCGACGACGAGATCGTGCCGTTCTCGCACCTGGCGATGCACGCGGCGAGAGTGCCGCGCGCGACCGTTCGCGCTTTCGATGGGCGCGGACATCAATTCAACAACGACCTGCGGGAAGTTGCCGACGACGTGCGGCGTAGCTGAGCTTCAGCCGGTCGCAGCGATCACCGCGATCTCGATCAGGTATTGAGGACCGGCGAGCCGCGCTTCGACCGTGGCACGCGCCGGCGTGGAGCCCTGCACGACCCACTTGTCCCACACTTCGTTCATCTCGGCGAACGTGCCGATATCCTTCAGCCAGATGCTCGCGGACAGCAGGTTCTGCTTGCTCGTCCCCGCTTCGGCGAGCAGCGCGTCGATCTGCGAAAGAATGACCTTCGCCTGCGCACCCACTGTCGTCGCGCCCGCATCGGGAGGACAAACCTGGCCGGCGAGATAGACGACGTTGCCATGAACCACGGCCTGGCTCATGCGGGGACCGGTCTTGATGCGCTTGACGGACATGGGAGCTCCTGAAACTCGAATTCGATGGATGCCGATTATGCGCCTTTGCGCCGGCGCACGGCCTTCTCGCTGCTCTCGACTCCGTGCACCATGATGTGGGTCACGACGCCGTGCTCGTCGCTCACGAACTCGTAAGTGCCGAGCAGCCGCGGCGAGAACATGTTCTGCGACAGCGGCACCAGCGGTGTGCGGCCCTTGCCGTTGAAGTCAATGAACAGTTGCGCGCCGGATCGCGTGACAGTTGCCGTGCGGATGCCAAAAGTGTTGTTGCCCGCGAAATCGTAGTCGCCCACGTACTTGTCGAGCGTTGCTACGGGCACGCGCACTTTTTTCTCCGCCTCCGAGCGGCCGACCAGGTGAAAACGCTCGCGCGGCGTCTCGGCGCAGACGTACTCGAGCAACTCGGTGTCTGGATTCAGCGTCATGTCCGAGCCGACGACGATCGGCTTCGTGAACGCTTCAGGGTCGGAGAGCGTGATCTGCCGCCGGATGTGGCCGAAGTCAGTGCGGCGATAGCGCTCGGTGATTCGCAGCTGTTCAGAATGCGGATGTCCGCCGAAATCCAGCCAGGTCGTGTCCTTGAAGCCGGTGCTCTCGACGACCAGCTCGTCGCCTTCCCAGCGCCCGATCGAATAGCCCATGAAGCTCGGGCTCGGATTCTTCGGCAGCGCGCGCCCATCCAGGAAAATCTGTCGGTAGTTCAGATCCTCGTACATCACGACGATCACAGCGGGCGTCTGCACGATCTTCGACATGCGGACCAGCGCGCCGCCGGTGATGTGCCGCGGCCCGAGCGGCTGGCAGCCGATCGTGCCCGGATCGTCCTTGCCGAGATTGTCGAGACGCTCGTTGAAAACCTTCGCAGCCCACGGCTGCACGTCGGCCGGGTCGAGATCGGTGGCAACGTTGATGACGTAACCGGGATGAAACGGCGCGAGCCACAGCCCGGTGAAATCCGGGTGCCCTTCCGCGGTACGCGGCGCCGGCGCCGACAGATCCGCCTTGCCTTCGGGCGTTCTCGGAATGCCGCGCGTCGGCTCGCTCAACCATTGGGCGTACAGTGGCAGGCTGAACAGCAACGCTGTTGCGGCCAGGCACAGCTTGAGGCTGCTCATTGGTGTTCTGACCTGATTTTTCGGGGGCTCGCGTGCCCGGGATGCTACACCGCGAGCAGACTCCTCGCGCAGTCGACGACGGTCATCGCTGCGGGCCGCGGCGCGAAGCCGAGCGTCTGGCGCGCCTTGGCGGACGTCAACGGAAAGCGTCGACCGAGGAGCGGTGCGAGCGTGCGCAAATTCGCCGCGAACGGCAGCAGCATGCGCACGACGAAGTTCGGCAGACGACGCGTCGGCGCCTTAGCCGCAGCTTCACCGAGCTCCGTGCGCAGCGTGCGTGCGATGTCTTCCATCCACATGTACTCACCCGCGGCAATGAAGCGCTGCCCTGCCGCGGATGCCGCAGTCATCGCGCGTATGTGCAGGTCCGCGAGATCGCGCACGTCGACGATCCAGAAGCCGAGCCGCGGCAGCGCCGGCGGCTTGCCATTCAACATGCCCTGGATGATCTGCACCGAGCCGAGATTCTCGGCAGTGAGAATCGGACCGAACACTGCGCCCGGCAGAATGGTCGTGAACTGCGTCGCTCCGCCTTCGCGATTCATGAAGTCCCAGGCCGCGCGCTCCGCGAGAATCTTCGAGACGCGATAGGCATCGAACTGCGGATCGTCGGGATCGGACCAGACGGTCTCATCGCTCGTCTGGTCTGTCGTGAGCGGCGGCCGCGCGGCGGCCGCAGCCGATGTCATGACCACTCGCTTGACGCCGGCCTTCGCGGCCGCGCGCAGGACGCGCAGCGTTCCATCGCGCGCCGGCGCGATCAGGGCATTCCTATCAGTGGTCGCACCGCCACCCAGTGGCGAGGCGACGTGCAGGACGTACTGACATCCAGCGACCGCAGCATCCCAACCCTCGTCGCTATTCAGATCGGCCAACGCGAAGCTGAGCCGATCCGTTGCGCTTTTCGCGCCGGCCACCGCAGCGCGAACCCGCTGCTCCTTCGAGGCATCACGCACCGTAGTGCGCACGGCGTAGCCGCGCTCCAGCAGCTGGACGATGCACCAGCCGGCGATGAATCCGGTTCCGCCCGTCACGAGCACTGTTTCGGCCACTGCTGCTGCCTCGCTTGCGCTGCAAGTCTTCAGCTGTAGACTTTAACGGCAGATTGGGTATAAGTCTACATGTGTAGACTTGAAGAGAGCGACCCGATGGCCCGAACCCCGCCCCGCCCCGCGCGCCAGCGCAACGCCACTGCCACCCGCGCCGCGATCCTGCAATCCGCGCGCCGCACGTTCGCGAAAGCCGGCTACGACGGGGCCGGAGTCCGCGAGATTGCCGGTGGCGCCGGCGTAACCGCGATGCTGGTCAATCGCTATTTCGGCTCCAAGGAGCGGCTGTTCGCCGAGGCCGTGGCCGAGTCCATGGCCACCACCAGCGTGCTCGGGCCGCAGATCACCAAGCCCGATGCCTCGGGCAAGGAGATCGCCGCCGTGCTCATCGGCATCACGCAGGCCGAGGACACGCCACTCGAGGGATTCCAGATCATGCTGCGCTCGGCATCCAGCGCGCGCGCCGCGAAGATCACTCGCAAGCTGATCGAGCGCCATCATCAGAAGCTCATCGCCGCCTCCCTGGAAGGCAGCCTCGCCGCGCAGCGCGCCGGCGTGATGCTCGCGCTCATCGCCGGCTTTCAGATGATGCGCCAGGTGCTGGAGCTGCCGGCCCTCGCACAGGCGGACCCGGCCGCCCTGGTGAAGATTCTCGGGCCGGTGTTCGACCGGTTGCTGGACGCCACTCGCTGAAGTCTTGCGGAAGTCCCGGCGCACATTCGCGCCGAGACCGCCGCCACCTGCTCCGCTCAGAAAACGCGCTTTGCGGTCTCCTGGCCGCAGCCTTCCGCGAACATCGTGTCGGTAATGTCGAACAACTGCGTCGACACGACGCTCGTGAACGACTTGCCGTCGGCAGCCATCTGGATCTGACGTGTCACCCGGGTCATGCCTTCGAACACCCCGCCCGCGCCCAGGCGCAGGTACTGGAACTGTGCGCGGTACGTGCGGCCACCCGTCCAGCGCCACCGGCCGAGCGAAGGCGGCGGGGCAGCTACGCTCGTCGCGACCAGCGAACCGTCGTCCTCGAACAGGTTGAGCGCGCGGAAGGTGCGGATGACCGGCCCCCCGCCGCACACCTGCAGCGTCACGGTCGAGTCCCACACCCCCTCGATCGAGGGGCGCGTGCCGTAGAAATAGGTCTGCAGATCGCCCCCGAACGTCGTCGCCGGAATCGCGGCGATCAGGCCCACGATCAGCACTTTCCTCAAGAATGAAGTCGTCATTGCCGTCTCCTGCATGGCCAGCACGTCGCTGGTGGAGGCGACGCTGGCGCCCCGGGCCGTGAAAAATCCCCAAACACGCCCTGAAAAATCGTGAAAATAGGCGGCGAGGAGCTGCGCGTGCCTGACGAGACGCTCTATGCCTTTGGCGACTTCCGGCTCGACGCGGGCCGGCGGCTGTTATCGCACCGCAGTCAGGGCGCCGTTCCCATCACCAGCCGGGCGTTCGACACCCTCCTGCACCTGGTTCGCAACGCAGGCCGGCTGGTCCCGAAGCGCGAGCTCATGGATGCGGTGTGGGGCGATGCGGTCGTAGAGGAGAACAACCTCACGCAAACGATCTCGACGCTCCGCCAGCTGCTCGGCGAGCGGCCGGACGAGCATCGCTACATCGTCACCGTTTCGGGGCGCGGCTACCGGTTCATAGCAACCGTCGAGTCCGGCGGGCCGGCAGTCGATACACCGACAACGGTCCCCGCACCTGCTCGTTCGAACCGACGAACTCTCATCGCCCTCGCTCTTGCAGGACTGGCGGTCGTCGCTATCGGCATCGCCGCACTACTCGGCAGTCGGCCCGCAACGCAGCCGCGCATCGAGTCGATCGCGGTGTTGCCGTTCAAGCCGCTGGTGCGGGAGTCCGGCGATCCCGCACTCGAGCTCGGGATGGCGGACACGCTGATCGAGCGCCTCGGCAACAGCGGCGGTCTCGTCGTTCGTCCGCTCAGCTCCGTACGCAAATACGCGCCGCTCGAACAGGATGCACTCGTCGCAGGCCGCGAGCTGGGCGTCGACGCAGTGCTCGAAGGAAGTATTCAGCGCAACGGCGAGATGTTGCGCGTCACCACGCGTCTGCTACGTGTCAGCGACGGCTCAGCAATCTGGTCCGACCAGGTCGATCAACCGTGGACCGACCTGTTCGACATGCAGGACAAGCTCGCGAAGCAGATGGCGGCGGCGCTTTCGCTGCGACTGTCCAGCGAGGAGCGGCGGCAACTCACGTATCGTCACACGCAGAATCCGGATGCGTATCGCTCCTATCTCCTGGGCCGCTATCACTTCCTCAAGCTCACCCCGCCGGAGATCGACAAGAGCATCGGGTACTTCGATCGCGCGATCGAGCAGGATATGCGGTACGCGCTGGCATACGAAGGACTCGCGGAAGCCTATCGCGCGATGACGATCAGCAGCGATCGGCGGCCGGGCGAAGTCATGCCGCGAGGCAAATCCGCGGCGCTGCGGGCGCTCGCGCTCGACTCGCATCTGGACTCTGCCTGGGGCTCGCTGTGCTTCATCCAGACCTGGTGGGACTGGGACTGGTCAGCGGCGGAGCGCACGTGCAAGCGCGCGATCGAAATCAATCCGAACGGCGCCGACGGCCACCGCGCATATGCCGTGCTGCTGTCAGACCTCGGCCGGCACGAGCAGGCCATCGCAGAAGCACGACGGGCCTCGGAGCTCGATCCGCTGGCCCTCATAACCAATGCCATTGAAGGCCACGTCCTCCACTACGCCGGCCGCGATGCCGACGCCGAACAAAAGTTGCGCGCGACGCTCGAGCTGGACGAGAACTTCTGGATCGCGCACCTGTTCCTCGGCAAGGTGCATCTCGCGCGTAACGAGTTGCAGGCAGCGCTCTCCGAGTTCGAGAAGGCGCGCGCACTATCGGCGGCGAACTCCGAAACTGTTTCGATGATCGGCTACACGCGGGCGCGATTGGGCGACCGCAAGGGTGCCGAAGCGGCGCTCGCAGAGTTGCGCGACAGAAGCGCGAATCGCTACGTCCCGCCGTTCAACGTGGCGATGATCTACAACGGTCTCGGCGACGCCGATAACACGTTCGCGTGGCTCGAGAAAGCGTACGCAGACCGCGACGTCCGGCTCACGTTCCTGAAGATCGAACGCAAATGGGATCCGCTGCGCGCCGACGAGCGATTCGTGTCGCTGGCGAAACGGATGAAGCTATGAGCAGAAGAACGATTGTCCTGCTTCTTGCAGCGTTCGCGCTCAGCACCGCGGTCCACGCGCAATGGATCAACGAGCGCACGCCGAACATTCCGCGACTTGCCGACGGTCAGCCGAATCTCAGCGCCCCTGCCCCGCGCACTGCCGACGGCAAACCGGATTTCTCCGGTATCTGGATCGCGACTCCGGAGCCGGCCTATCTCATGAACATCGCGGCCGATCTGCAGCCGAGCGACGTGCAGCCATGGGCCGAGCAGCTGGCGACGCAGCGCATGAAGTCCTACGGCAAGGACGATCCCGCCGCGATCGGCTGCCAGCCGTTCGGTCCGCGGCACATCTTCGGCACGATGCTGAACGAAGCGGCGCGCACGAAAATCGTGCAGACGTCCGCGCTCATCCTCGTGCTGCACGAGGATCTCGCGTACCGGCAGATCTTCCTGGACGGCCGCAAGCTCCCGAAGGTGACCAACCCGAGCTTCATGGGCTTTTCGGTCGGACGCTGGGACGGCGAGGAACTGGTGGTCGAGAGCGAAGGCTTCAACGAGGCGAGCTGGCTCGACTTCGGCGGTCATCCGCACACCGAGGCGTTGCACATCACCGAGCGCTATCGTCGCCCCGACTTCGGCCACATCCAGCGACGCATCACGCTGACGGACCCCAAAGTCTTCAACAAGCCGATCACGATCTCGTCCGACCTGAACCTGGTGCCGGACACCGAGCTGCTCGAATACGTTTGCGCGGAGACGCCCGCGGATCATTCCACGCTCAGCGGGCCGCCGGAGCCGGTGCGCGTCGCGCCCGAAGTCCTTGCGAAATATGTCGGTGAGTACGATTTCGTGGATGCCAATCCGTTTCGTTACCGCACCATGACGATTTCGCTCGCCGACGGGCAGCTCTACGCGGACTTCAACGGCAAGGGCCACGTGCTGATGGCGCCGATCAGCGACACGATGTTCTCGCCGCGCATCCTCGGCACCTTCGAGTTCGTCAGCGACGCGAGCGGAACGGTCACGCACGTCATGGCGCACAGCATCGCCGCGAGCTTCAAGATCGTGCGGCGGCGCGATTCGCAGCCTTAGGCAACCTTACATGGAATAAATACGTGTACTGAATCGTACTGTCCTCGAAAGGACAGGCGAGGGGTTGCCATGACAACAGCGAACGTGACCGAAAGCGAGCTGCGGCAGCGCGCAAGCGGGTTGCTGGCCTCGGGCCGGCTGCCGCGGGATGAGCCTTCAGCGACCTGGGCGGGCTCGGGCCGCGGCGAGCGCTGTTGTGTCTGTCACGTGCTGGTGCGCCCGGACGAAATCGGGTTCGACCTGTCGTTTCGGCTGCCTGAGCGCGAGGTCGAGCTGCACATGCACAATCGTTGCCGCGTCGCCTGGGAATCCGTGCGCGATTCGCGCTGATCCTAAGCGACTCGCTGCAACTCCATGATCCAGTTCGGTTGCCAGGTCTTGCCGCCGTCTTCGCTGCTCGCCTGCTCCCAGTGCGCGGAGGTCCTCGTCATGGCCGACCATTGCAGGCGGCCGATGATCTTCCTGCCGTCCTGCTCGTAGCTTGCATAGAACGAGCCGATCCCGTTCTCGAACCGGCCGCGCGCGGGCGGATCGAGCGGCCCCGCCGGATAACGACCGTCCAGCCACCAGATCGACCACTGATCCTGCTTGGCGTCGTACGAACGCAACCCGATCGCGCGATAAGCGCCATCCGGCGAGTCGAGCCAGTGCTCCTCCATGTTGGCCGTGCCCGCCATCAGCAACCGCAGGCTCAACGTTCCGTCGAACTCGACCCACTGCTTGCTGACCGCGCTGATGCGGCGGTGGTGCACGCGCCATTCGCCAGCTAGAAAGTCGAAGCCATGGATGCCGGTGAGATCGATGCTGGACTGAGCCGGCGTCGCCGCCTGCACGCCGGAAATCGTTACAACAAATGCGAGCACGCTGGCCACAAGTGCGCAGCGCAGTTTCTTTTTCATGCCGTGCACCATGCGCCCGCGCCCGCGCAGCGGAAAGCGCCATTCAGGCAACACGCATCAGGCCACTCGATGGCGATGCGCGATCGCAGGCGTATGCTTGGCGCCCCCCACCCGCGCAACTCTCCAGGAGCTTTCGATGAACACCGTCGACATGAAGCTCGAAGTCATCGCCATTCCCGTTTCCGACATCGAGCGCGCCAAGCGTTTCTATGGCAGTGAGCTCGGCTGGAGACTCGACGCCGACTTCATCGTCGGCGATGAATTTCGCGGTATTCAGTTCACCCCGCCGGGCTCGCAATGCTCGATCCACCTGGGCAAGGGAATCACGGATGCGGAGCCGGGTTCGGCGCGTGGCCTGTTCCTCGTCGTATCGGACATCGAAGCAGCGCGCGCGGAGCTGATCGATCGCGGCATCGCCGCGAGCGAGGTATTCCATCGCGCTCCAGGTAAGCCCCCGGTCAGCGGCGTAGATCCCGAGCGACACAGTTATGCGTCGTTCGTGACGTTCAGCGATCCGGACGGCAATGCCTGGGTCCTGCAGGAAGTCACTCAGCGCCTGCCGGGACGCGTCGACTCCGACAAGGCAACGTACAGTTCGACGAGCGATCTCGCTGCAGCGTTGCGCCATGCCGAAGCTGCGCACGGCGTCTACGAGACAGAGAAACTGCACGGCGTGCGCGATGCCGACTGGCCGAGCTGGTACGCCGCATACATGATTGCGGAACGGGCAGGCAAGCCACTGCCGACATGAACTTCGACGTCATCATCATCGGCGGCGGTGCGCCCGGCGAGCACTGCGCCGGCGCGCTGGCCGACGGTGGTTTGCGCGTCGCGGTCGTCGAGCGCGAGCTCGTCGGCGGCGAGTGCTCGTACTGGGCTTGCGTTCCTTCCAAGACTTTGTTGCGGCCCGGCGAAGCAGCGCACGCAGCGAACGAAGCGGCGGCGCCGGCGCGAGTCGATGTCGAAGGCGCGCTCGCGTGGCGCGACTTCATGGTTTCCAACTACTCGGACGCGGGCCAGGAACGCTGGCTCGCGAATCACGGCATCACGCTGTTGCGCGGCCGCGGGCGTCTCGCGGGCACGGGCGTGGTCGATGTCGATGGCGTCCGGCACACAGCCACACATGTCGTGCTGGCGAACGGTTCCGAGCCGATCATTCCGCCCGTGCCGGGATTGCGCGAGCTCGACGGCATCTGGACGAATCGCGAAGTGACCGGCATGACGGCCGTGCCGCGACGATTGCTCGTGCTCGGCGCAGGAGCCGTCGGCGTGGAGATGGCGCAGGCTGTGCGACGCTTGGGCGGCGAAGTCGTGCTCGTCGCGAGCGGCGCGCATGTGCTTCCTCGCGAACCGAGTCCGCTGGGCGAAGCACTCGACGAGGTTCTGCGCCAGGATGGCATCGATCTCGTGCTCGGCGCGCACGCGACTGCAGCGCGACGCGATGGCCAGCAATTCGCGCTGGAGCTCGACAACGGCCGCACAGTCAGCGGCGATCGATTGCTCGTCGCCACGGGCCGCCGTCCCCGCGTCGAAGGAATCGGACTGGAAACGGTCGGTATCAAGGC
Source organism: Steroidobacteraceae bacterium (assembly GCA_035277305.1). GTDB lineage: Bacteria > Pseudomonadota > Gammaproteobacteria > Steroidobacterales > Steroidobacteraceae > Steroidobacter. Next base: position 5,177 of record DATEKT010000203.1, on the reverse strand, counting down.
GACCGATCGCGGTGTTCCCGTCGACTCGCGCCTGCGCGTGAGCGAGCGCTTGTGGGCGATCGGCGATGTCAACGGCATCTGGCAGCTGACGCACGTCGGCAAGTACCAGGGCCGCATCGTTGCGGCGAACATTCTTGGCGAGCAGCGCGAGGCCAACTACGAGGCAGTGCCGCGCGTCGTTTTCACCGATCCGCAGGCAGCTGCAGTCGGCGCACCCGCGGCGGCCTTCAGCGGGACCGCGCGCGTTGGCGAAATCGCCAAGACCGCGACCTACACACGCGCGTACGACAAGTCGAACGGCTTCATGACCCTGCTGAGCGATGGCCAGCGCCTCATCGGCGCGTACGCGCTCGGCCCCGAAGCGGGCGAATGGCTGCAGCAGGCGACGCTCGCGATCCGGGCGCGCGTAACGCTCGATGTGCTGCTCGATACCATCCAGCCCTTCCCGACTTTCTCCGAGATCTACCTCGCAGCGCTCAAGGACCTGCGCAGGCGGATCACGACAACGCGAGGATGATCTCCACCACGACCGGCGCTCCGGCGGGCAGGCTCAGCACGCCCGCCACCGAGCGCGCCGAGAGCTTGCCGGGCCCGAAGACTTCAGCGAGCAGCTCCGAAGCGCCGTCGGCGACTTTGGGGTGATCGCGAAACTCCGAGGTCGTCGCCAGCGACAGCTTCATCCGCACGACGCGTGCGACCTTGTCCAGCGATCCGAGGTGCTGTTTCGCCAGTGCGAGCGCATTGAGCGCGGCCAGTCGCGCCGCCTTGCGACCGTCCTCGATGCTCAACTCCGCGCCGAGTCGCCCGACGAATTTCGGAGCGCCGCCCTCCATGGGCAGCGCTCCGCTCAGGAACAGCAGGTTGCCGGCCTGCACAGCTTCGACGTACGCGCCGAGCGGCTTCGGTGCAGGCGGCAAAGCGATGTTGGTGTTCACAGGTGCGAGCCTCCGTCGACGTGCAGCACGATGCCCGTGACGTTGGCGGCCTCCGTGAGATACAGCACCGCTTCGGCGATCTCGCGGCCGCTGCCGATCCGGCCCATCGGCGACAGTCCCTCCAGGAAATCCTTCGGCGCATTGGCGAGCAACGGCGTCGCGATTGCGCCCGGTGCGACTGCGTTCACGCGGATGCCCTGCTTTGCATATTCGAGCGCGAGGCTGCGCGTCACTGCGTTGAGGCCGCCCTTGGTGATCATCGGCACGGAAGCGGTCAAGTGAGGGCGCGGGTGATCGGCGTGGGACGCCGTGATGCTCACGATGCTGCCGCCGCGCTTCTGCGCCAGCAGCTGCTTCACGACTCGCTGGCTGATGTGGAAAAAGCCCTCGAGATTCGTGGCCGCGAGCGCGCGGAAGTCCTCGGCGGTGTAGTCGATGAACGGCTTGGTGAAGAAGACGCCTGCGTTGTTCACCAGCGCGTCGATCGAGCCAAAGCGCCCGACGGCGGCGTCGACGAGCTCGTCCGCGGTCGCCGGCAAGGCGATGTCGCCGTCGATCAGCTCGAGCCGCTCCGAGCGCAGCAGCTCGTTCTTCCTGGTGATGCGGCGCGAGTTGGCGACCACGTTGTAGCCGCGCTCGATGAACTGGTTGGCCACGGCCGCGCCGATGCCCTGGGATGCGCCCGTCACGATGACGGTCTTCGGTTGGTTGCTCACGTTAGCTCCTGGTTGGGGAAGGTGTCCGTGGCGCAAATTCTCCGGGCGCGGCCCGTGATTGATTAGATGGGAAACTCTGTAATCTGATTTCCATTGGTGGCAAAGTGGGCCCATGGCCGACCTGGACAACATCGTCATCTTCGTGAAGGTGGCGCAGTACGAAAGCATCAGCCGCGCAGCCCGCTCGCTCGGAATGCCGATCTCGACCGTGAGCCGCCGCCTGTCCGTACTGGAAGCGCAACTCGGCGCCACCCTGCTCCGCCGTACGACCCGTCGCGTGAGCCTGACGGCGCAGGGACGCGAGTACTTCAATCAATGCCGCGAGCCGCTCGGCCTGTTGCAAGAGGCAGAGCGTGTCCTCACGCAGGCGCAGAAGCAGCCGGAAGGACTGCTGCGGCTCTCGGTGCCCGTCGCGCTCGGCGCGCAATCGTTTCTCGATTTCCTGTCTGCGTTCCTGAAAGCGCAGCCGCGCATCCGCGTCGACCTGTTCATCACCAACACGTTCCTCGACCTCGTCGCCGAGAATGTCGACGTGGCGATTCGCTTCGGCGAGCTGAGCGACTCGAGCGTGGTCGCCTCGCGCATCGGGCATAGCGTGCGGTATGTCGTGGCTGCGCCGGAGTACATGAAGGGGCGTCCGGTGCCCGCCGAGCCGGCGGATCTCGCGAAGCACGAGTGCGTGATGCTGCACGCGAAGAACAACGAGGCCGACTGGGATCTGGTCAGCGGCCGCAGGAAAGCGCGCGTGCGCGTCACAGGTCCGGTGTCGAGTCGCGATTTCAGCACCGTGAGCACGTTCGTCTACAGGGGTCACGGCGTCGGACTGCTGCCCTCGAACTACTGCGATGCCGAGATCGCTGCGGGCCGCCTCGTGCGACTGCTGCCCAAATGGCAGTGCGCGCCTGTCCCGGTGTTCGTCGTGTACCCGAGCCGGAAATTCCTGCCGCTGCGCCTGACCGCGTTTCTGCAGGCGCTCGCGGCGTGGCGCAGTCCGCTCTGGACCCGGGAGTGAATGCGCCATGACGCTGCTCGCAACACTCGGAATCGATGCACCGATCGTGCAGGCGCCGATGGCCGGTGTGTCTTCGCCCGCGATGGCAGCGGCCGTAGCGAATGCTGGCGCGCTCGGATCGATCGGCGTCGGCGCGACGAATGCTGAAGGCGCGCGCAAGATGATCGCGGCTGTGCGCGAACGGTCGAGTCGTCCACTCAACGTCAACGTCTTCTGCCATCGCCCTGCGCGAGCAGATGCAGCTGTCGAAGCTGCGTGGATCGAGCATCTGCGGCCGCGTTTCGAGCGGTTCGGCGTCCAGCCTCCTGCGGCGCTGAAGGAGATCTACCGCAGCTTTCTCGAAGACGATGAAATGCTGGCGATGTTGCTCGCGGAGAAGCCGCGCGTCGTGAGCTTTCACTTCGGCCTGCCCGCTGCCGATCGCATCCAGGCGCTGCGCGAGAAGGGAATCGTGTTGCTCGCATCGGCAACCACGCCAGCCGAAGCCCGCTTGGCTGCTGCCGCAGGTGTGCACGCAGTGGTCGCGCAAGGTTACGAAGCCGGTGGCCATCGCGGTGCGTTCGATCCCGACGCAGCGGACGACTGCCTGGGAACTCTCGCGCTGACTCGCATTCTCGTGCGCGAGCTCGATGTTCCGATCATCGCCGCCGGTGGAATCATGGACGGCGCAGGCATCGCAGCCGTCTTGCGACTCGGCGCTGCCGCAGCCCAATTGGGCACGGCGTTCATCGCGTGCCCAGAGTCGGACGCCGACACAGGCTATCGTGCAGCGCTCGCGAGCGACGCCGCGCATCACACCACGATGACTCGCGCGATCTCGGGCCGACCTGCACGTTGCCTCAGAAATGAATTCACAAAGTTAGATGCGAGCGTTTCGGAGCGGCAGATTCCCGCGTATCCGATCGCTTATGACGCCGGCAAGGCATTGCATGCCGCAGCCAAGTCAGCCGGCGACTACGGCTATGGCGCGCAGTGGGCGGGTCAAGGCGCTCCGCTCGCGCGAGCGATGCCGGCGGCGGATCTTGTCGCCGCACTACGCGCCGAGCTGTGAATACCACCTGCAGAACTGCTGGAAGGCGGGCTGCGAGGCAATCGGCGTGGCCAAAATGTGCGTGAGCACGTAGTACGCGAGCAGCGTCGGCAACGGCCAGCGCACACGTCCGCTGCGCCACTCCGCCGCGATGATCAACACGCAGATTGCTTCCATGCTGAAGAGCGCGGCAGTGAGGCCCGCGCCGAAGTCCGGGACGAGCGTCGGAAAGCCGTTCATGAGCAGACGTTCCAACGCTGCTTCGAGCGGGATGAGCGCTGTGCAAGCGAGCAGCCGGACGTGCAGACCGATATCGCGCCGGCGCGCGGCCTGGATTGCCAGGCCGAGGAAGACGCAGAACAGCGCCAGCCCCGTGAGATCCAGCAACACGAACTTGCCCCGCACGAAGTTCATGTCGGTCAGGCTCTTGTTCGACGCCATGAGCTGCACGACCCGCAATCCCGTGATGACGACTGTCCCTGCCAGCAGGAGCGAGACATAGCCGACGACACGATGCAGGTGCCGCCGACCGGAGCGCACGAGCCGGTACTGAACGAGTGGCAGTAGCATCCATAGCGTCGCCGACGAACCGTGCAGCAGGTGGGGTGCATCGAGTGCCGGCAGCACGGCGAAGAAAGTTGGATAGAAGCCCGCGGCGACGAGAGCGCCGGCCAGCGCGAACCAGGGCCACGGCTCGGTAAGCACACGAGCTCTTCTCATGCCGGCAGTGTAGCGCAGGGATTTCTGCACGGGGAACGATCTCAATCTTCAGGCGTATAGTCGGGCGTGCAGGTCGTTGCCACCACCCTTCTGTGTATGTGTGCGTTGCTCGGCGCGGCGACTCCGCGCTGGACAGACGCCGCGCCATTGACGTGGGAAGTCCCTTCGGCACAGCCCGCGAGATTCGTTGCGGTCCACGGCCGCCGCTCGGCGCTGTTGGGCTACTCGGAAAATGGCATCGAGGCCTGGGCCTATCCGCTGCAGCTCGTCGATTCCTATGGCGTCGCGTTTCGCGCGCAGAACGGCGCCACTGCGATCGATGGACGCACCGTGCTTCGACGCATCGTGTACAGCCCGGAATCTGTCACGCGCATCTACGTCGGACCTGATTTCGTCGTGCACGAAAAGCTGTTCGTGCCGCTCGATGCGCCCGGCGCGATCGTGAGCTACGAAGTGGACGGCGTGCGCCCTGTCGACATCGTCGTGCGCTTCACGCCCGTGCTGAACCTCATGTGGCCGGGCGGCTTCGGCGGACAGGAAGCGGCGTGGAATGCCGCAGCGTCCGGCTATCTGCTTTCCGAACCGTTGCATCGCTACACCGGACTCATCGCATCGCCGGACATCGTCGCGCATGACGAGACGCCGAATGCGACCCGCGCAGTCGCTGAAGCGCGCGGCGTGGCGTTCACGATTCGCGCGAGCAAGGATCGCGGAGCTGTCGTCGTGATGGCTGCGGGGCTCGCCGGCGAAGATCCTGCTCCGCT